>UQRL01000029.1 GCA_900543555.1 uncultured Oscillospiraceae bacterium | reverse complement strand
GTGGCCAGCTTCACCCGCTGGGCCTCGCCGCCGGAGAGGGTGGTGGCGGGCTGGCCCACCTTCACATAGCCCAGGCCCACGTCGTAGACGGTCTGCAGCTTTCGCGCCAGCTTGGGGATATCCCGGAAGAAGTCCAGGGCCTCCTCCACGGTCATCTCCAGCACGTCGTAGATGCTCTTGCCCTTGTACTTCACCTCCAGGGTTTCCCGGTTGTAGCGGTGGCCCTTGCACACGTCGCAGGGGACGTACACGTCCGGCAAAAAGTGCATCTCAATGCGGATGATGCCGTCGCCCTGGCAGGCCTCGCACCGGCCGCCCTTCACATTGAAGGAGAACCGGCTGGCGTTAAAGCCCCGCATTTTGGCGTCCTGGGTAGAGGCAAACAGCTCTCGGATGTCGTTGAACAGGCCGGTGTAGGTGGCCGGGTTGGAGCGGGGCGTGCGCCCGATGGGGGACTGGTCGATCTGGATGACCTTGTCCAAATGCTCCAGGCCCCGGATCTCCTTGTGCTTGCCCGGGTGGGCGTGGGCCCGGTTCAGCTCTGCCGCCAGCTTTTTATAGAGGATCTCGTTGATGAGGGAGGATTTGCCCGAGCCGGACACCCCGGTGACACAGACAAACTCCCCCAGGGGGATCTTCACATTGACGTTTTTCAGGTTGTTCTGCTGGGCACCCCGGATCTCTAAAAACTTGCCGTTGCCCTTGCGGCGTTTTTCCGGCACCTCCACCTTCCGCCTGCCGCTTAAATACTGGCCCGTGAGAGACGCCTCGCAGCTCTCGATCTCCCGGGGCGGCCCGGCAAAGACCACCTCGCCCCCGTGGACTCCGGCCCCCGGGCCGATGTCCACCAGGAAATCCGCCTCCCGCATGGTGTCCTCATCGTGCTCCACCACAATCACCGTGTTGCCCAAATCCCGCAGGTTCTTCAAGGTGTTTAAGAGCTTGTGGTTGTCCCGCTGGTGCAGGCCGATGGAGGGCTCGTCCAGGATATACAGCACGCCCATCAAAGAGGAGCCGATCTGGGTGGCCAGGCGGATGCGCTGGCTCTCCCCGCCGGAGAGGGTGCCCGAGGCCCGGGACAGGGTGAGGTACTCCAGCCCCACGCTTTGCAAAAAGCCCAGGCGGGACTTAATCTCCTTTAAAATGGGGGCGGCGATCATCTTCTCACGGTCGTTGAGCTCGAGAGAGTTGACGAATTCCAACGCCTCGGTGACGGACTTGTCGCAGAAGGCGCTGATGTTGATGCCCCCCACCGTCACCGCCAGGCTCTCGGGGGAAAGGCGCTGGCCGTGGCACTCGTCGCAGGGGACGGCGCTCATATAGGCCTCGATCTCCTCCTTGATCCAGGAGGAAGAGGTCTCCCGGAAGCGGCGCTCCAGGTTGTTGATGACCCCCTCAAAGGGCGCTGTGTAGCTGCCGGAGCCGTACTCGCTCTCCCGCCGCAGCCGGATCTTCTCCCCCTTGGTGCCGTAGAGGAGGATGTCGATGATCTCCTCCGGCAGCTCCCCCAGGGGGGTGTCCAGGGAGAAGTGGTAGTGCTCGGCAAGGCCCTTCATGTACATGGCGGCAATAGTGCTGCCCTCCATGGCCCAGCCGCTGGCCTTCAACCCCCCTTTGTTGATGGACAGCCGTTTGTCCGGGATGATGAGCTCCGGGTCAATCTTCATGAACACCCCCAGGCCGGTGCACTTTTTGCAGGCGCCGAAGGGGTTGTTGAAGGAGAACATCCGGGGGGTCAGCTCCTCCACGCTGACGCCGTGCTCCGGGCAGGCGTAGTTCTGGGAGAAGGTGATGTCCTCCCCGTCGATGACGTTGATGATGACAATGCCCCCGGTCAGCCCCGAGGCCGTCTCGATGGAGTCCGCCAGGCGGGAGCGGATGTCCGGCTTGATGACCAGCCGGTCCACGATGATCTCGATGGTGTGCTTGCGGTTCTTCTCCAGCTGGATCTTCTCATTCAAGTCGTAAACCAGGCCGTCCACCCGGGCCCGCACAAAGCCGGACCGCCGGGCCGCCTCGAATTCCTTCACATGCTCGCCCTTGCGGCCCCGCACCACCGGGGCCAGCACCTGGATACGGGTCTTCTCCGGCAGGGAGAGCACCTGGTCCACGATCTGGTCGATGGTCTGCTGCTTGATCTCCCGGCCGCAGATGGGGCAGTGGGGAATGCCGATGCGGGCGTACAGCAGCCGCAGGTAGTCGTAGATCTCCGTCACCGTGCCCACGGTGGACCGGGGGTTTTTGGAGGTGGTCTTCTGGTCGATGGAGATGGCCGGGGAAAGGCCGTCAATCATGTCCACGTCCGGCTTTTCCATCTGGCCCAAAAACATCCGGGCATAGGAGGAAAGGCTCTCCACATAGCGCCGCTGGCCCTCGGCGTAGATGGTGTCAAAGGCCAGGGAGGACTTCCCCGAGCCGGAAAGGCCCGTGAGCACCACCAACTTGTCCCGGGGGATGGTCACGTCGATATTCTTCAAATTGTGCTCCCTGGCGCCGTGCACTACGATTTTATCTAAGCTCATGGCATTTTTCCTTCCCTATCGTCTGTCTCGCTGTCCACTGTAAAATCCTTCGATTGAAAATCCCCGTAATACCGGCCTTTTGCCGGGGTGAATCTCAAAACGCAATAATCGGGGTCTGTCACGCCCCGCTTATAATAGAGCTGGTCCCCTTCCCGCCACAGCCGCTCTTTTACTTCAGGGGTTTCCAGCACCTCCACAGTGCCCGCCAGGCTCACCCCCTGGAACCGGGACCGGTCCATAAAGTACACGCTGGCCTTGGGGTCCTCCCGAAAGGCCCGTACCTTCTGGGAGGAGGTGTTCGTGGAGAACCAAATCTCCCGAAAGCCCTTTCTCTCCCTGGGCGGGAGCATCGCCTTCGCAACGGGATAGCCCTCCCTGTCGATATATGTGATAAAGCATACGGGGGCTTCCTCTATCAAGGTTTCGACCCTCTGCTCTAGCTGTTCCATTTCCCTTCTCCCTTCCTCTCGCCTGTTTGGATAAACCGTATCAGCTCTTTCACATCTGCAAAGCCGTCGTAATCGCCCACGACGCCCTCCCGGTGGTAGACCACGCCCCGCTGTTCATTCCGCCCTAAGCAGTCCAGCAGTTCCTCCGCCCCATAGCGTCTGGCGAACAGGGTAAACCCGTAGGGCTTTATTTTCCCCAGCAACCCCTTCCGGCAGCCCTCCTCACAGGCAAAGCAGTGGGAAAGCCCCCGCTCCATGGAGCAGGCCCGGTTCTCGCACCCGTCCTTGTCGGGGCAGTCCCCAGAATCGCACCCGGCGCAGTGCTCGCTCTCGCCGCACAGGCAGCAGGCCAGCCCGCACCGGGCAATGCCCAGTTCTCGTTTCATGGCAACCTCTCCTTATCTTCCAAAAGGCCGGTTGAAGGAACCAATCTCCACAAGATTCCCCTCCGGGTCGGCGACGTAGCAGGTGCGCTGGCCCCAGGGCTGGGTCACCGGCTCTAAAACAGGAGCTGCCCCCTTGGCCACCACTTGGGCGAAAGCCCGGTCCACTTCTTCAAAGGTATCCACATACAGGGCGATTTCCCCATGGCCGTTCAAACCCTGAGCGTACCCGTACTCTTTCCCCGTTTCCCTGGCAAAATTCTCTCGCCCGTAGAGCAGGAACAGGGTGCCGTCCTTTACCAGGTACACATTACCCGCGTCCTCGCTCTCCTGAATCTCAAAGCCCAGCACGTCCCGGTAAAAGCGGATCATCGTTCCCATATCCTGAACGAACAGGCCGAAGCCGTCCAATCTCATGGTATACACTCCTTTTCATCCCTCACAACCGCTTCTCAAAGGCGTACTCGAACAACCGGGTGCCGTCTTCCAGCACTTCACCGAACTCCCCGGGCAGTTGGGAAAAGCCCGCCTTTTGGTACAGGCCCATGGCAGGCAGGTTTTCGTGGGCCACATACAGCCTCAGATACTGGGCCCCAAAGGACTTGGCCAGCTCCTCTATGAGCCCCAAGGACGTTTTTCCCAGACCCTGGCCGCCGTACTCCACAGCGATGCCGAACCGGTACAGGTAGCGGGCCGGGGCAGAAGGCTCCTGCCAGGGCACGTCCCCCTCCCCGTTGTCGTGGGCGGGCAGGGCAAAAGCCCCCGCCAGACGGTCCCCCTCCAACAGCAGGTAAAACTGGCCCCGCTCTATGTCCTTTTCCACAAAGTCCCGGGGATAGGTCTCATCCCACACGCCCCAGCCCTCTTGGTCCATCCGAGCCACCAGGGCGGCGTACATCTCTTTGGCTGCGGGCAGATCTGAAAAAGCTGCCCGGCGAATCCGTATTTCCATTTCAATTCCTCATATCTCTCAGGGCTTGGGCAGCCGGCGTTTTTTCCCCGGCAGGGGGCCGCTGCCCTCCAGCTCCTTGATCTTGTCCCGCAGGTAGGCGGCGTGCTCAAACTCCAGCAGCTTGGCGGCGGCCTTCATCTCCTTGGTGTACTTCTGGATCAGCTCCTGGCGCTCGGCGGCGGTGTAGCGCTTCTTCTTTTTCTTCCCGTCCTCCTTGTGGGAGGAGATCTCGATGATGTCCGCCACGTCCTTGCGGATGGTCTGGGGGGTGATGCCGTGGTCCTGGTTGTACTTCTCCTGGATGGCCCGGCGGCGCTCCGTCTCGGTGATGGCCTGCTCCATGGAGGGGGTCACCTCGTCGGCGTACATGATGACCTGGCCCTGGGCGTTCCGGGCGGCCCGGCCGATGGTCTGGATCAGGCTGCGGCCGCTGCGGAGAAAGCCCTCCTTGTCCGCGTCCAAAATGGCCACCAGGGACACCTCGGGGATGTCCAGGCCCTCCCGCAGCAGGTTGATGCCAACGAGAACGTCGAACTCGCCCAGGCGCAAATCCCGGATAATCTCCATGCGCTCCACGGTGTCGATATCGTGGTGCATGTACCGCACCCGGATGCCGTAGCCCTCCAGGTAGCCCGTCAGGTCCTCGGCCATTTTCTTGGTCAGGGTGGTGACCAGCACCCGCTCGCCCTTCTCCACCCGCAGGTTGATTTCGGAAATCAAATCGTCGATCTGGCCGTCCGTGGGCTTTACGGTGATTTTGGGGTCCAAAAGCCCGGTGGGCCGGATGACCTGCTCCACCACCTGGGCGGACTTCTCCAGCTCCAAGTCCCCGGGGGTGGCGCTGACGAAAATGGCCTGGTTGATGTGGGAGTAGAACTCATCGAAGTTTAAGGGCCGGTTGTCAAAGGCGGAGGGCAGACGGAAGCCGTAGTTGACCAGCATCTCCTTCCGGGCCCGGTCCCCGGCGTACATGCCCCGCACCTGGGGCAGGGTGACGTGGGACTCGTCCACGAACAGCACAAAGTCCTCGGGGAAGTAGTCGATCAGCGTAAAGGGCGCGCTGCCCGGCTCCCGGCCGGAGAGCACCCGGGAGTAGTTCTCAATGCCCTTGCAGAAGCCGATCTCCTGGAGCATCTCCATGTCGTAGCGGGTGCGCTGCTCAATGCGTTGGGCCTCGATGAGCTTGCCCTCGCTTTTAAAGTAGTCCACCCGCTGCTCCATCTCCCGCTCGATATCCCGGATGGCCTTGTCCATCTTCTCCTTGGGCACGATGTAGTGAGAGGCCGGGTAGATGGCAATGTGCTTCAGCTCGGAAATGGCGTCCCCTGTCAGGGGGTTAAACTCTGTCAGCCGGTCGATCTCGTCCCCGAAGAACTCCACCCGCACAGCCTTGTCCGTGGCGTTGGCGGGGAAGATCTCCACCACGTCCCCCCGGACCCGGAACTTGTTGCGGATGAAGTTCACGTCGTTGCGCTCGTACTGCAGCTCCACCAGCTTTTTTAAGAGCTCGTCCCGGTCCTTTTCCATGCCGGGCCGCAGGGAGATGACCATGGTGCGGTAGTCGATGGGGTCGCCCAGGGAGTAGATGCAGGAGACAGAGGCCACGATGATCACGTCCCGCCGCTCGGACAGGGCGCTGGTGGCGCTGTGGCGCAGCTTGTCGATCTCGTCGTTGATGGCGGAATCCTTTTCAATGTAGGTATCCGTCTGGGGGATGTAGGCCTCCGGCTGGTAGTAGTCGTAGTAGGAGACGAAGTACTCCACCGCGTTGTTGGGGAAGAACTCCCGAAACTCCGAGCACAGCTGGGCGGCCAGGGTCTTGTTGTGGGCCAGCACCAGGGTGGGCCGGTTCACCTGGGCAATGACGTTTGCCATGGTGAAGGTCTTGCCAGAGCCGGTGACACCCAGCAGCGTCTGCTCCTTCATGCCTGTGTTCAGGCCCTTCACCAGCTGTTGGATGGCCTGGGGCTGGTCCCCCGTGGGCTGGTAATTGGACACCAGCTGGAACCTTTCAGCCATTCCCTCGCTCATATTCCCCGCTCCCTTCTCCGCCAATTGATGCGAACATATATTCGGATTTCATCTTACTACACCCGGTCCCCCTTGTCAACGCCTTTGAGAAAAATTTTCCCGCTTTTCCCCCAAAATATCCCCCAGCCGAGGCCTTACAGCAGCCCGCCTCTCCGCAGGATTTCCCGTTCCTCCTCCCGAGAAGCCTGCAGCTCCTCTTGGCGCTGGCGGCGCACCTCCCGCTTCGCGGTCCACAGCCAGCCGCTTTTGGCAAAGGAGTGGTAGTCATCCCCGGCAAAGATGATGTGGTCGTTCAAGGTGGCGTCAATGCTTTCCAGGGCCATCTCCACCTGGCGGGTGGCCACAATGTCGTTTTGAGAGGCGGCAGCGTTGCCGCTGGGATGGTTGTGGGCCAGCAGTACATGCTGGGCGTCATAGCGAATGCACAGCTGCAGCAGCCTTCGGATATACACCGGCACCGCGGAGATGGACCCCTCGGAGAGGATGTCGTTATAGAGCAGGCGCGCCTGGCCGTCCAGCAGCATCAGGCACACAGCCTCTGTGGTGCGCCCCAACAGCTTGGGCCGGAACAGCTCCACGGCAGAGTCCGTGTCATAGACATGCTTCAGGTCCCGGGAGCTGTCCTCCAAATAGGCCCGGGCCAGCTCTGTGGTCAGACGCAGGTAGCGCGGGGCCCGCTTCTCCCCCAGCAGGGCGGCCAGCTCCTCTTCCGGCGCCAAAAACACCCCCGCAAAGCTCCCAAACCGCTCCAGCAGCATGGCGGTAAAGCGCTGGGCCTGGCGCTCTGGCAGCACAAAGCTGAGGGCCTCCTGCAGCAGGGTCCGGTAGTGCGTCTCCTCCAGGGAGGCGGGCCCTCCCTCTTCCTTTTTCTTTTTCATACACGTTCCCTCCTTGCGATTTTCAGGGGCTCCCCTCTAAAATTCCTGCTTCAGGCTGCGGGAAAACAGCCCGTCCAGGGTCCGGCGGGGGTCCTCCCCTTGGTAGAGCACCCGGTCCACTGCCTGGCAAATGGGCAGGGACACCCCATGCTCCTCTCCAAGGCGCACCAGGGCCTTCACGGTGTACGCCCCCTCTGCCAGCTCCCCAAAGGGCTCCCCGGTGACAAAGGCCTCTCCATACCGGCGGTTGTGGCTGTAGGGGGAGAACACCGTGGCCTCGTAGTCCCCCAGATGGCACAGGCCGTAGGCGGAGAGCTCGTTGCCCCCCAGGGCCTTGATGAGCCGGGCGATCTCCCGGGTGCCCCGGCTCATCAGCGCCCCCTTCAGGGAGGAGAGGCCCAGGCCGTCCAGCATGCCCGCGGCAATGCCGATGACATTCTTCGAGGCCCCGCCAATCTCATTGCCAATCATGTCCCTGCCATAGTAAAAGCGGATGAGCTGGCTGGAAAAGGCGGTGATGAGCTCCTCCTGCAGGGCCTCGTCCTGGCTGTCCAGCACCATGCAGTTGGGAACGCCCGCTGTGAACTCCTGCACATGGCCGGGCCCCAGCCACACGGCCACCGGGGTATCCTCCCCCAGCTCTTCCTTTACGATGGCGGAAAGCCGTTTGCCCGTGGCGGCCTCCAGGCCCTTCATGCACAGCACAAAGCGCCGGCCCGCTCCTCCCAGGGCGCGCACCTCTCCCAACAGGCCCCGCAGGCTTTGGGACCCCACAGAGACCACCAGGGTATCGTTTTGCAATGCCTCCCGCAAATCCTGGGTCAGGCGGACCTCCTCCGGCAGGGATACCACCCCGTTGGTGCGGGTGGCCAGCAAGCCCTCCATCCGCTTAGAGCCTTTCCGCCCATAGAGGGTCACCTCCTGGCCCGAACGGCGGAGGTACCAGGCCAGGAACGTGCCCCAGCGGCCGCAGCCCAGCACCGAGACCCTCACTGCCGCACCTCCAGGTTCAGCTCGAACCGCTCGAAAAAGCCGATGAGCCTGCCCGACTCGCCCCGCACCGGCTGCATATACAGCCGCTGGTTCCGGGCGTTGACCTTTAAGAAAATCTCCTTGCCGTCCTTTTTCATCTTCTCAAAGGCCGCCCGGATGCGCTGCTTCGAGCTCTCCTGGTCGTGGCAGTCGAAAATGCTTTTGCCCAGCAGGGGGCCGTAGCCCCGCTCCTGGTAATAGTGGTACTCCGCGTACCGGTTGAGGAAGCGGATGGTATAGGTGTCATCCACAAAGACAATGGGATAGGGATAGCTGTCCAGAATCCCCTTCATAATGCTGCTCTGGTCTATAAGCTCCATCAGCGCGCGCTCCTTTCTGCTGGCTATGTTCCCTGTCATTGTAGCACAGCCACCGGGGGAAGCGCAAAATTTTTTCGGCCTGTCACCCTTTTCTCCCCCTCCCCGTCTAAGAAACGGGAAGGATTTCCCCATCCCCGGAAAATCCGGCAGAATAGCAAAATTTTGTAAACCAAATTTTTCTTTTCTTCCTGGCGTTCTTGCCTTATAATAGAGGAAACAAAACCACACACACTGAATAGAACGGAGACCTGCGCTATGAAACACCGTCCGAAAGCAAAAAAACTCATCACCTGCCTGTTGTGCCTCACCCTTTGCTGCCTGCTGGCCCTGGGAAGCCTGCCCGCCCAGGCGGAGGAGGCCTCTGCCTCTCCCGTCCCCGCAGCCCTGGAGGAGGACACCTCCCTGTCCTCCCAGATTTCAGAGTCCTCCCCAGCTCCCTCCTCCACCGAGGAGGACCCGGAAAGCTCTGCCGTGACAGCCCCCACGCCCACTCCCTCTCCCAGCCAGGACCCGGAGGAGAGCCAGCCGGAGACCTCCCCTACCGAGTCCCCGGCCCCCTCGGAGACGCCCAGCCCCACCCCCTCTCCCACGCCTGAGGTAAAGCGCTATACCGTCACCTTCCAGATGGGCAGCTTTGGCTCCACCAGCCTGGAGGTGGAGGAGGGGCAGATCCCCTCCCTGGTGCCGGAAATCCAGCCCCTGCCCGCCGCCGCCATTCTGGGCTGGTTCAATGAAAAGGGCGAGAAGGTGGACCCCGCCACCCTTCCCATCACGGGGGATGTGACCTACACCGCCCGCTGGGGCCGGAACGTGGAGGACCACAGCTCCTATATCTCTGGCTATGACACCGGCCTGTTCTGCCCGGACAAAGCCGTCACCCGTGCGGAGGCGGCCACCATGTTCTATAAGCTGCTGCGTTCTACGGATTGGGAAAAGCGCAGCTTCTCCGATGTGAAGGAAACCGACTGGTATGCCGCCGCCGTGGAGACCCTGGCGGGCCTGGGGGTTGTCTCCGGCTATGAGGACGGCACCTTCAAGCCCACCCGGCAGATCACCCGGGCGGAGTTTGTCACTATGGCCATGGCCTTCTCCACCCTGGAGTACGGCGAGAGCCCCTTCTCCGATGTGGAGGACACCTCCTGGGCGGCGCCCTATATCTACACCGCTCACAAGCTGGGCTGGGTCAACGGCATGGGAGAAGGGGAATTTTCCCCCAACTCCCCCGTGAACCGGGCTCAGGCGGTGACCATTCTGAACAAGATGCTGGGCCGCCAGGCGGACGCCGGGGTGAAGGAACTGGACGATGTGAAGAACTTCTACGACCTGTTCCCCGAGCATTGGGGCTATGCCGCCATTGTAGAGGCCTCCACTTCTCACACCTACCATGTGGAGGGAGCGGACGAGGAAACCGCCGAAGTGTGGGACACCTATGAAAAGGATGAGTCCACCGTGGAGAGCCACTGGGTACGGGAAAACGGCAAGCTCTACTATGTGGACAGCGCCACCCGGAAGGTAGTCCGGGGAGAGACCACTATCAACGGCGTGAAGTATGTGTTCGACAGCCTTTCCGGCGCGGCTTTCAACGGCTTCCGGATGGACGGCGACTGGCGGCGGTACTATCAAAACGGCACCGCGGTCAACGATATCTCCGGCTTAGGGGTGGTCAGCGGGCCCTACTATATCAAGGTGTACAAACCCGCCAACTATTTAATCATCTTCGCCAAGGACCCCGCTACGGGCAAGTACAACACGCCGGTGCGCTCTATGCTGGTCTCCTGCGGCTATGGAACGCCCACCGGCACCTATTACACCCCCGCCCGCTACCGCTGGCTGAAGATGGTGGGCGACACTTGGGCCCAGTGGTGCACCCAGATTCAGGGCAGCTACCTGTTCCACTCCGTTCCCAACTGGACCTACAACAATTTCGACCTGGAGGTGGAGGAGTACAACCGCCTGGGCCAGACCCGCTCTCTGGGCTGCATCCGGCTGAACTGCCGGGACGCCAAATGGATCTATGACAACTGCCAGCTGGGCACCCAGGTGTACATCTCCCCCACAGAGACCGACGGGCCCCTGAAGAAGCCCAGCGGCCTGCAGCTGCCCTCTTGGCACACCTGGGACCCCACCGATCCCACCGCCTACTACGCCTGCCAGCAGCGGGGCTGCCATTAAAATCTTGGGACATACAAAAAAAGGCCGGGAGCGCGCTCCCAGCCTTTTTTGCTGCAAACCAGAGAGCCCCGCGGAGCTCTCTGGTTTTTCCCATTTACTTAGAAGCCCCCTCTTCCGCGCTGCCCGCTTCCTGCTGGGAGGACACAATGGACTTTTTCTTCCAGCGGCCCATACGGAAGGCGATGGAGGTGATCACCGCACCCATAACCCAGCTGATGAGTATGGACACAAACAGGGGGTCCGGGGTGCCGGAACCCATGGCGCCGCCCTCGGGCCGGGTGAGGAATTCCAACCCATAGGCGATGGGCACCCGGATAATGACCGTGGTGATAATGGAGATCCACATGGGGGTCATGGTGTCCCCCGCGCCCCGCATCACGCCGGAGAGGATTTGGGTGACGCCCATGGCGATGTAGCCCACCGCCAGAATCCGCAGCATCCGCATGCCGGTGGAGATGACCTCTGGGGTGGAGGTGAACATCTGCATCAGATACTGGCCGAAAATCAAGATCAGGGTCACCAGCACCACAGAGACGCTCAGGCCGATCTTCAAGCCGTCCCGGGTGCCCTTTACGCAGCGGTCCAGCTTGCCCGCGCCGATGTTCTGGCCGGTGTAGGTGGTCATGGTGGTGCCAAAGGTAAAGTTGGGCATCATGGCAAAGCCGTCCACCCGCATCACGGCGGTGTTGGCCGCGATGACCACCGTGCCAAAGGAGTTGGTCAGGGACTGGACGATAATCATGGCGAAGGAGAAGATGGCCTGGGTCAATCCGCTGGGCAGGCCCAGCCGGATGAGCTGCTTGAGGAACGCAGCCTTGGGCCGCAGATGGGAGGGCTTCACCTGGAGGACGTCCCGCATATGCAGCAGCCGGATAAGGCACAGCCCGCCAGAGACCACCTGGGAGATAATGGTGGCAATGGCCACGCCGGCCACATCCCAGTGGAAGCCCGCCACAAACCACACGTCCAGCACGATGTTCAGCAGGCAGGCGATGATGAGGAAGATCACCGGCATGACGGAATCCCCCAGGCCCCGCAGCACGCCGGAGAGGATGTTGTAAAAGGCGCTGCCGATGATGCCCGCGAACAGGATGATCAGGTAGGTGCAGGACATGTCGTAAATCTCCTCAGGGGTGCCCAGGGCGGACATCACCGGCGGGGTGATGAGGGGGCCTACCACCATGATGAAAATGGAGGAGACAACGGTGGCGGTAATGGTGGTGCCCACGGTCTCTTCCAAGCGCTCCCGGTCCCGGGCGCCAAAGTACTGGGACACCATGACGCTGGCGCCCACCGAGATGCCCATGAACAGCACCAAAAGCAGGTTGAGGATGGGGCCGCTGGCGCCCACGGCGGCCAGGGCGCCGTCCCCCACATAGGCGCCCACCACGATGGAGTCCACCGTGGAGTAAAGCTGCTGGGCCAGGTTGCCAATGAGCAGGGGGACGGAGAACCGGATCAAGTTCCCCGCGGGGCTGCCCTGGGTCATATCCTGGGCGGCAAACAGCGTGGTCAGTTTTCCAGACATAACTCTTTTTCTTCCTTTCCTTCTTGTTTCCCTCTTGGGTCAAATTTGTCCAGGAAACATTATATCACAGAAAAAACAAGAAATCTTTTGTGGGAATTTCTAATCTTTTTCCGGATATTTTTCACCACATTCGCCAAAAACCATCACCCAAAATCAGAAAAGGGCATCCGGCCTTCTGGCCGGATGCCTTTTTTCCTCTGGGAAAAGAGCGGAAGCCGCTTCTCAACGCGCCACCGCCGTGCGGCGCATCAGCAGCCAGCTGAGGGCGGAGAGCACCACCGCCGCCACGGCCCAGGTTCCCATCAGGGCGAAGGGGTTCTCCCAGATGAACTCCAGCACGGGCTCCAAGTATTGGCGGAAGAAGGCCCGCAGCCCCTCGCCCAGCAGGTTGGTATCGAGTATCTTCGCTCCGGGCAGGCCAAAGAACAGCAGAAATCCCGCGCAGGCCCCCACCACAATCCGCAGTTTCACCGGCAGGCGGTAGAAGAACACCACAATAAAGTAGCCCAAAGTCATGGCCAGCGCCAGCAGCACAAAGCTGAAGAGGATGGAAAACAGAGTGTTGACTAGGGTTTGGCCAAAGGCCAGCCTGTCCAAGTTAAACAGGGTGAGAAACAAATTGGCGGAGCCATAGCCCCAAATGGGCAGATCCAGCAGGTCGATGAGGGTGGCCAGCACCGTGTCCGCCGCTGCCATAACAGCTGACACAATCCCTGTGACCGCCAGCCAGGCGGTGTACATGGTCTTCCGGCTGACGCCGTTTTGCAGGTGCATGGGCAGGTTGTCGTGGAAGGAACAAAGCCCGCAGATGAACAAAAACACTGTGGAAAAGGCCGACAGTCCTCCGCTCATATAGGCCCTGATGGAACCGAAAATCCACGCCAGGCAGAGCACGATATGCAGGGCGATTACCACGCCGTAGTAGATGATAACAGGGCCGATGAAGTCCGCCAGCTGGTAGCGGATGGATTGTTTCAGTTTCATACCTCTCCTCCTCACGTTCTGGGGGACCCGGCAATGGTTTGCTCCGGGTCGCTGGTCATCAGCACGAACATCTTCTGTAAGTCCAGGCTGGAGAGCTCCAGACCCTGGGGCAGGGAGGCCCGGTCCGGCACGCCCTGCAGGTGGGCGCTCATCAGGCCGCCCAGGGTGTCTGTCCCCAGCAGGCGCTTGCCCCGGATGTACGCCTCCACCAGCCCCTTGGGCCCGCTGACCGTGTAGCCCCCGGAAAGCAGCCCCTCCCGGTTCCCCTTCTCCAGCACCTGCCCGTGGTGCAGGATGACCACGTCCTCGATCAGGTGGGAAATCTCCTCAATCAAGTGGGTGGAGATCACCGCGGTGAAGGGGCGCTCCGCGTACCGGGCCAGCAGCGTTTTGTAGAACAGGTCCCGGTGGTTGGCGTCCAGGCCCAGCACGGGCTCGTCCAGCAGCACATAGGGGGCGTTGGTGGACAGCGCCACCACGATCTTGAAGATGGAGCTGTACCCGGTGGACAGCTTGCTCACCTTGGCGCCCGTGTTCAGCTGGAAGGCCCCGGCCAGGTTCCAGGCGAACTCCCAGTCAAATTCCGGGTAGAACACCCGGCTCCACTTGAAGGCGTCCTTCACCTTCATGTTCTCCGGGTAGTAGAGCTTCTCGCTCATCAGGTACAGCTTGGAGAGGGCACGGTCGTTGCCTTCGATGGGCTCCCCGTCCACGGTGACGCTGCCCCCGTCGGGGAAAATGCGCTGGGTCAGCACGTTCAGCAGGGTGGATTTCCCCGCGCCGTTGCGTCCCAGCAGGCCGTAGATCTTCCCCTCCTCCAGGGTAAAGCTCACATCTTTCAGCGCCTGCACCTGGTCAAAGCGCTTGCTCACGTTTTCAATGACAATGCTCATAACTCCTCCTTTTCCCCCTGGGCAAAGCCCCGGTCGATGAGCTTTGCCAGCTCCTCCCGGCCGATGCCCAGCCGTTTGGCCTCTGCCACCAGGCTGGCCACAAAGCGGTCGTAAAAGCCTTCCTTCCGTTTAGCGCGCAGCGTTTCCACCGCGCCGGTCTGCACGAACATGCCAACTCCCCTTTTCTTGTAGACCACGCCCTCCTCCACCAGCAGGTTGATGCCCTTTAGGGCGGTGGCAGGGTTGATCTTATACAGCACGGAAAATTCTGTGATGGAGGGGATCTGGCTTTCCTCCGGGAAGGCCCCGGAGAGGATGCCGTCCTCCAGCCCCTCGGCAATCTGCTGGAAAATCGGCCGGTCCGAATTGAAATCCAGTTCCATGGCTGCCTCCTATCTTTTCTAGTTAATTAGTCAAGTAACTAACCACAACACTATAATACACAGGAACGCGCCCGCTGTCAAGGGGGAAGCCTCATTTTTTTGCAGGATGTTGCAGAGTGGGGACCATGGCCCCTTGTCCTTTCTCCCAATCCGCACTATAATGGAGCCATACTCCCGTTTTAGAAAGGATGATTTCATTGGAACCCATTACCATGGACCTGTTTACCCAATACAAATTCCTCTCCGGCCTGCGCCGGGGCCCGCTGGGAGAGCTGGCCTTTTTAACCGCCCAGGCGGACGTGGAGGAGAACTCCTACCGGAAAGACCTGTGGCTCAAGCCCCTGGACGGACCGGCTTTCCCCCTGACCACAGACGGGAAGACCGGCGGCTTCCTGTGGGACGGCCCCCACACCCTGCTGTTCCAGTCCACCAGGGACCCGGAGCAGAAAAAGCGCGCGGAGGCGGGCGAGGAGCACACCGCCTTCTACCGCCTGGACCTTCGGGGCGGCGAGGCCCAAAAGGCCTTTGAAGTGCCCCTTTCCGCCTCTCTGCTGGAAAAGGCGGACGAGGGCGTGTACCTGCTGGCCGTGGACTGGGACCTTCGCTTCTCCAAGGCGCACCAGCTCAAGGGCGGCGCCAAAGAGGCCCTTTTGAAGGAAAAGAAGGAGGAGAAGGACTACCAGGTGCTGGATGAGATGCCCTTTTACTTCAACGGGGCGGGCTACGTCAATAAGCACCGGGACGCCCTCTTCCTCTACGAAGAGTCCTCTGGAAAGCTGACGCGGGTGACAAAAGAGGCCTTTTCCACCGGCAGCGCCCACCTCAGCCCCGATGGGAAACAGGTGCTTTTTACCGGCCAAAGCTACACCGTAAAGCGGAAGAACAAGTCTGGGGTGTATGTATATGACCGGGAGACCGGCCGGACCACCGAGCTGTTAAAGCCCCGCGCCTACGACCTGTACGACGCCCTTTGGTGGGGGGAGAAGATCCTGCTGCTGGCCACCGATGGCAAGCGCTACGGCCTCAACGAGAACGCCCAGTTCTACACCCTGAACCCCGCCTCGGGCCAAGTGGCCCTGCTGGCCCCCTATGAGGACGCCCTGGGCTCCTCTGTGGGCAGCGACTGCCGCCTGGGCGGCGGCCGGGAGTGGGTGCAGGAAGGGGACAAGCTGTACTTTGTCACCACCCTGGGGGGCGCCTCTCAGGTGTACTGCCTGGAAGAGGCTGGGGAAATCCGCCCCGTGTACACCCAGGCCGGCTCGGTGGACTGCATCGACGCGGCGGAGGGTTCCCTGTACTTTGTGGGCATGCAGGACGGGAAGCTGCAAGAGCTGTACCGCTGGGACTGCCAGGCCCAGGAACGGGACCAGCTCACCACCCTGAACGAGAAGGTGCTTGCCGGCCGGTATGTGGCCCTGCCCCAGGCCCTTCCCTACGAGAACGATGGAGTGGATTTGGAGGGATGGGTGCTGCTGCCCAAGGACTTTGACCCGCAAAAGTCCTATCCCGCCATTTTAGATATCCACGGCGGCCCTAAAACGGTCTACGGCGAGGTGTTCTACCACGAGATGCAGTATTGGGCCAGCCAGGGCTGGTTTGTGTTCTTTACCAACCCCCGGGGCGGAGACGGCCGGGGCAACCAGTTTGCCGACCTGCGGGGAAAATACGGCACCATTGATTACGACGACCTGATGGCCTTTACGGACCGTGTGCTGGAAAAGTATCCCCAAATCGACGAGAAGCGGCTGTGCGTCACCGGGGGCAGCTACGGCGGCTTTATGACCAACTGGATCATCGGCCACACCCACCGGTTCGCCGCCGCCGCGTCCCAGCGCTCCATCGCCAACTGGGTGGGCTTTGGGTTTACCTCGGACATTGGAGAGGACTTTGCCCGGGATCAAATGGGCCTGGGCGCCCGGGACAACGTGTGGAACAGCATGGAAAAGCTGTGGGAACACTCCCCCTTAAAGTACCTGGATAACTGCTCCACCCCCACCCTGTTCCTCCACAGCGACGAAGACTACCGCTGCCCTCTGTCCGAGGGGTATCAAATGTATGCCGCCCTGCAGCAGCGGGGCGTGGAGACCCGCATGATCATCTTCCACGGGGAAAACCACGAGCTCTCCCGCAGCGGCAAACCACGGCACCGCATCCGCCGGCTGCAGGAGATCACCCAATGGTTTGAGCGCCACATCTAACGCCTCCGGCGCCATTCCCCTGTACTAACCCTTCCCCCGCTTTCATATGTATAAACACATTGGAAGCGAGGGGTGCATATGTCTGACCGTGTCATCGACGACCGGGCCACCAGGCTCGGCGAATACATTGTGGAAAACAAAGCGACCGTGCGCCGGGCCGCCAAGCAGTTCGGCGTCAGCAAGAGCACGGTGCACAAGGACGTTTCCCAGCGCCTGAAATACCTGGACAGCGGCCTGTACCGGGACGTGAAAAACGTGCTGGCCGTCAACAAGGCCCAGCGCCACATTCGGGGCGGGCTGGCCACCAAAAAGAAATACCAGGCTCTCAAATAAAAAAGGGCGGAGCGCCTCTTTGGGGCAGCTCCGCCTTTTTCCGGCTTACTGGGCGTTGTCCAGCAGGGGCTGGGGGTCCACCGCCACCCCGTCCCGGCGCACCTCTATGTGGAGGTGCGGCTCCTCGGCCGCCTCATAGGGCACGGCCGTCACCACGCCGATCTGCTGGCCCATGGCCACCACATCCCCGGCCTCCACCTGGAAGTCCTCCCCCAGGCCGCAGTAGTAGAACAGGTAGTCCCCGTGCTCAATCAGGGCCACGTTGCCCAG
This sequence comes from uncultured Oscillospiraceae bacterium, assembly GCA_900543555.1. Lineage (GTDB taxonomy): Bacteria > Bacillota > Clostridia > Oscillospirales > Acutalibacteraceae > Acutalibacter > Acutalibacter stercoravium. The sequence goes on along the minus strand of UQRL01000029.1, from coordinate 16,468 downwards.
CATGCTGTCGGTGTAGACCTCCCGCACCTGGCCGTTGGCGCAGGCCATCACCGGGGCCTGGGGCTGGGCGCTGATATCCAGCCCTGTGTGGATGCGCCAATCCTTCATGGTCTGGGAATACACCGGCGCCCCGGCGCTGTAGGCATGCAGCACCTCGCCGCCCTCAACGGGCCATATCATCTCCGCGCTGATCTCATACAGAGGGGCGTTGGCGGGCACCTGGGGGGCCTGGCTGCTCTCTGAGGATGGGCTGCTCTCTGGAGCCTGACTCTCCGGAGAGGGCTCTGCCTGCTGGGCCACCTCTCCCGCCGTCTCCTGGGCGGGCTGGGAGGAGGAGGTTCGGGGCGCTTCCGGGTCGTCATTTTCCGTATCCTCTGGATCGGCCGCCTGAGAGGCAGCGCTCTCCGCCTGGCTGGAGACGTTCGTTAGGGCGTTCGCCTCTTCTGGGTTTTCCCGCACATCCTCTGCCTGCTGGCTGGCCAGGGAGGACTCCTCCGTCGTGGGTTCCACATAGCTGTTTACCGCGTCATAGGTGCTCCACGCGGCGACGCCCACCGCCACCAGGCACACCGCTAGCGCCAGGTAAAATCCGCTGCGCCGGGTCTTTTCCTCCGTAAAGCGTTTTCCGTTCATATCACACGTTCCTTTCGGCTCAAAATACGGTCGCACAGGTATTTTGGGCCTGTTGGAACGGGTTTATGCAGCAAAGAAAGAGAAACCCCCGGCAACTTCCGCTGCCGGGGGCCTCTCTTTAGCTTGAGGGGTATTATTGAGGAGGGTAGAACATGTATCTCAAGAAAAGGTGCGGTCCATTTCTTTTGAGTACGCTGTTATTATACCCAAAAATTCCGGGAGAGTTGTTACGGCGCTGTGAATAAACCTTAAAGAATTTCTTCCGATTTTGTGAACTTTTCAGGGGGGTGAAATGCATCGGATTTCCCGCAAAAACTCCGTTTTTTCGCAAACAAATGTTTGCGAAGCGCTTCATCTTGTGCTATAATAGAGAAAACCATTCCAGGAAAGCGGGGCGCGGGTATGGAGCATCTCACGAAAAGCCAGCAGAAAGTCTATGATTTCCTCCGGCAGAAGGTGTCCGGGGGCGTCCCCCCCACGGTGCGGGAGATCTGCGCTGCCACGGGGCTGCGCTCCACCTCCACGGTTCACGCCCATTTGAAGACCTTGGAGCGCCTGGGCTACATCACCCGAGAGGCAGGCTTGAACCGCTCCATCCGGGTGGAGGGGGAGTCCCCTGCCGCCCAGGTGCCCATTCTGGGCAAGGTCACGGCGGGCATGCCTATCCTGGCGGTGGAGGACATCGAGGGCTACATCCCCTTCCCTCCCAAGGCGGGCAAGGAGCTGTTTGCCCTGCATGTCAGCGGCCTGAGCATGCGGGACGCCGGCATTTTAGACGGGGACTATGTGGTGGCCGAGCGGGTCTCCACCGCGGACGACGGGGAGATCGTGGTGGCCATGATCGACGATGAAGCCACGGTCAAGCGCCTGTACCGGGAAAAGGAGGGCGTGCGCCTGCAGCCCGCAAACCCGGACTTCCAGCCCATCTACTCCGACCACGCCTCTGTGCTGGGCAAGGTCATCGCCGTGGTGCGCTACTATTGAAAAAACGCCAGCCTGTGAAAAAAGCCGCCCTTTTGGGCGGCCTTTCTTTTTGTTCCAGGGGGAGAAGCCTCATCCCCGCAGGTATTCCTCCAGGGGCTCCAGGTACTTGCGCTCCGCCTTATCATAAGAGGAGGCCACCATCTGGGCGGCCATCCGGTCCTCTGGGGAGGGATCCTTTTTCCCGGCCAGCATTTTGCGGAATACGCCCATCATCCACTTGTCCACGGGGCCCATGGCCTCGTAGTTCAGGCCGCCCCACAGGTAGAATGCCCGCACCTGCCGCCTCTCTTCCGGGGTCAGGTTCTGGGCCACGCACTGCTCCACGGTGTGCTCCTCGGGAGGCATGGCCCCGGTGAAAAACACCGCCAGCCGCTTGCCCCGCAGCCGGGGCAGCTGCTTTTTGAACCACCCCAGCTTGCGGATGCCCCCGGCGTGGACGCTGGAGCCGAACACCACCTTGTCATAGGCGGCCAGGTCCACGCTGTCCCGCTGGGAAAAGGGGACGCAGCGGCAGGCGAGGTCCTCCTCCAGCCACTGGGCGTAGCGCTTGGCGAAGCCTGTTTTGGAATAGTAAATGACCAGCGTTCTCATAACATCGCTCCCCTTCCAGGCGGGCAAGACCCTTTTCTCCAGCATATCCAACGGCGCGGCCCCTGTCAAGTTAAATCTTCGCTCACTCTGGCATGACCCAATACAGGGGGCGTTGGCTCAGGGCCCAGCCCAGCCGGCGGTGCAGCGCCAGAGAGGCCTCGTTCCCGTGGAAGATCTGGGAGAAGGGCACCCATCCCCGTTCCAGGCAGAAATTGGTCATAAAGGCCATCAGGGCGGTGGCAGCCCCCTTGCGCCGGTGCTGGGGCAGCACCTCCAGCATACCCACGCTGCCCTCAGAGTGCATGCCGATAAAGCCCAGCAGCTCCCCCTTTTGAAAGGCCCCGTGCATCACCCCGGCGGCGATGCGCTTGTGGATGTACTCCGGGTCGGTGAAAGAGTGGTAGTTCTCCAGGATCAAAGAAAAGAACTCCTCCCCCAGGGGGCGGATCTCAAACCCCGGGGGCACGGGAAGGGGCTCTTTTTCCAGATAGGCCGCCTGGGTGCAGCCCCGCAGATCCGGCAGGTGATACCGGTCCCGGAGGAAGGCCCCCGTCTCCCCGTCGTGGGCCGTGGCAATCTCCATGGCCTCCACGCCGGCGCACAGGGCCTTCCCTGCCTCCAAGCTGTCCGCCGCCAGCATGAATGCCTCTCCCGGGCCGTTGTACAGCAGCAAGCCGTCCTCCCGCAAGGAGACCACCTCCACCATACCCCGGTCCAAGGGGCCCAGCATATCCATATACAGCAGGGGGTCCCGCTCCAAATACTCTCTGGCTTTTTGCAGCGCGTCCATCGCCTTCTCCTTTCTCTATGCCTGGAAAAAGGGAGAGCCACAGACCCTCCCCCGTTTTTCATCACTTACCGGATATCAATGCCCTCTAACAGCAGGGGCCGCACCTGGGCCCCATCCAGTCCGCCATAGCGCAGGGGCTGCGCCACCAGGAAATATCCGCCCTGCGGCACCTGGCTCAAGTCGCAGCTCTCCAAAATGGCCACCTCGGCCCCCAAAAGGGCCCGGTGCACCGGGCCGGGATCGCTCATGGGCCCCACGGTCATGCCTTCTACGCCCAGAAGCAGCAGTCCGCCCTTGGCCCACTCCTCCGCGGCCTCCAGGGAGATCTCCACCTCCCCCTTGAGAAGCACCCGCTTGGCGCCGGTGCCCATCACGGCCCGGGCCCATGCGCCGCTTAAATGGCCACGGGCCTCAAGCACCCGGCAGGGGCCCACGCACCGGGAGAGCTCCACCTGGTCGATGGTTCTCCCCCCCGGAAGAAAATGGCTGGGAGCGTCCATGTGGGTGGCGCTGTGGCTGCCCAGGGAGAGCTGGGTCAGGCTGCAGGGCGCCCCCTTCTCCAGCTCCAGCACAGGCTGAAAGCCGGGCACCGGGTCGCCGGGAAACACCCGGGCGGAAAACACCTCTCGGGAAATGTCATAGATCTTCATGGCTCACCTCACAGCCGGGGCAGGACCTTCCGCAAAAGCTCCTGGGCCTTCTGGGCCGAGCCCTGGGCGAAGGTCACAAAGTCCACCGTCTCGCTGTCGTGGGCGTTGTCAGAGATAGTCCGCAGCACGGCGCAAGGCACCTGGTTCACCAGGCAGGCGTGAGCGATGGCCCCGCCCTCCATCTCGCAGGCCAGGGCGCCAAACTCCTTTTGCAGCCACTCCCCCACTGCGGGGTCTGCCACGAACTTGTCCCCCGTGGCAACCACCCCCAGGTGCGCCCGGCCGTACAGGTCCTCCCCGGCGGCGGCCAGGGCCTTCGCCAGCCCCTCCTCACAGGGCAGGAACCGCACGGGCCCCTCCCGGCCGGGAAGGGTCAGCTGGCCCGCGGGCCACTGGTCCAGGGCCGAGGTGTCAAAGTCGTACTCCACACAGGCGGTGGCAATGACCACGTCCCCAATGTGGACGCCCTCTCCAATGCCGCCGGCCACGCCCAGGTTCAGCACCAGGCGGGGACTGAAAAAGTCCACCAAAGCCTGGGTGCACAGGGCGGCGTTCACCTTGCCAGGCGAGCACTGAACAGCCACGCAGGGTACGCCGGAAAGGGTGCCCGCTGTGAACGCCATGCTCCCATGGACCTCCTGCCGCTTGCCCTCCATGGCGGCCAGAATGGCGTCCACTTCCATTTTCATGGCGCCAATGATGCCGATGGGCTGTTGGTTCATGTGGCATGCCTCCTTACAGCTTCTTCCCGGTCTTTTCCGAGATAAATTTGACAAAGTCGCTGAACTCTCCCTTGGAGAAGCCAAACTGGTCCACCATGTAAGCGTTCTCCGGGCCGTAATAGAGATAGATATAGTGCCCGTGCTTGCGCACGTCCACGATTTGGAAATAGGGGAACACGCTGGCAGACTGGATTCCCGAAACGCGGAAAGCCTCGTCATAGAACGCGTAATGGGCCGTGGAGGAAACGCCCCGGTCGAACACCCGGCGCTGGATCTTCTCCAGGGTATGGGGGGCGCTGACAATCTTATAGCCGTAGTAAACCACTACGCCAAAGGTGAGCAGCTTCAGCCACCACTCCGCGTCCACCAGGAAGGAGATCACCAGGGTGACCAAGCACAGCAGCGCGCCCACCACCAGGGTCCCCAGGTTTTTGATGTAGGCCTGGTAGATGCTGAAGGTGTGGATGGCCTCCTTGGTGCACTCTGTAGAGTTGGCAAACAGCAGCTCTCCGGCGATGGTCTCGTTGTTGCCGTGGGTCTTGTGGTATTCCGTCAGGCGCTCGGTCAAGAGGGCCTTCTGCTTTTTGTCCCGCTTGTTGCGGATGGGGAAGTAGATAAGCGGCGCCAGGAACACCAGGATCAAAACCACCAGCAGCCCCACAGTGACCAGGGCCTGGGTGGTATCCTGGGGGGTGATCTCCGGCTTTTCCAGGATCTCTGGGAAGGTGATGGTTTCCGCAATGGAAACCATCAAATCCTCCGTCTCCTGGCTGACGGGGTCCAAATTGCCATAGGTATCCAAATTTAAGGAGTACCCGTTGATGATGGTGCCGTACAGCAGCTCGTTATATCCCATCTCCTGATAGACGCCCTCGAACCGAATGCGGTAGAAGAGGCGCCCGTTGATCTCCACATAGCTCTTTTCCAGCTGGATCTCATCGGTCTTGGTCTGAGCCAGCCCGTCCAGGAACTCGGCCTGCTCCTCCTCGGTCAGGTCCTCCAGGTTAAAGATGCTCTCTGAATCGTCCGTGGTGGACTGGGTCAGCAGGATCGAGGTCTCGCCATCCTCAGAGACCATCTCCACAACGCCGCCCATATCCCGGTACTCCTCCAGCTTACCCTGGGCATCGGCCACTCCCGCCAACGCCCAAGAGGGGTCGTCCACCGGAGTGGACGGGGTGAACGTGTACATCCCCTCGGGGATCTCCAGGGAAAAGTCCTCCGTCGAAAAGGTCTCTGCCGCCGCCGTAAAAGGCAGGGAGAGCACAAGCGCCAGCGCCAGAAGCGCCGCTGTCCATCTGGTGTGCTTCACAATTACATCCGTCCTTTATGTGTTCTCATCGCTCTGGGGAAAGCCCCCAAACGCAGGGTTGTAGTCATTATAACACAAACTCGCCGGGGACAACAGCAGAAAATTCCAAAAAAATTATGAACTCTCTGCCCGGCTCCCACATTGACGGGCCGCCGGGAAGGGGGTACAATACAAGGTAGAACACTGCTTTTTTCAGAAAGGGGCCGGTCCTTCCATGGTAACTGCCGTCATCACCGGGGCCTCCAGCGGGCTCGGAAAGGAATACATCAACGCAATCATCAATCAATATCCCAGCGTGGACGCCTTTTGGCTGGTGGCACGCCGCAAAGAGCTATTAAAGGAAATTGCCCAAGAGCACCCGGACAAGACCATCGCCGCCATCTCCCTGGACCTGGGAGAGGAGGAGAGCCTGGAAATTTTTGAAAAGCTCTTAAAGGAAAACCAGCCGGAGATCAAGGTACTGGTAAACAACGCGGGCTATGGCAAGTGCACCGACTTTTTTACCTCCAACCGGGAATCCCAGACCGGCATGGTGGACCTGAACTGCCGCGCCCTGACGGGCATCACCCGGCTGTGCCTTCCCTATATGCTGGATGACAGCCTGGTGCTGAACATCGCCTCCATTGCCGCCTTTGCCCCCACCCCCCGGATGACTGTCTACTGCGCCACCAAGGCCTATGTATCCGCCTTTTCCAAAGCGCTTCACGAGGAGCTGCGGCCCAGGGGCATTCGGGTGTGCGCCGTGTGCCCCGGCCCCATGGACACGGCCTTCTGGAACGTGGCGGGCGTACCCGAGGGGAAATCCCGCCTGATTGACAAGCTGCCCCGGGTGGACCCCCGGGAGGTGGCGGAGGGCTCTTTGCGGGCGGCTAAACGTGGGAAGATGACCTACACCAAGGGGGCCTTTTACAAGTTCTACCACGTTCTCTCCAAGCTTCTTCCCAACGGGCTTATGATGGAGTTTACCGAGGTCTGACACGCTGCTTTTCCAAAAAGAGGGGCCTTTCTCATGGAAGGGAAAAAGCCCCTGTGGACAGAAGGGGCGCTGCGGGAAGGAAATGGAAAACGGCGTCTTGCTGGCCCCCGGGGGCCGCGGTGTGTACTGGCTTCCGGGAGGGGGGCCCTCTGAAAAGGGGCCTTGTCACCCCCTCCGGCGTCGAGAAAAACGGGGTATCGCGCTGGGAAGGGTTTTTCTCATGGGATTTTTTGCCCAGGACCCGCCCATCACCTATTACTGCCGGAGCTGCCGGACCCTGTTCACTTTCCTAGAGGGGGAGCCGCCGCTGGATGAATGGGAAAACAAGGGCCCGGGCAGTGCCCGGGCCCTTGTTTTCCGGCAAGGCCGGAACTTTATTTTGTTTTCTTGGAAGAGGCCTTCCGTTCCTGGGCGGCCTGCGCCTGGGCCTTTTTCGCCATTTCCTTGACGCCGATGCCGCTGCGCAGCGCGCCCAGCTGGGCGTAGTTCTCGGAGAAACCCTTCTCCACGGGGGGCGTGTTGGCCGGGCCCCAGCGGAAAACGAACTTCAACAGGATGGGGGTGACAATGGTGGTGGCCACCACCATCAAAATCACCGGCCCCAGGAAGTTGTTGCCCATCAGCCCCAGGGCCATGCCCTTGCTGGCCACAATCAGGGCCACCTCGCCCCGGGAAATCATGCCCACGCCAATGCGGGCCGCCTGGTAGTTCTGGTAGTGGCACAGCTTGGCGCCCAGGCCGCAGCCCACCACCTTGGTGAGCACCGCCACCACAATGAGCAGAACCGAGAACCAGACGATGGCCGGGGTCATCTCCGGCAAAGTCACCTGCAGGCCGATGCTGGCAAAGAACAGGGGGGAAAGGTAGGCGTAGCTGAGCACGTCAAACTTGGAGTTGAGGTACTGGCTGCGCTGGGTCATGGAGATAATCACGCCCGCGCAGAAGGCGCCGGTGATATCCGCCACGCCAAAGGCCACCTCCGCGATGTAGGACATCAGCAGGCAGAACACAAAGGCGATAATCACATGGCGGTGCATGCCCTTTTCCGCCTTCACCACCCAGTGGATGTAGAACTTGTAGAACAGGAAGCCTGCCACCGCCACAAAGACGAAGAAACCCAAAATCTGCAGCAGCACAATCCCGATACTTACGCTGGAATCGGCCATGCTGCTGATGATGGTCAGGGCGATGATGCCCAGCACGTCGTCGATGATGGCAGCGCCCAAAATGGCGTTGCCCGAGCGGGTTTTCAGCTTGCCCAGCTCCTTCAGGGTCTCCACGGAAATGCTCACCGAGGTGGCGGTGAGGATAACGCCGATGAACATGTTTTGCAGGAACACAGGGGTGGTGGCGTCCGATTCGATGACGCCGGGCTGGTTGAAGAAATAGGCCAGGGCAAAGCCGCCGCCAATGGGCACCAGCACGCCGATGAGGGCAATGATAAAGGCCGCCTTGCCGCTGTGCTTCAGCTCGTTTACATCTGTTTCCATGCCGGCGCAGAACATCATCACAATGACACCTATCTCCGCCGTGTCTTTGATAAATTCCGTCTCTTGAATCACGTTTAACACAGCTGGGCCCAAAATGAGGCCGGCCAGCAGCGCGCCCACCACCTGGGGCAGCTGGAACCGCTGGGTGAGAAGCCCCAGCAGCTTTGTCGAGAGCAAAATTAAGGCAAGGTCCAACAGGAACCCATATCCGCCTTCCATGCCCATCCCTCCTGTTTTCACAATTTGTTAAAAATTACTCCAGTGTGCTATTATACGCTTCTTTTTTGCAAATGCAAGAATAGAACGGAAACCGAACTTGTTTTCGGCCATTTCTCCAGTATTTCAGCAAAAAACTGGTCTTTTTGCAAAGTTTCGTTTCTCCGGCAGCGCCTTGCGCCGGAAAGCCTGCTGTGCTATACTGAACACAGAAATCAAGTAAGGAGGTCAGCCTATGGAACCTTTCATCCTGCGGGAGGGCCCGGTGGCGGTGCGGCCCCTCCGCCCCCAGGACGCACCCCTGCTTCTCACCTGGATGCGAAACCCCCAGGTGCTGGCGTTTTACGGCGGCCGGGACATGGCCTACACACCGGAGAAAATCCAAGAGGACTTCTACGCCCCCGAGGAGGGCGCCCGCCGCTGCCTGGTGGAGTTTGAGGGTGCGCCGGTGGGCTACATCCAAATCTACCAGCTGGACGCCCAGCTGTGCCAGGAGTACCACTACCCCTATCAGCCGGGGGAGCTCCTTTTTGGCATAGACCAGTTTATCGGGGAGCCGGCGCTGTGGGGCAAACAGATAGGCCGGCGGTTCCTTGCGCTGGTGCTGCGCCGCCTCACCCAGGAGGAGGGCGCCGCCGCCGTCATCTTGGACCCCCACGCCAACAATCCCCGGGCCCTGCGCTGCTACGAGGCCTGCGGCTTCCGCAAGGTGAAATTCCTGCCCCAGCACGAGCTTCACGAGGGCGTGTGGGAGGACTGCTGGCTGATGGAGTACCGCCCCAGCGCCCCCGCTTAAAACAGAAAAAAAGGCCCGCCGAAGGCACGGCGGGTCCTTTTTTATTGTTGTATGCTTGTTTTTCCCTCTCTCAGCCCCCGCAGGTAGGCGTCCGCCTGCTCCCGGCAGCGAAACACCACCCATTTCTTTTCCGGGGCTGCCTTCCGAAAGGCCAAGATCTTCGGCCGCTGCTGCTGGGGAAAGTCCCGGAGGTAGTCCATGAATTCCGGGTCCTCCTCCGTCTCCACCCAGGGCATGTCCGGACGAACGGTTCCCCTGCGGGCGCGCACCCCCGCCAGGCAGACCTCCACCGGATAGTCCAAAAAGAACACCCGCTGGCAGCGGGCCAGCCTGCGCGCCAAGGTGCGGCTGTAGTTCCCGTCCATAATCCAGCTTGGGGTACGGGCCATGGCCTCCTCCAGCCGCTGGTCAAATACTTTATTCTCCACCGTGGTTTTATCCGCGTTCCAAAACAGCCGGTCCAGATAGATGAGGGGCAGGCCGGTCAGCTCTCCCAACGCCCGGGAAAAGGTGCTCTTCCCGCTGCCGGGGCTGCCAATCACCAAAATCCGTTCCATACCGTCCTCCTATTTATACAGGGCCACCCCGGACTTGTCCACCGCCTCGTAGGCCTCGTGGAACGCATAGCCAAAGGCGCTGTGCAGGGGGAACAAGTCCGACAGGGGCACCAGCACAAAGGCCCGCTCCCGGATGTGGGGATGGGGCACGGTCAGCTGGGGGGTGTCCGAGGAAAAGCCCTCGCACAGCAAAATGTCGATGTCCATGGTGCGGGCGCCGTGGTACTCCAGCCGCACCCGGCCCAGGCTTTGCTCAATCTCCAGGCAGTGCTCCAGCAGGCGCTGGGGCTTTAGGCTGGTCTCCAGCAGCACGCAGCAGTTGAGGTAGTCCTCCTGCTGGCTGATGACGTCAAAGGGCTCTGTCTCGTACAAATTGGATAGCTTCACAATCTGGGTGCCCTCCAGGCGCTCCAGGGCGTCCAAGGCCCGGGCCAGGTTCGCTTCCCGGTCCCCCAGGTTGGTGCCAAGGCCCAACACTACTTGCATTTCGCTGCCTCCTCCCGGCGCTGGGTGATTTCCACCGCCATATAGTCAAATTCCGCGGAGACGGGCGCCTCTGGCTTTTGCAGCAGCAGGCTGACCTCCTCCACCTGGGGGAAGCCCTCCAGCACGGCGTCGCACACAGCCTGGGCCGCCCGCTCGATGAGGTCGAAGCTCTGGGCGGTAAAGGCCGCCCGCACCGCCTTGACCACCGCGGCGTAGTTGACGGTGTCCTCCAGCCGGTCGCTGCGCCGCGCCCGGGAGAGGTCCGCCCCCAGGCGCAGGTCCAGCACAAAGGTCTGGCCGTCCCGCTTTTCCTCGGGGTTTACGCCGTGATAGGCAAACAGCCGCAGCCCCTTGATGTGAATGGTGTCCATAGGATTGCCCCCTTCTCCAAACTTGTGTCACGCGCCCTTGAGGGCGTCTGCCATTTTGGCCGCCTGCACGGCCTCTTTCACGTCGTGGACGCGCACCATGTCCGCCCCGCCCAAGATGGCCGCCGTGTGGGCCGCCAGGGTGGCGGGCAAGCGCTCCTGGAAGGGCGGGTTGCCGCAGGGGGCCCCTGTCACCCGCTTGCGGGAGGCCGCCATCAAAAAGGCGCAGCCCTCCACCTTGGTGCGCTCCACGTGGGCAATCAGATCCAGGTTTTCCTCCACGGTCTTGCCAAAGCCCACGCCGGGGTCAAAGCAGAGCCGCTCCCGGGCGATGCCAGCCCTCTGGGACGCCTCCAGCCGGTCCAGGAAAAAGCCCCTCACCCGGGCGCAGATATCCCCGCCGGTGGTGCCCGGGTCCATGACGACGCATCCGCAGCGGGAGCCCGCCGCTACCGCCAGCATCTCCGGCCCAAAGCCCGTCACATCGTTGAGAATGGAGGCCCCTGCCTCCAGAGCCCGCTGGGCCACCCAGGGGTAGAACGTGTCCACGGAAATGGGCAGGCCGGTCTTTTTCACCAGGGCGGGCAGCACGTCTCGGATGCGCTCCCACTCCTCCTCCGGGGAGATGGCCGTATACCCCGGCCGGGTGGACTGCCCCCCCACGTCAATGAGGCCGGCCCCCTCCGCCTTCATCTCCAAAGCCCGCTCCAGGGCGGCGGTGGGGTCCAAGTATTCCCCCCCGTCGGAGAAGGAGTCCGGGGTCACGTTCAAAATGCCCATTACATAGGTCCGGTCCAGGGGGAGGGAAAACTCCCCCGCTTGAAAAACAGGCGTGTTCATGGCGTCCCTCCTGTTCTGCCGGTCACCAGGTCCCAATCTCCGCGGGGCTGGCGAAGATCTCATCCATTCGTTTCAAAAACGGCACCAAACCGGAAAAGTCCATCACCCGGTGGTCAAAGGCCAGGCACATGGGAAGATACCGGCGGACCCCGATGGCCTTCTCCCCCCGCTGGTCCGTGTAAACGCCGGGCTTTTCCTGAAGGGCCGAAATCCCCACCGCGAACACCTGGGGCGGCAGGATCTCCAGCAGGGGCGCCGCTTTCAGGCCCTCTGCCACGGCTTTCAGCAACAGGGTGTTCAAGGTCAGCCGCAGCCCCTGGCCGGAAAGCTCCTCCCGCCGGCGGAGGTACGCCTGGTAGAGCTCCGTAGCGTCCGGCTCGTAGAGATAGGCCACATGGGGCACCTCTTCCCAGGATTTTGCCGTTTGATAGGCCACCAGCCTTCGCTGGGTGTCCAGAGGGATCACTTTATCTTGTTCCATGGAACGCTCCTTTCTCTCTTCTCAAACGGATCACTGGCCGCCCAGCAGGTCCTTTACGATCTCCCCGGCCAAGATCAGCCCCGCCACGCTGGGCACGAAGGCCATGCTGCCGGGGGTGGGGCGGCCCGCGGTGCCCTTCACGTCCCCTTCCTGGGCGGCGGCGGGGGCCAGGGACTCCTCGGTGGAGTACACCGCCTTCACCCCGGTGACGCCCCGTTTTTTCAGCTCCCGCCGCATGACCCGGGCCAGGGGGCACACGCTGGTCTTTTCGATGGGCGCCACCCGGAAGGCGGTGGGGTCCAGCTTGTTCCCCGCCCCCATGCAGCTGATAACCGGCACCCCGGCCTGGCGGCAGCGGAGGATCAGTTCGATCTTGGAGGTCACCGTGTCGATGGCGTCGGCCACATAGTCATAGCAGGAGAAATCCACTTCCCCGGCGTTTTCCGGGGAGAAGAACAGCTGGCGGGCCTCCACCCGGCACTGGGGGTCGATAAGCAGCACCCGCTCCTGGGCCACCTCCACCTTGGGGCGGCCCACGGTGTTTTCCAGGGCGATGATCTGCCGGTTGATGTTGGTGAGGGCCACTGTGTCCCCATCAAACAAGTCCAGGGCGCCCACACCGCTGCGGGCCAGGGCCTCCACCACATAGCCCCCCACGCCCCCGATGCCGAACACGGCCACCCGGGCCCGGCGCAGTTTATTCAGCCCCTCTTCCCCGATGAGCAGCTCCTCTCTGGAATAGCGGTGCAGCATGGGCACCCTCCTTTCACATATCCTCCTCCGGCTCCGCCGGAGGAAGTTCCTCCCGCCGGCTGAAGGCGGTGTTGGCCGCGCAGACGGCGCAGACCTTCTGGGCCCCTGCCCCGTACAGCCCTTGAGCGCAGGCCCGCAGGGTGGCCCCTGTGGTGACGATATCGTCCACCAGAAGCACCCGTTTTCCCAGCGTGGCGCTCTTGGCCCGGTAGGCACCCCGCACGTTGTCCGCCCGCTGGGCGCGGGTTAAGCTGTGCTGGGTGTCCGTCTCCCGCACCTGCTCCAGCAGGTCCCAGGCGGGAAGGCCCAGCTCTTTGGCCACCGCTTTTGCCAGCAGCTCGCTTTGGTTGTAGCCCCGGCGGCGCAGCTTCTGAGGGGACATGGGCACCCAGGTCACTCCGTCAAGCTCTTCCCCCAGGGAGGAGGCGGCCTCTGCCATAAGCGTTCCCAAAGGGCGGGCCAGGGCCCGCTCCTCCTGGAATTTCAGCCGGTGCAGGGTGCGGCGGAAGCCCTTTTCATAGGGGAAACAGGCCGCAACAACCAGAGAGCCTCCTCCGGGGAGGGGGAACTCCCGGGAGAGAGGCTCCTTGGGCAGGGCGGGGACGCAGCCGGGGCAAAACAGCCTCTCCGGCCGCACTGCCCTGCCGCAGCACAGGCACCGGGCGGGCAGGAACAGGCACCACAGCCGCTCCCGCCACCCCAGAGGCCGGAGGACTCTCACAGGCTCTTACAGAACCGGCGGAAGGCTTCACGCCCTTCCTCGGTATCCTTGTACACACCGGCGTTGCCCAAGATCTTTCCAAAGATGACGCCGATGCTCTCCTGAATGGCCCGCTGGGCGTCGCCCTCTCCGGCGCCGGCGGCCTTCAGCTCCTCATACCAGGCCTGGTGCTTTTCCATTTCCGGCCGGGCCATGATCTCCGCCGCCTTTTGTGGCTCTTTCAAGGCCTGCTCCAGCAGCTGGGTCTCCGTCAGCAGCCGGGGCGGCAGAATGGCCAGGCCCATCACCTCGATAAGGCCGATGTTCTCCTTCTTGATGTGGTGGTACTCGGCATGGGGATGGAACAATCCCAAGGGGTGCTCCTGGGTGGTGCGGTTGTTGCGCAGCACCAAATCCAGCTCGTAGTCCTCCCCGCGGCGGCGGGCAATGGGGGTGATGGTGTTGTGGGGCGTGCCGTCCGTGTAGGCCAGAATGTCCGCACTCTCGTCACTGTACTCCCGCCAGGCGGTGAGGACCTTGTCCGCCAGGTCCACCAGCCGGGAGGGCTCTTTGCCGCGCAGCCGGATGACGCTCATGGGCCAGTGGACGATGCCCGCCTCCACGTCCTCAAAGCCGGGGAAGTCCACCTTCTCCCGCACAGGGGCCTTGGCCATAGGGAACTCGTAGTGGCCGCCCTGGAAGTGGTCGTGGGTGAGGATGGAGCCCCCCACGATGGGCAGGTCCGCGTTAGAGCCCACAAAGTAGTGGGGCAGCCGGGTGACGAACTCCAGCAGCCGCGCCATGGACTGGCGGCTCACCTTCATGGGCCGGTGCTCCCGGCTGAGGACGATGCAGTGCTCGTTGTAATACACATAGGGGGAATACTGCAAGAACCAGGGCTCGCCCCCCAGCTCCAGGGGGATGAGCCGGTGGTTGCCCCGGGCGGCCTGGTTGGCGCTGCCCAGATAGCCCTCGTTCTCCCGGCAGAGGGCGCACTTGGGATAGCCGGACTGGGGCGCGCTCTTGGCCGCGGCAATGGCCTTGGGGTCCTTCTCCGGCTTGGAGAGGTTGATGGTGATGACCAAGTCCCCATACTCGGTGGGGGCGGTCCACATCCTGTCCTTCTCGATCCGGTCCACCCGGATGTAATTGGAAGAGCGGCTCAAACCGTAGTAATAGTCCGTGGCGGCCTGCTTGTCCTCCCTGTACAGGTCATAAAATTTTTTCACCACCTCGGAGGGCCGGGGCATCAGGCAGTTCATCAGCTCGGTGTCGAACTGGTCCCGGGCGTCCTGGGTGTCCGGGTCGATGAGCCCCGCCTGGGCGGCGTACTCACACAGGGCTTCCAAAGGCTCTGCCGGATAGGGAAGCTCCTCCTCCACAGCCTGCGGGGTAAATTCCCGCAGGTGCAGCTGGGCCAGCATCCGGTTGGCGGCGTAGGCCGCGTCTTCCAGGGCGATAAGCCCCCGCTGCAGGCCATAGTGCAGAAGGCGGCTGATCTCGAAACTGAGCTTTTCCATTTCCATGACGTTTCATCCTTTCTCTCCGTCCTTGGCTTTTATTGTACTACACCGGCGGTCAAGAAACAATAAGGGTTTTGGGCAGTCCCTCTAAAATTTCCTTTTGGGCAGAAAGACGCCCCCCGGGAATCCCCCGGGGGGCGGGGCTCAGGCGCTGCCCTGCTCTTGGTTCAGTTTGTCCAGCACCTTGGCGATGACAGCCAACGCCCGCACATAGGTTTCACTGGCGTCAATGCGGGTATTGGCCCCCGTGCCCCCGGTGCCGGCGAGGCCCAGCTCCTCATACACCTGCTGGATGGCCTCTCGGGCCCAGCTGGGCGCGGAGGCGATGGTCTTGTACTTCTCCTCATTCTCCCCGTAAACCTTCTGGGCCTCTGCCCGGGCCAGCTTGACCACTTCTTCCTGGGTCATATCGTCTTCCTCCTCTCCTCCCGTCAAAGCGGGGTAATCCTTGTAGGCCCAGTCCCCG
The DNA here is from genome assembly GCA_900543555.1 of uncultured Oscillospiraceae bacterium. Lineage (GTDB taxonomy): Bacteria > Bacillota > Clostridia > Oscillospirales > Acutalibacteraceae > Acutalibacter > Acutalibacter stercoravium. The sequence continues at coordinate 1,134 of UQRL01000029.1, read as the reverse complement.
TCGAACGCCTTGCCGTTGAGGACCAAGCTGTTGGTGAACTGCCACATGCCGTAGGGCTTGGTGTAATCCAAGCTGCTGCTCCATTGAGCCACCCACTTGTCATAGGGGTCCAGCCGGGGGCTGTTGAGCCGGGTCTGCAGCCAGTAGAGGAAGGAGTAGATGCCGCAGTAGCACCCGGCCTCCTCCATAGCCTGGCAGTAAGCCACACAGTTGTCGATGATGGCTGTGCCGCTGGGCAGGGAGCTGTCCTCCACATCGTACCACACGCCATAGGGGGGCTTGCGCCCGTTCAGCAGCCGCAGGGTGTGGGCGGCCTCGCTGCGGGCCATGTCCGTGTTTTGGGCGTAGGAGTAGAGGTACGTCCCCCAGGGAATTCCCGCGGCCTGGCACTTGCGCACGTTGTTCTCAAACTGGGCGTCATCCTGGTTGGGATAGTCGCTGCCGTAGCCGCATCGGATGATGACAAACTCCACCTGCCCTTTTAGGGCTTGGATGTCCACATCCCCGTTGAACTCCGAAATGTCAATGCCTTTTCTGGGAAGTGCCATGATTCCACCTCCCCTCCGGGAAAAGCCTTCCCGCACCATCCTATGCAATAGCCTGGCCGAAGGTCCCTGCCCCCGCTTTCCATGGGCCCCCGCACAGGCGCCGGGCATGGCCCCGGCGGAATTCCCCCTGGGGGCCCCCTTCCCCAGAGGAGGGCCGGCGGCCGCAGCTAAATTTTTTCAAAACGGGGCTTGACTCCGCCTGGAAAACCTGATATAATCAATACTCGTTACGGGGGCATAGCTCAGCTGGTTAGAGCGCCTGCTTCACACGTAGGAGGTCACAGGTTCGAGTCCTGTTGTCCCCACCACCGAAAAGACCGCTTGACTGTTATGGCCGGGCGGTTTTTTGCGTATCCTTTTTTCTGACCCGCTTCCGCCACGGGCGCGAACCCTGCCTGGAAATCCCCGCGGCCCAAGGCGGAGATGGGGAGCTATGAGGTTCTCTGCCTTTTCACGCGGCGGAACGCTTCCACCCCCCAGGGAAGTGCATCGTCCGGCCCGGCAGGTCGCCAGATGGGCCATTCTACAGTTTTATATCCGGGTGTAGCGCAGCTGGTAGCGCGCCTGCTTTGGGAGCAGGATGCCG
>UQRL01000028.1 GCA_900543555.1 uncultured Oscillospiraceae bacterium | reverse complement strand
AGGTGCCGTCGCCGCGGCCGGACACGATGCCGGCTGCCACAGCGTCCATCACGTTCTGATAGAACCAGTCGCCAGGCTGCACGTCCGTGAACTGGCTGGCCGTGGTGGCAGTCAGGGTGTACACGTTGGTGGTGGCGTTGTCTTCGGAGACCACAGTGATCTTCAGAGGACGCACCAGGGACACAGCGTCCCCATTCTCAAAGCTAGCATAGCCGCCCACAGTGACGGTAGCCAGCTTGGAAGCCTCGATGGTCAGCTCCTGAGCGCCCAGGTTGGTGCCATAGGGCAGGCTCACGGTGACAGTCTTAGCAGTGTTGTTGATGGTAGCGGAGGTGTTGCCAACCTTCACAGAGGTGAGCACAGCGCCGGTCTCAGCGGGGTTGACCTTTACTTCCACATCGTAGGGAACAGACAAAGTGGTATTCTCAGCAACAACGGTCAGAGCAGAGATGACAGTAGCGCCCAGCTTCAGCTCATACTTCTTATCAGCGCTGTTGTAAGCAACAGTGAAAGCGGGGTTAGTAGTGTCATTGTCAGGAGCGTTCTCAACCTTGTTATCGGTGCTCATCTGCTTGTCGCCGCCATTGATGAGGGTGGCAGTACCAGCCTTCAAGGAAGCGCCGTCAGAAACAGTGAAGTCAAAGAAGAAGGGGTCAGCGCCAGCCTGCGCGTAGCTGTAAGGCACATTGATGGTGACCTTTTTGCCGCTGATGGTGGAAGTGACCAGGCCATCGTTGGCGGACAGGGAGGTCAGAGCAGTGCCAGTACGGTTGGTGCCGGTGGCCTTCACCGTGTAAACAGTGTAGTGGTTGTCGTACTTGGCAGTGGACTGAATACCGGACAGAGTGGAAGAAGCAGTGACTTCGTAAGCCAGGTACTCATCAGCAATCACATACTTCTGGCCATCGGTCAGGAACTTGACCAGGTCAATCTGAGAAGAACCAGCCTTGAAAGCGCCAGTTTCGGTGTCGATATCGACCTTGACTTCCTTCAAAACATCGGAGTCAACTTCGTAGAGCTTTGCGCCCTCGGACAGGGTGAAGTTCACGTTGTACTTCTGAGTACCAGTCTTAGCAGCGTTAATCACACTCTGAGGCAGGGTGATGTTGAACTGGGTGCCAGAAGCAGTCACGTCGTAAGTGGTCTTGTACTCCACCAGGGCAGTGTTGGTAGCCTCGGTGAGGATGAAGTCGGAGATGGACTTGCCGGTCTTGGCAGCTTCCTTGGTGAAGACCAGCTTATAGGTGACAACGTCGCCGCCGTCGGAAGTGATAGCAACCGTGTTCACAGCGTCACTTGCGAAGGGATCGGTGGCCAGAGTGATGGCAGGCTCAGTGGTCTGAGCAGTCTTAGCCCAGGTATACACGGTAGTCGTGCTGGCAGTGATGTCGGTCTTAGTGGTGGAGTAAGGCACAGTGAAGGTGATGGTGTTGCCAGAGATAGAGGCAGTGTACTCAGCCTCATCGTTGCTATCCTTGTCGATGGTCAGCTTACCAGAAGTGATCTGGGGGTTCTTGTTGGCGTCCTCAGCCTTGGTGATAGTCAAGGTGTAGGTGGCCTGACGGCTGTTGTCAGGAGACTTAACAGTTACAGTGATCGGCTTGGAGCCATCCACGCTGGAAGTGGTGGCAAAGTTTCCATCGCTCTTAGCATCAGTCAGAGAAACAGTGCCAGCAATAGCTCCTCCGGACAACGTAACAGTAGCGCCCACCGGAGCGTTGATGGTCAGGTCAATATCGGTCAAGGGAGCATTGGCACCAGAGGAAATCTCAGCAGTCAGCTTGTTGCCGTTCACAGTACCAGTAGCGGCAAAACCGGCAGCATCCGTAGCAGTGAAGCCAGTAATGGCAGTGCTGGTGCCGTCAATGACCATCTTCAAGACATACTCACGATTGTAGGTGCTGTTGTTGTCAGGGCTGGTGACCTTCAGCTTGGCACTCTTATTGTTGTACAGATAGGCAAAGTTGAACTCTTCGCCGGACTTGACTTCCTTGTAGGTGCCAGAAGCGGTCTCAATTTCCACCTTGGTATAAGCAGAGCCAATGGTGAAGGTGGGAACCAGGTTCAACTTGCCGTCCACCAGAGCAGTGTCAGCAGGCATGTTGAAGGTAACGGTGCCATCCTCATAGCCTTTGTTGGCGCCAGAAGTCTGAGTGCCGAACTCGCCTTCCACATCGCCCAGGCTGATAGCAGTCAGGGCATCGGCTTCCTCCACAGTCACAGTCCAAGTCTCGGGATTGGTGCCCTGCTCAGGAGCCAAAGTGAAAGATTCAGAAGCACCCTTCGTCATGTTGGTCTTAATGTTCGCAACAGTGAAGGTAGTGCCGCCAGTGATGGTAGCGGTGGAAGTCTTTTTAATGTCCAGAGCAACTGTCCCGGAATTTGCAGCCTTGTAGCCATAAGGCACGGTGAACTTGATGGTGTTGGCAGCATTGTCTACCACGCCGGTGTACTTGTTGTCACCAGTGCCCAGAGTGGCAGAGGTAACGGAAGCCTCAGTGCTGGCCTCGCCCATGGTCCAGTTCACAGTGTAGGGGGCGCTGATCTGGTCAGCGTCCTCTGGCTTGTCGGACTTGACAACCCAGAAGGTGAAGGTGTTGCCCACACCAGCGGTGTCCTCGTCGTCAGCCAGGAAGATGGATTCGCCATTGTCAACGGTATCATACTGGCCATCGCTGTTGACATAGCGGATTTGCTCGTCCACGCCCACGGTGTTGACCACCAAGGCGGGAGCGCTGTCTTCTTCGTAGTTGAAGTTGACAGTGTAGGTGCTGCCGCTGACCGTGGGGTCTGCGCTGAAGCTGGAATCCTGACTATTTTTGTCAGTACCAGCTGCCAACGTGGGCGCGCCGACAGGCGTGTAATCGCCTACGGCCGCCGCAGCGCTGAGCGGAATCATTGCGACGACCAGCATGACAGCCAGAAGCATCGCAAGTGATTTCTTCAGAAACTTGCTTTTCTTCATAATTTCAACCCTCTTAAATTTTAGATTCTCGCAGGGCTTTTTCCCCGCGAGTTGAAGTTATCTATAAACTTCAACTTTCGGGGGCGGGGCTGTGGAAAACTGCGGCCCCAGAAGCGCGGCCGGGTGGGGGAGAGGGGATGCTCTTCAACAAATGTTCAACTTTCCCCTTTTTTCTTGGGGGAGGCGCCGTCCGCCGGGGCGGGGGCCTGGGCCTGTTCCCGGGTGGTGAGCAGCACGTCCGCCATGCAGTCGCTGATGCGGCTCTCCGCCTGCTGCATCACATGGCTGTAGATGCTGGTGGTGGTAGAAACGCTGCTGTGGCCCAGCCGGTGGCTGATGCTGACGCTGTCCACCCCGTGGAAGAACAGCATGCTGGTCATGGTGTGGCGGAAGGCATGGGGGTTCAAGTGGGGCAGGCTGTGCCGTTTCTGGAACCGCCCCAGCCAGTTCCCCAGCTGGCTGGGATTCATCCGCCCGCCCCGCTCCCCGGGGAACACATAGGGCGATTCCTCCCACCTCTCGCCCAGCTCTTCCTTCAGGGCCTGCTGCCACTGGCGGTACTCCGTCAAAAGGGCCATGGTCTCCTCTGGCAGCTTGATCATCCGCACCGAGTCCCGGGTCTTGGGGCTGCCCTCATACACGCCCCGGTCCCCGGCGTAAAGCAGGGTGCAGTCAATGTGGATCTGCCCATTTTCCCAGTCCACATGGTCCCATTTCAGGCCCAAAAGCTCCCCCCGCCGGCAGCCGGAGACCAGCAGCAGGTGCACCGCCGCCCGCCACTTGATGGGCTCGGCCTCCAAAGCCCGCAGGATCTTTCCCACCTCTTCCATTTGGAAATAGTTGGGGTCATGCGCCTCCCGCTTGGGGGGAGAGGCCCGGTGGGCCGGGTTTAAGGGAATGCGCATCTCCTTTTCCGCCTGCCCCAGCACGATGGAAATGACCAGGTGGCAGTTCATAATGGTGCGGCTGCTCAGGCATTTCTCCTCCCGCTGGGTGGAAAACAGCAGGGAATAGGGCAGCTCCAGCGCCTGGGCGATGCGCCGGGCAGTGGCGGGCTTTACGGCTTCCCCCTGGCGCAGGCGCTCCAGGCTGACCCGCTTTCCGTCGCTGCCCGTCACGCAGGCCGACTCCCCCCGGGCCTCCACCACCTGCCAAAGGGCCGGGCGGGCCGCCGCCTTTTCGTTGTCCTCCCGGGCCTCCGGCAGGGAGAGCTGCTGGTACACATAGTTCAAGTGCTGGGGGCGGATCTCCCCCAGCCGCAAATGCCCCAAAAAGGGCAGCACCCGCTTCAAGCTCTGCCGGTAGTGGACCAGTGTCAGGTGTTTCAGGCCCGTGCGCTCTTTCAGCTCCATCACATATTCGGCGTACTGGGCAAAGGTCTGCCTCCCGTCTGTCAGGTATCCCTCCCGGCACTGGCGCTCAAACACGGCCGCCTGCTTTTCCGCTTCCTTTCGGGCCCGCTTCTCGCTCCAGCCCTCGGGCACATGCCAGGTCATGGTGTAGGGGGTCAGCTGTTTGCCGGTACGGGGGTCCCGCCCCTTGTACACGCGGATGCTGTAAGACACCACCGCCCCTTCTTGGTTTCTCCGAGCCTGCAAATACGCCATTCCATACTCCTTCCCGCGGCTGCTTTCCCGCCGCTTTTACAAGATTTCCTTTAGGATAGAGTGGGAACGCCCTCCCTGTCAAACCTCCCATTTTCCCGTTCAACTTTTTTTCAAGTCCGTGGCCGGACAGGACATGTCGCGGTCCTGGTGCCCAGTGGGCACCGTTCAGGACCGGTCTACGTTGCCACTTCGGTCGGTGCTGGGCGTCTGCCACTGGCAGACAGCACCCGAGGCGGCAGCCGAGACCGGCGCTTTAGGGCGCCGGAGTCTCGCGGAAACGGCCGATTTAGCGGCCCACGCTTTTATCGGGGTGAAAAACGGGGCTTTTTAGGTCCGTGGCCGGACGGGACGAGTCACGAACGCCGCTTTGGGGCGGCGGAGCTGGCTGAGGGCAGCGAACAAGAGGCCCGCGTTTTTATCAGGGCGGGAAACTTTTTTAGTCCGTGGCCGGACGGGACGAGTCACGAACGGCGCTTAAAGGCGCCGGAGTCTCGCGGAAACGGCCGGTTTAGCGGCCCGCGCTTTTCCCAGGGTGGGAAACGGTTTTTTTAAATCCGTGGCCGGACAGGACCGGTCTGCGTTGCCACTTCGGTCGGTGCTGGGCGTCTGCTGCTGGCAGACAGCACCCGAGGCGAGCCGCCCTTTTGCGGCCCGCCAAGGTGGGTACAGGAAACAGGAAAGGGACAGCCAGGCCGCGGGGCAGGGGAGGGGGCGGGGCACAGCAGGACAAAAAAAGGACCGCCCAGCGGGGCGGTCCTTCCTCCATGCAAGGGAGGCTTATTGGTAGATATAAGCGGCCTGCAACGTCTCTTCCGGGAAGGAGAGGCTTTCCAGGGCGGAGAGGGTGGTCTGGTTCACAAAGGTCTGGGGGCCGGAGAACGTGTACACCGGCACATCGGCAATGTCCCCGCCCAAAATCAGCTCCACGGCCATATCGGCGGCCTTTTGGCCCATTTCCTGCTGGGTAAAGCCCATGGCCGCCAGGGCGCCGGACTCCACAAAGGTGTCGGCCCCGGTGTACCAGGGCAGGCCCGCCGTTTTAGCGGCCTGTGCCACGGCCTCTGCCTGAGAGGCCACCGTGCTGTCCGCCGGGGTGAACACCGCGTCCACCTTGCCCGCCAGAGAGGCCATCACGCTTTCCGCGGTCTGGTCCCCTTCCACGGCAGCTTCCACCGCGGTCAGTCCCTTCTCGGCGCAATAGGCCTTGGCCCGCTCCACGTCCGCCAGGGAATTGGCCTCTGCCGGGTCGTACAGAAGGCCCAGGGAGGCCAAGTCAGGGTCGGCCTGGAGCGCCAGGTCGATCAGGCTCTCCACCGGTGTGGGAGAGACCGCCCCCGTAATCTTCTCAGAGGGAGCGGCGCCCTCCTCCAAGCCCAGGGTTTCCACATCGCTGACACCGGCGAACACCACCGTCACATCGCTGTCCGCGGCAGCGGAGATGGCCGCCTGGGCCGCCGGGGTGGCAATGGCCACCAGCATATCCACGCCGTCCTCCACAAAGCCGTCGCAGATCTCCACCGCCTTTGAGGCTTCGCCCCCGGCGTTTTGATAGTCGATCTTCACCATTTCCTCGCCGCAGCCCCACTCCTCCAGGCGGCTCATAAAGGCCTCCCGCAGGCGGTCCAAGGCAGCGGTCTCCTTATACTGCACCAGGCCGATGGTGTAGGTTTCCTCCTGCACCTGAGAGCTTTCCACCAAGCTGCTGGAGGGCAGGGAAGAGGGCTCCTCCTCGGTAGAGCAGCCCGCCAGCGGAAGCGCCGCCAGTGCCAGGCACAGCAGGGCGCTGCCAATTCGTCTGAACATGCCGTTTTCCCCCTTTTCAAGGCTTTTGGAAAGACAAGGTCCCCGCGCCCCCTTCCAGGGAGAGGCCGCGGGGACCATATCCGCCCGCGCCGGGCCTAAGCTGCCGGGGCGCGGTTCCCGTCTTCTGTTTTTCTCATTAAAGCATACCAGGGGCCCTTTGTCAAGAGGGGGCTCGCTCCTCGGCCAGCGCCTCGTTGGCGTCCAGGGGGGCCAGCTTTTCAATCAGGGCGTCCACCTCTGTCTTGCGCACCAGGCCGTTATAGCCGCCGTTGAGCACGGCCGCGTAGCGGGCGTCCTCGCCCTCCACGGGGCAGAACTCAATCACATCCGGTTCGCTGCCGTCAAAGTACTGGTACTCCACCCGCAGCACCGGGGCTTCCGCGTCATAAGTGGCCTCCTTGGTGGAGAGCACCGCCACGGAAAGCAGCTGCTGGTAGAAGCTCTGGTAGTTCTCATAGGTGATCTCTTCCCCCGCGGCGTTCTGGATGGACAGGTCATAAGAGGTGTTGTCCTCGGTGGACTTCTCCTCGTTGACCGTGCGGGTGGCGTCATAGGCGTACACCATGTCCCCGTCCACCGTCAAGGTCAGGCGGCTTACGTTGGTGATGGTGGGCAGCCAGACAAAGCTCATGCGCATGTCCATCAGGTCAGAGTCCGCCCAGGTGGAGACGGAGTCGGCGGCCACTTCATACACCAGCTGGATGTCATCCAGAATCAGGTAGCGGTTGCCGTCCTCATTCTTGGCGCTGACCGCCATGCTGTGCTCCTCGCCGTTCATGTTGAAGGCAATGGTGGCCTCGGGCTCGGCCAGGCCGTACTCCTCCAAGACCTCCTGGGTGCGGCCCACCGCCGCCACAGAGTTAGCCGAAAGGGTCTTCAGGGCGGTGACCATCTCCGTAAAGGTGTTGGAGCCGGACTCGGCGTACACCGGGGAGGTGATCAGGTAGCTGCTGATCTTCGAGCTGTCATACACAATGGTGATGGGGGCGTCCAAGTGGGTGCCGCCCAGCTCCACGCTGTACAGGATGTCTGTCAGGGTAGCAGTAGAGCTGGAGCCCTCGCTGTCGGTGGTCTCCTCTGTGCGGTCCGCCACGGAATAGAGGGTAGAGGTGTTGATAAAGCTCAGGGAGCTGCCCAGCAGGTAGTTGGAGACCGAAGAGGAGATGTACACCACGCCGTCTATCAGCACATAGCGGCCCGTGGTCTCGCCGGCCTCGTTGCCCACCACAATCTCCTGCGTGGCGCCGTCCTTGTAATGGATGGTGATGGTGCTGGCGTTCTCGCCGGAAAGGCCAAACTGCTCCAGGTTCTCCTGCTCGCCCAGGTTCTTGGTGGCCTGCAGGTCCTCCAGGGTCTGCACGCCAGAGGTGATGGAAGAGGTGGCAATGTCAAAGCTCTCCAAGCCCTCCACCGTGAACTGGGTGCTGGAGGAGCTGCTCTCCGAAGAGGAAGACTCTTCGGAAGTGGTGGTCCCCTCTTCCACGGGGACGATGACGAAGCTGTCCTCGGTGTTCTCTACCGAGACAGAGGAGAACTCCTCCGCGTCGGTTTCCAAAATGGTCTCTGTGGCGGTGGAAGAAGAGGAAGAGGAAGAGGAAGAGGAAGAGGTCTCCTCCTCTTGGGCGGGCATGGTCAGCAGCAGCGCCGCAGCGCCGCCGCCCACCACCACCAGCACCGCCAGCATAATCAATAGCATGCGCAGGTTCTTCTTCATGGGCTTACAGGTGCCTCCTCTTCAGGAAGATGATAAGCCCCGCCGCCAGGATCACCACCGGAATGCCGGCAATGAACACAATGCCCAGGATGTTGATGGTGCCGCGGCTGGCGGTCACATCCAGCACGTTGGTCTGCACCCGTTCGGTGGAGGTGGTCACGCTGCTGGCGTCCGTTCCGGTGATGTACAGCAGCAGGTCGCGCACATAGTCCGCGTCGGAGAAGGCAGTGGTGTTCATAAAGCTGTCGGTAAAGATGACAGAAGAGCCAAACACCATCACGCTGCGGCTGACGTAGGAATCATTCACTTCCACCAGCTTGCTGGAAAGGGTGGCCACCACCTGGCTGGCGGTTTCGGGGTCGGCGGCCTCCTCTTCGGTGGTATCCTCTGTAATCACATAGCAAGAGTCGCTGGTGGTCCACAGCTCATAGGTGGAGATGTCGGCGTTGGCCTCGAAGAGCACCTCCAGGGGGGCGCTGTAATAGGAGACCAGCCGGTCATAGCTGTTGTTCTCCAAGATCTCGTCGGTGGGGGTTACCAGCACGCCGGTGGAGTCGGACACCACCATGTTGCCAGAGTCGGTCTCGGCCACCAGGCCGGCCTGGGGAGAGACGCCCCACTCCTCCAAAAAGGCGGTGAGGTTGGGCATCTGCCCCTGGGTGGGATAGCAGGTAACCAGCACGGAAACCGGCTCTTCCCGGCTTTCGTCATTGAGGAAGGTGCGCAGCTTGTCCATCTCCTCCGCAGAGTAGTCCGTGGTGGGGGTGGCAATCATCAGCACCTGGGTGTCCTCGGGGATCTCCTCGGTGAGCATGTCGAAGGTGACCACCTGGAAGTTCTGGCTCTCCATCATGTCCACAAAGCTGGCCATGTTGGAGTTGGAGAGCATCTCGTTGTGGCCGGTGGCAATGGCCAGCACGGGCACATCGTCCATGTTCACCATCTCCAGGGCAGAGGCCAGGGCGCTGTCCACCATGGAGTAGCTGGCCGTGGCGTAGGTGCTCTGGTCCTGCTCAATGCTGAACATGTCCGAAATGGAGAGCACCCGGTAGCGGTCCTCGGTGCGCACCAGCACCTTGCCGGTGGTCAGGTTGTCGTCGGCATAGTCGCTGATGAACTGGGGGTTGGTGTCCGGGTCCACAAACTCCACGGTGATGTGGGAGTTGGCCTCCGCCAGGCGCCGGGCCAGGTTGGAGACCTGGCTGGACTCGATGCCGTAAGAGGAATAGGTGCTGTAAACGGAGTTGGAATCATAGCCCTCCTCCGTGCCGATCAGGGTGATGGTGGTGTCCTTATCCACGCTTTTCGCAATCTCCATGGCCTGGTCGGAAAGGGTGTTCAGGCCCTGGGCGGTCATGTCAATATCCAAAGAGGGGAACCGGTCCGTCAGGACGGTAACCCCCACGTTGACGGCCACCACAATGGCGATGAACACCACGCTGAGCAGGGTGGACATGCCGCCCCGCTTAAACCGGTTGGAGGTGAAGGGGTTCTTCCATTTCCGCTTGGCGGGCTTGCCCTTCTTCTGTTCTACCTGCTTTGTCTCGTTCTGTTTCGTTTCCATTGTTTTCTCCCTCCTTTAGCTCCAGCGGCGGCTCTCCACCTTGCGGGCGGTGAGAAAGATGAACACGGCGGCCACGCTTAGGAAGAAGACCACGCTGGAAACGCTGAACAGCCCCTGGGTAAAGGTATTGTAGCGGCTGGTAAAGGAAAGCCATGTAATTACGGAGCTGATAATCTCGTTGGGGATGGCGGCGGCCAGCATGTCCAGGTACATCAAAAATACCGAGACAATGAAGGTGCCGATGGCGGCAATGATCTGGCTCACCGTCAGGCTGGAGATAAACACGCCGATGGCGATGGTGGCGGCCCCATACAGCAGGGCGCCCAGGTAATTGCCAAAGACCTCTCCCCAAGAGGGCTGGGAGAAGGTGCCCATCACCAGGGCCGGCAGAATGCCCCCCAGGGTGGTGGCGATGAAATACACAAACCAGCAGGCGAAAAACTTGCCCAGCACAATGGAGGCAACCCCCACCGGCGCGGTGAGCAGCGCCTGGTCGGTCTTGTTCTTCTGGTCGTCGGTCATGCTGCGCATGGTGATGATGGGAATAATCATCATGCTGAAGGAGAACATGTAGGCAAACACGTCAGCAATGTAGCTGGAAGAGCTGCTGAGCATAGCCTGGAAATAATAGAAGCCGTACAGGGCGGCCAGCACCGCCACAAACACATAGCCCACAGGGGAGCTGAAATAAGAGCGCACCTCGCGCTTGAAGATGGCTTTCATCAGGCTTCCCCTCCTTTCTCAGAATCCTCATCCGTTTCCGGCGCCAAGTCCTGGTCCCCATCCAGCTCCAAATCCTGGTCGGGGTCCAGCTGGGGGGCCTCCCCGCCTTCTTCCTCCTGTGGGGGAACAAGGGCGGCGTCGGTGCTGGTCAGCTGCAGGAACAGGTCCTCCAGGGTCAGGTCGGTGTTGCGCAGGGCCAGCATGGGCCAGCCCTTGCGGGCCATCAGGGCAAACACATCCCGGCGGATGTCCTTATCCGGGGTGGATTCCACGCTCAGCTCATAGATGCCGCTCTCCTTTTCGCCCAGAGAGTAGGCGTCCACCACGCCGGGCACGTTCAGCAGGGCGTGGACCATCTCCTTTTCGGGGCCCTCTGCCCGCAGGATCAGCCGGTGGTCGGGAGAGAGGTCGTGGGCCAGGGTGTCAGTGGCGCCGTCGGCCACAATACGGCCGTTGTTGATGACGATGATGCGCTCGCACACGGCCTGCACCTCGGGCAGGATGTGGGAGCTGAGGATGACCGTGTGGTTGCGGCCCAGGTTTTTGATGAGGGTGCGGATCTCGATGATCTGCTTGGGGTCTAGGCCCACGGTGGGCTCGTCCAGAATGAGCACCGGGGGGTTGCCAATCAGCGCCTGGGCAATGCCCACGCGCTGCTTATAGCCCTTGGAGAGGTTGCCGATGAGCCGGTTGTACACGTTTTCGATCTTCACCAGCTGGCAGATCTCCTTCAGGTGCTTCTCCCGGGGGAGCTTGGCCTTCTTCAGCTCATACATGAAGTTCAGGTACTCTTTCACCGTCATATCCATGTACAGGGGCGGCAGCTCCGGCAGGTAGCCGATCATTTTCTTGACCTCGTTGGGCTCCTCCAGGGTGTTCTTTCCAGAGACCGTCACCTCGCCGGAGGTGGCGGAGAGGTAGCCCGTGATGATGTTCATTGCGGTGGATTTACCAGCGCCATTGGGCCCTAAGAACCCTACGATGGTACCCTCCTCAATCTTAAAGCTCACGCGATCCAGCGCCAGGTTCTGCCCATAGCGCTTGGTGAGGTTCTTGACCTCTATCATGTCCGTGATTCCTCCTGTTTCCGTCTTTTCGCCGGCCCCCTTTCCAAAAAGGGGAAACCGTGCCATTAACTTTACCATAGTACCGCAAAATTCCTTACTTTGCAAGGGTTTTTCCGCACGGCACCATGTTTTTTCGTAATTTTAGCCCATTTCTGTGAACATTGCGTGACGCTGTTGTGACGCTTTGGCCCATTCTGGGCCATTTTCCCCGTTCCGCGGTTGACGCAGGGATTCCAAATGCCGTAAAATAGAGAAAACGATCTGGAAAGGAAGGGAACTCTATGGCAGAAATTCGCCCCCTGCGGGCCCTGCGCTACAACCTGGAAAAAGCGGGCCCCATTGAAAACCTCACCTGCCCGCCCTATGACATCATCAGCCCGGACCAGCGCCGGGAGCTGCTCTCCCGCAGCGGCTACAACCTCATCCGCCTGGAGCTCCCCCAAGAGGGGAAGAACCCCTACCAGGAGGCCGCCCACACCCTGAACCTCTGGCGCTCAGAGGGGGTCCTTCAGCTGGATATGGAAGAGGGGATGTACCTGTATGAGGAGGAGTTCCTCTCTCAGGTGGACCAGGGCCAAAGCCGGAAAGTGTTGGGCCTGGTGTGCCGGGTGCGGTTGGAGGACTTTGCCAACGGAGTCATCCTTCCCCACGAGGAGACCCTTTCCAAGGCCAAAGAGGACCGGTTCCGGCTGCTCTCCGCCACCCGGTGCAATTTCAGCTCTATCTATTCCCTTTACCACGACGAGGGGGGCGTCACCCGCCAGCGGCTTTTGAATTTGAAGGAAACCTGCCCGCCCCGGTATGAATTTTCCGACGGCTTGGTGACCCACCGGCTGTGGGTGGTCAACGACCCGGTGGCCATCCAGGCCCTGCGGGAGGACTTTGCCGGGCGCAAGCTGTACATCGCCGACGGCCACCACCGCTATGAGACCGGCCTGCGCTACCGGGACGCCCTGCGGGAGCAGGGGGCTTACCTGCCCGGCAGCGAGTACATCCTGATGACCCTGACGGACATGGAGGACCCGGGCCTGACTGTGTTCCCCACCCACCGGCTGGTGCGGGGGCTGGAGGGCTTTGACGGGGCGGCCCTGCTTTCCGCCTGCCAGGAGGACTTCTCCCTGGCCCCCTGCAAGACCCGCCAGGAAAGCCTGGCCGCCCTGGAGGAGGCCTACCGGGAGGGGCAGCACGCCTTTGCCCTGTACAGCGGCCGGGAGTGGACGGTGCTCACCCTGAAGGACCCGGCGGTGATGGAGGCCCTGCTGCCGGGCACCAGCCCCGCCTACCGCACCCTGGACGTTTCCATCCTCCACAGCCTGGTGCTAGAGCGCCTGCTGGGCATTGACAAGGAGAACATGGCCAGCCAGAAGAACCTGACCTACACCCGCTCCGCGGAGGAGGCCCAGCGCTCTGTGGACCAGGGGGAGAGCCAGTGCTGCTTCCTTTTGAACCCCACCCGGGTGGAGGAGATCGGCCAGGTGGCCCAAAACGGGGAGAAGATGCCCCAGAAGTCCACCTATTTTTACCCCAAGCTCATCACCGGGCTGGTCGTCAACTCCCTGGAGGACTGACCCCCCAGCCCGCGCCAATGCTGAAAAAAGGAGTCGTTGCCTGTATGAACGAGAAAACACTGAAGGACACCACTGTATTCGACGGCCATCTCATCCGGGTCCATGTGGACGACGTGGAGCTGGACAACGGCCAGACCGCCAAGCGGGAGATTGTGGACCACCCCGGCGGGGTGAGCGTGGCGGTGCTGACGGCGGAAAACGAGCTGCTGTTTGTCAAACAGTTCCGCTGCCCCTACAAAGAGGTGCTGATGGAGCTGCCCGCGGGCAAGCTGGAAAAGGGGGAGGACCCCTTCGAGGCCATGAAGCGGGAACAGCGGGAGGAAACCGGCACCACCGGCAAGGACTATGTCTTTTTGGGGAACCTGTACCCCACCCCCGGCTACTGCGGGGAGATCATCCGCCTGTGGGCCTGCCGGGTGGACCAGGAGACCGGCCAGCTGGACCTGGACCCGGACGAGTTCCTCCAAACCCTGCGGGTGCCCCTTGACAAAGCCGTGGAAATGGTGTTAAATAACGAAATCCCCGACAGCAAAACCCAGGTCGGGGTGCTGAAGACCGCCGCCCTGGTGCACAAGGGCCTTCTGTGACACCTGCGGCGGCGGGAAAACCCTGTGGCAGAAAGGAGAGACCCCTATGAAACCCTTTATCCGCCTTGCCTGCCTGGCCCTGTGCGCTGGGCTGCTGCTGGCCGCCAGCGCCTGTTCCCCGCAGGACTCTTCTCAGGCTTCCACCGTTTCCGAAAGTTCTGTGGAAAGCGAAGCCACGCCTACGCCGGAGCCCACAGAAGCTCCCACTCCGGAACCTTCCACACCCACCCCGGCGCCCACGCCTTCGCCAGAGCCGGAGAGCTCCCCGGCAGCGGGGGACTTTGAAGCCGCCTTTGCGGACAACCCCATTGACGCCCAGCTGGAAGAGGACCTCTCTTTCGCCTCCTCCAACGCCCTGGTCCAGCAGGCCTACAGCAGCGCGGTGGACCGCTGGGAGACCCTGATCCAGACCGCCTACGCCCAGGCGGAGGAGGACCTCTCTCCCGAGGCGTTCTCCACCCTGCAGGCGGAGCAGGAGGCCTGGGAGCAGGGCCGGGAGGCCAGCGTCCAGTCCCTACGCACCCAGAACAGCGATGACCCCTTGGCGGCCGCCCGGGCCATCGCCGAGTTTTACCGCGCCCGGGGCCAGGAGCTGTGCAAGGCCATCTACGATGCCACCGGCCAGCTGCCCTCCTTCCCGGAAATAGACGCCGGCCCCCAGGGCTAAATCCCTGTATTTCCCACCCCGGGAAAAGCGCGGGCCGCTTGTCCGCCGCCTCCCGCAAACTCCGCCGCCCTAAAGCGGCGTTCGCGACTTGTCCCGTCCGGTCACGGACCGATGAAAAAAGCTCCCCCAGCTGGGGGAGCTTTTTTGCTGCCGTTTTCCACAGGCTTTTACTCTTCTGTGGAGTCTTCGCCCTCTTCCTGGGAGAAGGTCTCGGGCTCTTCGGGCAGGTCCTCGCCCTCGTCGGCGGTGCCGTCGTCCTCAATCTCCACGTCGTCCACCTCGTCCTCCTCGTGGGGGACCCGGGCCAAGGTGGCCACCCGGCTGCCCTCCTGGACCTTCATCACCCGCACGCCCTTGCTGGGACGGGCGCACACCCGCACGCTGCTTGCGGCAATGCGGATGATGACCCCGTCCTCGCTGATGAGGATGATGTCGTCGTCCATGTCCACCACCTTGATGGCGGCAACAAAGCCGAACTTCTCGGTGTGGTAATTCAGCAGGCCCTTGCCGCCCCGCTTCTGCACCCGGTAGTTTTCCGCCGGGGAGAGCCGGCCAAAGCCGGTCTCTGTCACGGTGAGCACCAGGCCGCCCTCCCGCAGGATGGACATGCCCACAATGCAGTCGCCCTCCTCCAGCTTCATCACCCGGACGCCCCGGGCGGTGCGGGAGAGCTCTCGGATATCCGTCTCGTGGAAGCGGATGGCCATGCCCTGCTGGGTGGCCACAATCAGGTCGTCGCTGCCGCTGGTAATGCGCACCCAGCTGAGGCTGTCCCCCTCGTCCAGGTCAATGGCGATAAGGCCGCCCTTCCGGGCCGTGTTATAGGCGGAAAGCTTGGTGCGCTTGATCACGCCGTTTTTCGTCACCATCACCAGGTAGCGGTCCTCGTCGAACTCCGTCACCCGGATCATGGAGCTGATCTTCTCCTCGGGTTGCAGGGGCAGCAGGTTTTTGATGTTCATGCCCCGGCTGTTCCGAGAGCCCTCGGGGATCTCATAGCACTTGAGCTTATACACCCGCCCCAGGGTGGAGAAGAACATCACATAGTCGTGGCTGCCGGTGACGAAGATCTCGGTGGCCACGTCCTCGTCCCGGCGGTTCATGCCGTTTACGCCCCGGCCGCCCCGCTTCTGCTGGTGGTAGTCATCGGCCTTCTGGCGCTTTACATAGCCAAAGTTGGTCATGGTGAGGACGCATTCCTCCACGGGGATCAGGTCCTCGATGTCCACCTCGCCGCTGACGGCGGCGATCTCGGTGCGGCGCTCGTCAGAGAACTTCCGCTTCATCTCCTGGGCCTCGTCCTTGACGATGGCCAGCCGCCGGCCCTCGCTCTGCAGGATCTCGTTGAAGTCGGCAATGTGGGCGTGCAGCTCGGCCAGCTCGTTTTCAATCTTCAAAATTTCCAGCCCTGCCAGCTGCCCCAGCTGGAACTTGCAGATGGCGTCGGCCTGCAGGTCGTCAAAGCCGAAGTGCTCCATCAGCGCGGCCTTGGCCTCGGGCCGGCCGCCTTTGCAGGCCCGGATGGTGGCGATAATCTCGTCCACAATGTCGATGGCCCTTTTCAGGCCCTCTAGGATATGGGCCCGGTCCTGGGCCTTTTTCAGGTCAAACTGGGTGCGGCGGGTGATGACCTCCATCTGGAACTTGATGTACTCTTCCAGAATCTGCCGCAGGTTTAAAAGCTTGGGCTCCCCGTTCACAATGGCCAGCATGATGACGCCAAAGGTGGTCTGCATCTGGGTGAAGGTGAACAGGTGGTTTAAGACGATCTGGGGGGAGGCGTCCCGCTTCACGTCGATGACAATGTGCATGCCGTTGCGGTCCGAGTGGTCGTCAATGTTGGAAATGCCCTCGATGCGCTTGTCCTTCACCAGGTCGGCGATGCTCTCAATCAGGTGGGCCTTGTTCACCTGGTAGGGCAGCTCGGTGACGATGATCTTCGCGCGGCCGGTCCGCTCATTCTCCTCGATCTCCGCCCGGGCCCGCACGGTGATGCGGCCCCGGCCGGTGGCGTAGGCGGCCCGGATGCCGCTGCGGCCCATGACAATGCCCCCGGTGGGGAAGTCCGGGCCTTTGATGTGCTCCATCAGCTCCTCCAGAGTGGCCTCTGGGTTGTCGATGAGGCAGCACATGCCGTCGATGACCTCGCCCATGTTGTGGGGCGGAATGTTGGTGGCCATGCCCACGGCAATGCCCGTGGAGCCGTTGACCAGGATGTTGGGGAAGTGGCTGGGCAGCACCGTGGGCTCTTTCAGGCGGTCATCGTAGTTCGGCTGAAAATCCACCGTCTCCTTGTCGATGTCCTTGAGCATCTCCACAGAGAGCTTGTTCATCCGGGCCTCGGTGTACCGGTAGGCGGCGGGGGGGTCGCCGTCGATAGA
The DNA here is from genome assembly GCA_900543555.1 of uncultured Oscillospiraceae bacterium. Classification (GTDB taxonomy): domain Bacteria; phylum Bacillota; class Clostridia; order Oscillospirales; family Acutalibacteraceae; genus Acutalibacter; species Acutalibacter stercoravium. The sequence continues at coordinate 17,501 of UQRL01000028.1, read as the reverse complement.
GCCGAAGTTGCCGTGGCCGTCCACCAGCATATAGCGCATGGAGAAGTCCTGGGCCAGGCGCACCATGGCGTCGTAAACAGAGGCGTCGCCGTGGGGGTGGTAGCGCCCCAGCACAGAACCCACCGTGTCGGCGCACTTGCGGTAGGCCTTCTCCGGCCACAGGGTGTTCTCATACATGGTGTAGAGGATGCGCCGGTGCACCGGCTTTAAGCCGTCCCGCACGTCGGGCAGGGCCCGCTGCACGATGACGGACATGGAGTAATCCAGAAAGGACTGCTCCATCTCCTTGGTCAGATTGATGGGGATGATCTTTCCCACAGGTTCTTCCTGAATCGGGGGGGTATTTTGATCCATGGGTACTTACTGCCTTTCTCCAGGCCGCGCCTGGAACTTTATCGCTTACATTGCACAAGCGGTTTAAACGATGTGGAAAACAAGCGCCCCAAAAACGGGGCCTTGCTTAAACGTCCCAATTGGCCTCTTTGGCCCGCTTCATAATGAAGTCCCGGCGGGGCTCTACCTTATCGCCCATCAGCACGGTGAAGACCTCGTCCGCCTCGATGGCGTCCTCCACCTCCACCCGGCGCATGGTGCGGGTCTCCGGGTTCATGGTGGTCTCCCACAGCTGCTCGCTGTCCATCTCGCCCAGGCCCTTGTAGCGCTGAATCTCATACCCGCTGCCCAGCTCGGCCATAATCTGGTCCCGCTGGGGGTCGGAGAAGGCGTAGTAGTGGCGCTTGCCCTTGGTAATGCGGAACAGGGGGGGCTGGGCCAGGTACACATGGCCCTCCTCCACCAGAGGCCGCATAAAGCGGAAGAAGAAGGTTAAAAGCAGGGTGCGGATGTGGGAGCCGTCCACGTCGGCATCGGCCATGATGATGATTTTGCCGTAGCGCAGCTTGGAGAGGTCAAAATCCTCCCCAATGCCGGTGCCCAGGGCCATCACCACGGGCATCAGCTTTTCGTTGGAGTAGACCTTGTCCAGCCGTGCCTTCTCCACGTTGAGCATCTTGCCCCACAGGGGCAGGATGGCCTGGAACTTCCGGTCCCGCCCGCCCTTGGCGGAGCCTCCGGCGGAGTCGCCCTCCACGATGTAGATTTCGGTCTCCTCCACGTCGCGGCTCTGGCAGTCGGCCAGCTTGCCGGGCAGGGTGGTGCTCTCCAGGGCGTTCTTGCGGCGGGCCAGGTCCCGGGCTTTCCGGGCAGCTTCCCGCGCGCGGGAGGCCGACAGCGCCTTGTCAAAAATGGTGCGGGCGGTGGCGGGGTTCTCCTCCAGGTAAGCCATCATATTTTTGTACACCATAGAGCTGACCAGGGAGCTCATCTCCGTGTTGCCCAGCTTGGCCTTGGTCTGGCCCTCGAACTGGGCCTCCTTCAGCTTCACGCTGATGATGCAGGTCAGGCCCTCCCGCACATCCTCGCCGGAGAGGTTCTTGTCGTTCTCCTTGAGGATATTGTACTTGCGGGCGTAATCGTTCATCACCCGGGTTAAGGAGCGCTTAAAGCCGTCCTCGTGGGTGCCGCCGTCGGTGGTGTGGATGTTGTTGGCAAAGCTCAAAATCTGTTCCTGGTAGCTGTCCGTGTATTGCATGGCAATCTCCGCCGTGGAGTTGCCGTCCTCCGCCGCCGCGGCGAAGTGGATCACGTCCGGGTGGATGACGTCCGCAGACTTGGTGGTGTTGATGTACTCCACAAAGGAGCTGACGCCGCCCTCATAGCAGTAGGTGTTGGCGTAGGGGATTTCCCGGTCCTGCTCGCTTTCGGGCCGGTCCTCCGGGGGGCGCTGGTCGGTGAGCTGGATGTTCACCCCGGCATTGAGGAAGGCCTGCTCCCGCAGGCGCTTTTGCAGCACGTCATACTCGTAAACCGTGGTCTCCTTAAAGATTTCCGGGTCCGCCTGGAAGCGCACCACGGTGCCACGGGTGCGGCCCTCCGGGGCGGGGCCCCGGTTTTCCAACTCTGTCACGGCCTTGCCCCGCTCGAACCGCTGGAAGTACAGGGTGCCCTCAGAGACCACCTCCACCTCCAGCCAGGTGGACAGGGCGTTCACCACAGAGGCGCCCACGCCGTGCAGGCCGCCCGAAACCTTGTAGCTGCCCCCGCCGAACTTGCCGCCCGCGTGGAGGATGGTGAACACCACGGTCACGGCGGGCAGGCCCGTCTTGTGCTGCACCCCCACAGGGATGCCCCGGCCGTTGTCCGAGACATAGACCATGTTCCCCGGCAGCAGGCGCACGTCAATCGTATCGCAGAAGCCCGCCAGGGCCTCGTCGATGGCGTTGTCCACAATCTCGTACACCAGGTGGTGCAGGCCCCGCGGGCCGGTGGAGCCGATATACATGCCGGGCCGCTTGCGCACCGCCTCCAAGCCCTCCAAGACTTGGATCTGGTCGCCGTCATAAGCTTTTTCGACCTTTGTCATGTCCGTCATTTCGTTGATATCCAAGCAAAAACCCTCCTAAAAGGAACGCGCCGGCTCCCGCGGGGACAGGGCGCAGAGCACCCGGCCCCCCGCGGGAAATGGGGCTTTCTGAATTCCGTTTCACATCTTACGCATCGAAAATACTCTATATTAGTATAACAGATTTTTTCCTTTTTGTAAACATGGACTCCCGCAAAACCCGCCGGGAAAAACCGCCCGGAAAACCCCGTTCCCCTGGGGCCTTCCGGGCGGAAAGCTGGCGGCATTCCCCTTTATTGAGAGTCCTGCTGCTCCTGCAGCTCTTTCAAGCGGCGCTCAATGTACGCCGGGTCGTTATATTTGGCAAAAAAGTCCTCGTTCGAGACGGGCAGCTCCACATCCCCCACCACGCGGGAGGCCTTCCGGGGCTCCTGCACAGGGGCCCGCCGGGGCGCTTCCCGCACAGGGGCCTCCTGGGCAGGGGCGGCGGCTGGGCGCCGGACCGGCTGCGGAGGCTGGGCCGCCGGTGCGGGGGCCTGAGGCCGGGAAACGGGCGCGGGCTGCCTTCCCGGCACGGGGGCCGGGGCCCTCTGTTCCTGCTCAGGGGCAGAGGCTACCCGCTGGCGCACAGGGGCCTCTCCCTGTGGAGGCGCGGAGCGGCGGGCCGCCCCCTGGGCGGTCTGCTGGGCAGCCTGGCGGCGCTGGGCCGCGGGGCTTTGGGGGGCAGGGGCCGGCCGACGGCGGGGCGGCTGCTGGCTGGGGGGCAGCACAGTGGTGCGCTGCACGTTCTCCCGCACTGCCCGGGGTGAGGGAGCCTCCTTGGAGGGAAGGGTAGGCTGGTGCTGGGGCCCCGCCACCTGCTGGCCCCGGGGCAGGCTCTCATACTCTCCCGAGGGGGAGGGGCGGCGGGAACGGCTGGGCCGGGGCTCCGGCGGCGGGGCGGCGGGAGCCTGACGCTTTTTCCGGCCTTTTTCCTCCCGGGGCACCTTTTTAATCACGGGCTTGGCCAGGTAAACCATGAAAAGGCTCAACAGGAAAAAGACCGCAAAGGGGATAAGGACCTGCAGGCAGGTGGTCAAATCCACGTCATCCAGAATAAACCGGTGGAAAAAGTACACCGCGCCGCCGCAGAACACGGCCAGCAGGGCGAACACATAGACCAGGGGAGAAAGGAAAATGTTGGAGATGCCGCCGCAGCGGGGGCACCGGTACTCGCCCTGGCGCTTTAAGGACCAGGTGCGGATCAGGTTCACCCGCTTTTTGCAGTACGGGCATCGGGGAACTCCAAAATACTGCATAGAAAACCAGCCTTTCTTTGGGTTTGTTGGGTGGGGCTCACTGCCCGCTGAAAACCGCCTCTGGCTTGCCAGAGGCCCGGCGCAGCAGGGTGGCCGTGGACAGCTGGGAGATGTAGACGGTCTCCCGGCCGTTATGGACACAGACGATAAAGGACTTGGGCAGCTCCATAGAGACATTTACCACCCGGCCCTCCTTTTGGGCTTTGGAGAGAAACGAACGGGTGTGGCGGGAAATGGTGGAGTTGTCCATGTCGAACACACCCACAATGTCCCGTTGGTTCACAATGGTGTCCTGCCCCAAATGCAGATACATGGCGCGCGGCCCCTCCTTTTGGCAGCCGGCGGCTGCCCGTTGTTGGGTCAGGCTTCCCCTACCTGTTCGGGGAATACCTGCCCGGCCTCCACCCGGAACCGCAGGCCCGTCTCCTGCAGGCGGACGGTCTCTGGGCTGCAGCAGGTGAGGAATACCTGGCGGCCGTGAAGGTGGTTCAACAGGTAGTCTTGGCGGCTTTGGTCCAGTTCACTCATCACATCGTCCAAAAGCACCAGGGGCGTCTCGCCGGAAAGCTCCGCCAAAGCCTGGGCCTCGGCCAGCTTCAGGGCCAGCACGGCGCTGCGCTGCTGCCCCTGGGAGCCGTACATCCGGGCGGAAAGCCCGCCCAAAGTGATCTCCAGGTCGTCCCGGTGGGGCCCCGCGCTGGTAAAGCCAGAGCGGATGTCCGAATGCTCCGTGCGGCGCAGCTCCTCCCGGAAGAGGGCCTGCCACTCCGCTGGGGCGGCCCCTTCCGGCAATGGGGGGGAGGGGGCGTACGCCAAGGAGAGCTCTTCCTTTCCCCGGGAAATGCCGTGGTAAATCTCTTGGGCACGGGGGGCGATCTTCTCCACATACCGGCGGCGCTCCTCCATAACGGCGGCCCCCAGCTGGATGAGCCGGGCGTCCCACACCTCCAGGGTGTCCCGCAGCTCCGGGAACCGGGAGATGTCCTTCAAAAGGGCGTTGCGCTGGGAAAGGGCCCGGTGGTACACGTGCAGCGTTCCGGCATAGCCCGGCCGGATCTGGCACAGGGCGCCGTCTAAAAATCCCCGGCGCCGGGCGGGCCCCTCCTTCACCAGCAGCAGGTGCTCCGGGGAGAAGATCACCGCGCAGACCTTGCCCACCAGGGCGGAGCCCGTCTTTTTCTTTACCCCGTTGATCACCGAGGCGCGCCGGCCGCTCTCAATGCGCAGCTGGGCCTTTTGGTCCCGGCCCTCGCTGAAAAAGTCCAGGGCCAGGGCGGCGGCAGGGGCGTTCTCCCCGGTGGCGGGGTCCAGCCGGGGCAGCTCCCCGTCCTTGCCCCCCCGGAAGGAGTGCCCCCCGGTGAAGAGCCACAATGCCTCCAGCAGGTTGGTCTTGCCCTGAGCGTTTCCGCCGTAGATCACGTTTACGCCCCGGCAGGGGAAAAGCTCCTGGTCGCATAAGTTCCGAAAGCCTTGGGTGCCAAGGCGGGTTACATACAAGGGGCATGCTCCTTTCCAGAGGTCAGCCCTGCTGGGCCGCCACCTGAAACCGGCTCTCCCCCAGGGCTACGGTGTCGCCGGGGCGCAGCTTCTTCCCCCGCTGGGGGCAGACCTCCCCGTTGACCAGCACCCGGCCCTCTTGGATGAGCAGCTTGGCCTGGCCGCCGGTGTCCACCAGGCCGGTAAGTTTTAAAAAGGCGTCCAGCCGGATGGTTTCTGTGTGGATTGCAATGGTTTCCATGGTGTGGTCCTCCCGGTCACTCGCTCTTCAGGCGCACGGGCAGCACCAGGAACAGGAAGCTGTCCCCCTCTTTGGGCACCACTTTCATGGGGCTCAGGGGGCCGCCCAGCTGCACTTTTACCTCGTCGCACTCGGTGTTGCGCAAGGCCTCCAGCAGGTAGCGGTTGTTAAAGCCGATCTCTACGCTCTGCCCGGTCATCTCCACGTCCAGCTGGTCGCTGGCCCTTCCCATGGAGGTGGTGCAGTTGAGCTTGACCTCGTTGTTGTCGAACAGGCAGCGGATGGGGCTCTTCAGCCGGTCGGTGATCAGTAGGGAGACGCGCTCCACGCTGTCAATGGCCTCCCGGGTTTTCAGCACCACTTCCGTCTGGCTCTCCGGGGGGATGGCCGCCTTATAGTTGAGGAACTCGCCCTCCAGCAAGCTGGAGATCACGGTGTAGTTGTCAATTTTAAAGAGGATGTGCCGGCGGCCCGCGGAGATTTCCACCGGGTCCTCGCTGTCCTTGATGAGCTTTAACAGCTCGCCTAAGGTCTTGCCGGGCACCACAAAGGACAGGTCCTCCGGGAAGTCGATGGCCTCCCGGCGCACAGCCAGCCGGTAGCCATCCACGCTGACCACGTCCAGCATGCCTTTCTCAATGTTGAACAGGCTGCCCTGGTGAATGGGCTTGGCGTCGCTCTCCGCAATGGCGAACAAGGTCTGCCGGATCATGCTCTTGAGCAGGTTCCCCGGCAGGGAGATCTGGGTGGAGTCCGTCAGCTTTGGCAGCTCGGGGAACTCCGCCGCGGGGATGCCGATAATGGAGAACCGGCTGTAGCCGCTCTCTAAGGTGGCCATGTTCTTTTCATCCACCGTGACGGTGACAGTCTCCGCCGGGGTGCGGCGGACGATATCGGAGAACAATTTGGCGCTGAGCACAGCTTTGCCAGGTTCCACCACAAAGGCGGGGATCACGGTGGTGATGCCCAGCTCCAGGTCATAGGCGCACAGCTCCAGGCCCTCTTCGCTGGCACCGATGAGGATGCCCTCTAGGGCAGGGATGGAGGTTTTTGTGGAGACGGCCCGCTGGATATTGCTGACAGCTTCGGTAATATCGCTTTTATTGACGGTAAATTTCATAGGTTCCCCTTTCCGGCCAGCTGGATCTGAGGGGAAAAGCTGGCCTTTTTCTCTTGTTCTTTTATTCTATCTTAGATTTAGAAGCCTTAGTAGGGGCTGTGAATTTGTGGAAAATTGGAGGAGCGCCAGATTTTTCTAGGCGCCAAGGCTGAAAAGTTTTTCCAAAACCGCTGTGGAACCTCCGTGAAGAGGGCTGTGGACTTTGAAAGTTGTCCACAGCCTGTGGATTCCTGTGGAGGGAATGTGAAGGAAAGTGTGGAAAACTTTTCAGGGTAAAAAAGTCCTTTCCCAGCCCTATCCTTTTTATAGTATAGCGCGGCCGGGAAAGGCCGTGTGACCTGTTTTTACCGGTCACGGATGTTTTTGATGATGTCGTCCACCATGGCTTTGGTGTGGGGGTCCTTCTTCAGGTCCTTCTCCACCTGGCGCACCGCGTAGACCACAGTGGAGTGGTCCCGCCCGCCAAAGGTTTGGCCGATTTCCACCATGGACATCTGGGTGATCTCCCGCACAATGTACATGGAGACCTGCCGCGCCTTGGAAATGTTGGCGTTTCGCTTTTGAGAGCGGATGTCCTCTGGGGTGATGCCCCCGTAGGTGCGGGCCACCTCTTCGATGATCTTGTCCACGGTCACCGGTGTGGGCTGGCTGTTGTTGATGATGTCGCTGATGGCCGCCTGGGCGGTGGCCACGTTGACAGGCTTGTTCTCCAGCAGGTGGTAGGCCCGCAGCTTTTTTACCGCGCCCTCCAGCTGGCGGATGTTGCTCTTCAAACGGTTGGCGATGTACTCGCACACGGATTCCGGGATATCCAGGCCGATGCTCTCCGCCTTGCGGGAGATGATGGCGATGCGGGTCTCAAAATCCGGGGGCTGCACGTCGGCGGTCAGGCCCCACTCAAAGCGGGTCTTCAGCCGGTCGTCCAGGGTGGCGATGTCCTTGGGCGGGCGGTCCGACGTGAGGACAATCTGCTTTTTTGCCTCGTACAGCGTATTGAAGGTGTGGAAGAATTCCTCCTGGGTGGAGTTCTTCCCCGCGATAAACTGGATGTCGTCCATCAAAAACAGGTCCGCCTTGCGGTATTTTTCCCGGAAGGCCGGCGTGGTGCCCTGGGCAATGGCCGCGATGATCTCGTTGGTGAACTCCTCGCTCTTGACGTAGATCACCGTGCGGTCCGGGAAGTTTTTGTGGAACTCCTTGGCCACGGCGTTGAGCAGGTGGGTCTTTCCCAGGCCCGAGCTGCCGTAGATGAACAGCGGGTTGTACAGCAGCGCCGGCTTGGCCGCCACCGCCTGGCAGGCCGCGTGGGCAAACCGGTTGGAGGGTCCCACCACAAAGGTGTCGAAGTTCAGCTCGTAGTCCTCCTCTTCCTCCCGCACGGGCTGGGGGGCGGGCTGGGGCACCTCGTCGGGCAGGCAGATCTGGAACGAGACGCCCCCGCCGAACACGTTGTCGAAAGCGTCCTGCAGCAGCTTGCTGTAAAAGGAGTGCACCGTGCTCATGTGGAATTTATTGGGCGCCTCAATAATGGCCACGCCCCGCTCGAAGTCCAGCGAGACAGGCTTCAGGCGCTCCAGCCAGGTGTTGTAGGCCACCTCTGAAATATGGGTTTTGCAATATTGGCAGATAAGCTCCCAAGCCTGATCGAATGAATCCAAACCGATTCCCCTCCAACACATCGTAAACTTCAGCGGCCTCACCCGCTGTATTTCCCAATCCCAGTTAAAATGGGGTTCTTCCTGAAAAGGCCGATACTCAGTTGAAATTATACCATAGTCCCCGTTGCTTTTCAAATTTTTTTCCTCCCTTTTTCCTCTGGTAAAATTGAGGGCTTTTTACACAAGACCTTGTGGTGCCCCTTCACTTAACCCTCTAAAAAATCAATTTATTGCCCGTTTTAGGACAAAATTTTCCAAAAAAAAAGAAAAAAATCCCGAAAGGGCGCGCCGCTCCCGGCAAAAATGGTGTTGACAGCCGTGCCGCATTTAAGGTATAATATGGACTCGCAAGGGAAGAACCTCGAAAGGAGGGTTTTTGTAATGCTGAGAACGTATCAGCCTAAGAAGCTCCACAGGAAGAAGGAGCACGGGTTCCGCAAGAGAATGTCTGACAGGAACGGTCGCAAGGTACTGGCACGCCGCAGGGCAAAAGGCAGAGCGCGTCTGACCTACTGATGACGCTTCAAAGGTCACCTTAGCGGTGGCCTTTCTTTGTTGTGCGCTCTTTTTTCCTGTTTGGAAAAGAGCGCGAGATGCGCGGGGAGGGGCTTTTTCGTATGGAGCAATGGGAGACCCTCTGCCGGAACAACGAGTTCCGGCGGGCTTATACCCGAGGGAAGAGCAGCGTCAGCCCGGTGCTGGTGGTCTATTCCCTGAAAAACCGCCGGGGTTTGGTGCGGGTGGGCATTACCACCAGCAAAAAGATTGGCAACGCGGTGCAGCGCAACCGGTCCCGCCGGGTGATACGAGAGGCCTTTCGCCAGCTGGCGCCCCAGGTGCGCCCCGGGGTGGACCTGGTGTTTGTGGCCCGGGGGAAAACCCCCCATGTGAAAAGCACCGAGGTGCGCCGCCATATGGAGCGGCAGCTTTCCGGCGCGGGGCTGCTTCTGCCCGCGGCGGGCGGCGAAGGGGAGCGCGAAAGATGAAGCGCCTGCTTTTGTGGCTGATCCGGTTTTACCGCAGCGCCATTTCCCCACGCACCCCGGCCATGTGCAAGTATATCCCCACCTGCTCTCAATATGGCCTAGAGGCCATCGAGCGGTTTGGGGCCCTAAAGGGTGGGCTGTTGACCCTGTGGCGCATTCTGCGCTGCAACCCCTGGAGCCGGGGCGGTTACGACCCGGTGCCCGAGAAAAAAGACAAGAAGAATGATTTCGGCAAAAGAGGAGCGTAACATTCGCCATGGTGCAAATTTTCAGTTTCTTTGGAAGTATCCTGGGTTATCTGCTGTGGTTTCTTTACAACATCTTCCACAACTACGGCGTGGCCATCATTTTCTTTACAATTATCGTAAAGCTGGTGCTGTTCCCCTTCTCCATCAAGTCCCAGCGGAGCATGGCCTCTCAGACAAAGCTCTCTGCCAAGCAGAAAGAGCTGCAGGCCAAATATGGAAACAACAAGCAGAAGTACAACGAAGAGCTGATGAAGCTCTATGAGAAGGAGGGCGTGAACCCCAGCTCTGGGTGCCTGACCACCCTGCTGCCCCTGCCCATTATGCTGGGTATCTATTACTCGGTTATCATGCCCCTTTCCAACACCCTGCACATTGCCTCGGACCGCATCAGCCAGGCCACGGATTTCATCGGGCGCATTCCGGGCATGGTGGCCTCTTCCACCACCGGCGGCATTTACGCCGAAATGGATATCATCCGCAACTTTGACGCCCTGAAAGAGTATTTGACCATGTTCACCCAGTCGGACCTGGACAAGATCGACTCCTTCACCCAGGGCTTCCACTTTTTGGGGCTGGACCTGCTGGCAACGCCCCAGGGCGCGGGCTTTTTCTCCTTCTTGTGGGTGATCCCGGTGCTGTCCCTGGTGACGAGCTTTGGCTTCCAGTTCTATATGTCCCATTCGCAAAAGCAGACCACCGGCCAGACCCAGCCCGGCTGTATGAAGGTGATGATGTATGTCTTCCCCCTTATCAGCGTTTACTGGGCGTTCATCATGCCCAGCGCCGTGGGCCTGTACTGGGTCATCTCCTCGGTGACCAGTTTCATTCAAAGCCTTGTCACCAATAAATATTTCAGCGTAAACCACATGACTGCCATGGCAGAGGCCCAGCGGGCCGTCACCCTGGAGCTGGCAGAGGCCAATGTGCGCCCGCTGCCCGCCGCGGCCCAAAAGGAAATTGCGGAAAGGCTGGCGGCCGCGCCCCAGCAGGCAAAGCAGGAAAAGGGCGGCGGCAAAAAGCAGGGCGCCAAGAAAAAGAAGGGCGGCTCGGGCGGCTCTGGAAACTCCAGTACCTATATGGGCACGAAAAAGTGAACCGAAAGGGAGGAAAACGTCATGATCAAAGAAGCCATTGCCAAGGGCGAGACCGTGGAGATTGCGTTTGCCAACGCCTGCCGGGAGCTGGGCGTGGACACCACGGACGCGGAATTTGAGATTTTGGAGATGCCCCAAAAGAAGACGTTTGGCCTGTTTGGAGGCGCCCCCGCCAAGGTGCGGGCCTATATTGAAGAGCCCGACCCTGTAGAGGAGCGGGACCCTGCCCAAGAGGCCGCCGGTTACTTGAAGAGCGTGCTTAAGGAGATGGGCCTGCCAGAGGCCGGGGTTGAGATTCGCCGGGAAGAGGTCGGCGCCGCCCTGACCCTCTCTGGCGAGGACATCGGCTTTATTATCGGCCACCGGGGCGAAACCCTGGACGCCCTGCAGTACCTGGCCTCTTTGGTGGCCAACCATGTGGAGGGCTCTTATTTCCGCATCACCCTGGACGTGGGCAACTACCGGGAGAAGCGGAAGGAAACCCTGGAGGCCCTGGGAAAGAAGATGGCGGCCCGGGCGGTAAAGACCGGCCGGAACTCCTCTTTGGAGCCCATGAACCCCTACGAGCGGCGCATTATCCACACCGCGGTGCAGACCGTGCCCGGCGCCAAGAGCTGGAGCGAGGGCGTGGACCAGGCCCGCCATGTGGTCATCGGGCCCGAAGGGGGCGAGCGGCCCCAGCGGCGCAACGACCGGCGCGGCGGCCGCAATGACCGTGGCCGCGGTGGCCGCGGCGGATATAACGACCGGAACCGTCGTCCCCGCAGTGACCGGAGCCGTCCGAATCCGGCTCCCCGGGCAGAGGGGCCCAAGGCGGACGACCCCAACACCCCCATCTATGGGCGGATTGAAAAGAAATAAGCAGCTTTGGGGCGGCCCTGCGGCGGCCCCTTTTTTGCGTATTTTCCTGTGAAATTGTGGAAAAGGGAGGCTCTCTCATGGAAAAGACCATTGCGGCCATCTCCACCGCCCCGGCGCCGGGGGGGATTGGCATTGTGCGCCTCTCCGGACGGGAGGCGTTCTCCATTGGGGAGAAGGTGTTCCGGGGCGTCAGCGGGAAGGCCCTCTCCCAGATGAAGGGTTACACCGCCCAGCTGGGGGCCGCCTTCGACGCCGCCGGGGAGCGGCTGGACGACGTGGTGGCCCTGGTGTTCCGGGCACCGAAAAGCTACACCGGGGAGGACGTGGTGGAGCTCTCCTGCCACGGGGGGCTCTATGTGACCAAGCGGCTGTTGCAGGCGGTGCTGGATGCCGGGGCCTCCCCTGCCGGGCCGGGGGAGTTCACCCGCCGGGCCTTTGTAAACGGCAAGCTGGACCTGGCCCAGGCAGAGGCGGTGATGGGGCTCATCGGCGCCAGCGGGGAGCAGGCCCGCAGGGCCGCGGAGGCGGGCAGCACCGGCGTGCTCTCCCGGCGGATTGCCGCCATCAGGGGGGAGCTGCTGGAGCATGCCAGCCACCTGGCGGCCTGGGCGGACTTTCCCGAGGAGGACGTGCCCGAGGTGGAGGAACAGGAGCTGCTGGCCGCCATCCGGCGGGGGGAGGAGGAGCTCTCCTCCCTGTTGGCGGGGTTCGAGCGGGGCCGGGCTTACCGGGAGGGACTGGAGACCGTCATCGCCGGGCGTCCCAACGCGGGGAAGTCCACCCTGATGAACCTGCTCTCTGGCTGCGAGCGGTCCATCGTCACCCAGTACGCGGGCACCACCCGGGATGTGGTAGAGGAAACGGTCCTGCTGGCCGGGGTGCCCCTGCGGCTGGCGGATACGGCGGGCCTGCGGGACACGGACGACCCGGTGGAGAGCATTGGCGTGCAGGCGGCGAAAAAACGCTTGGAGACGGCCCAGCTGGTGCTGGCGGTGTTCGACTCCTCCCAGGCGCTGGAGAAAGAGGACTGGGAGCTGATGGAGGCGCTGCAAAACGTGCCCTCTATCGCCATCATCAACAAGACGGACCTGCCCACCGCCATCGACGGGGAGGCGGTGCGCTCTCACTTTGAAAAGACCGTGGCTCTCTCTGCCGCCAGCGGGGAAGGGCTGGAGGACCTGGAACAAGCACTGTCCGAAATATTGGACACAAAAGATTTTCACCCAGAGGAAGGGGTGCTGTTCACCCAGCGCCAGAGGGGGGACGCCCAGGCCGCCTTGGACAGCCTGCGGGAAGGGGAGCAGGCCCTGGCCCTGGGCTTGACACTGGACGCCGTTACCGTCTGTGTGGAGGGCGCCCTCCATGCCCTCTCCGCCCTGACAGGGGAGCAGGTCAGCGAGGAGATCGTGGACCGGGTGTTTGAGGAGTTTTGTGTGGGCAAATAGGCGCGTGACTGCGCGGGACAAGCGCCTTCTTGCCTGCGGCAAGGGCGGAAATGCAACGCCGAAGGCGTGTAAAAGTTTTGATCAAACTTTTTCAAAAGTTTGCGTGGTGTGGAGCGGAGCTCCACGGCCTTAAAACCGGCGCAGCCGGTGGAAGAGTGCAGCGAACGAGGCGCATACGCCCAACGGGCGGTAGCCCCGAGAGCGGGCTCTGTGGCACCCAGCCCGCCCCTTCCACAAGCAAAACCCCGGGCTCTGTGGCACCCCAAGAGGGGGACATTCGTCCCCCTTTTTTTGGAGTATGGGAAGGCGGTGGCTGCGGGTCTCGGGTGCTGTCTGCCAGTGGCAGACGCCCAGCACCGACCGAAGTGGCAACGTAGACCGGTCCTGAACGGTGCCCACCGGGCACCAGGACCCCCCGCACCCCTGTAAGGTCTTGAGGTTTGGTCTCGCCTGCCGGCTCGGTCGGCCGCTGAGCAACGTCCCACCGGGACGTAGCGGCCCCCAAACCCCACAAGCCTTTTGAAAAAGGCTTGAGCGAAAACTTTATGTTGCTTTCCCTTTGATATTTTCCTTTTGGAGGTTCCTATGACATATAACGCTGGTTCCTATGAGGTAGCCGTCATCGGCGCGGGGCACGCCGGCATTGAAGCCGCCCTGGCCGCCGCCCGGCTGGGGTGCTCCACGGTGGTCTTTACCATCAATCTGGACGCCGTGGGAAACTGCCCCTGCAACCCCAGCATTGGCGGCACGGCTAAAGGCCACCTGGTGCGGGAGATTGACGCCCTGGGCGGGGAGATGGGCCGCACGGCCGACGCCTGCACCATCCAAAGCCGGATGCTCAACCTGGGCAAGGGGCCGGCGGTACATTCCCTGCGGGCCCAGATAGACCGGAACCACTACTCCCGCCTGATGAAGCACAAGCTGGAGGCCTGCCCCAACCTGCTGCTGCGCCAGGGGGAGATCGTCAAGCTGGAGCGGGTAGGGGAGGAGTGGCTGCTCACCTCCCGGCTGGAGGCGGTATACCGGGCCAAGGCGGTCATCATCGCCACGGGGACTTTCCTGGGGGGCAAGGTGTTCGTGGGGGACGTCTCCTACGAGAGCGGCCCCGACGGCATGTTCCCGGCGGCGTTCCTGCCGGACTCCCTGAAAGAGCTGGGCATCTCCCTGCGCCGGTTCAAGACGGGCACTCCCGCCCGGGTGCTGAAATCCTCCATCGACTTCACCGGCCTGGAAGTCCAGCACGGGGACGCGCCTGTGGTGCCCTTCTCCTACGACACCGAGGAGCCCTTGGAGAACAAGGCTGTGTGCCACGTCAGCTGGACCAATGACGAGACCAAGCGGGTGATCTTGGAGAACATCCACCGCTCGCCCCTGTACGGCGGGCAGATCGAGGGCGTTGGACCGCGGTACTGCCCCAGCATCGAGGACAAGGTGGTGCGCTTTCCGGACAAGCCCCGGCACCAGCTGTTCATCGAGCCCTGCGGCCTGGACACCGAGGAGATGTACCTCCAGGGCATGAGCTCCTCCCTGCCGGAGGACGTGCAGGTGGCCTTTTACCACACCATCCCCGGCTTGGAGCACGCCCAGATCATGCGCACGGCCTATGCCATTGAGTACGACTGCTGCGACCCCCTGCAGCTCTCCGCCACGTTGGAGTTCCGGGACTGGCCGGGGCTGTACGGGGCGGGGCAGTTCAACGGCAGCTCCGGCTATGAGGAGGCCGCGGCCCAGGGGTTTGTGGCCGGGGTCAACGCGGCGCGGAAAGTCCAGGGGAAGGAGCCCTTTGTGTTGGACCGGGCCAGCTCCTATATCGGCACGCTCATCGACGACCTGATTACCAAGGGCGCCAGCGACCCCTACCGGATGATGACCTCCCGCTCGGAGTACCGGCTGGTGCTGCGCCAGGACAACGCCGACGAGCGCCTGACCCCCCTGGGCCGGGAGCTGGGGCTTATCTCCGACAGGCGGTGGGAGAAGTTCCAGCAGAAGCAGGAGCAGAAGCGGGCAGAGCTGAAGCGGGTGCAGTCCACCACCCTGCCCCCCTCGGAGGAGCTGAACCAGATTCTTGTTTCACGTGGAACATCCCCCCTTTCCACCGGGGCCAAGCTGGCGGACCTGCTGAAGCGGCCGCAAGTCTCCTATCAGGATTTGACGGCGGTGGACCGGGAGAGGCCCAAGTATTCCACAGCAATCTTCGAGGCTGTGGAAATTGAATTGAAGTACGAGGGCTATATCAGGCGCCAGCGGGCGGACATCGAGGAGGCTCGCCGCCTGGAGCGCAAGCGACTGCCCCAGGTGGACTACGCCCAGATCAAGGGTCTGCGGCTGGAGGCCGTGGAAAAGCTGAACAAGGTAAGGCCGGAGAATATCGGCCAGGCGGGGCGCATCAGCGGGGTAAGCCCGGCGGACATCTCCGTGCTGCTGATCTGGCTGGCGGCACAGGAGCGGCAGCAGAGGGAAGGAGCGGACCAATGACGGATATCCGAAAGAGTTTGACAGAAAAGGCAAAGGCCATGGGCTGGAAGGTCTCCGCCGCCCAGGCGGACCAGTTCCAAACCTACATGGAGCTTTTGCTGGAGTGGAACGAGAAGATGAACCTGACCGCCATCACCCAACCGGAAGAGGTGGTGGAAAAGCACTTTTTGGACAGCCTGACCCTGCTCGCCTGGCCCAAGCTGAAGCAGGGGGCCAAGGTCATCGACGTGGGCACGGGCGCGGGCTTCCCGGGCATCCCCCTGAAGATCATGCGGCCGGACATTGACCTGACCCTGCTGGACGGCACCATGAAGCGCCTGAACTTTTTGGGGGAGGTGTGCGCGGCTTTGAAGGTCAGCGCCCGGCGGGTGCACAAGCGGGCGGAGGAGGCCGGCCTGGACAAGACCATGCGGGAGCGCTATGACCTGGCCACCGCCCGGGCCGTGGCGTCCCTGCCCGTGCTGGCAGAGTACTGCATGCCCCTCATCAAGATGAAAGGGCACTTTATCGCCATGAAGGGACCAGGCGCGGAGCAGGAGCTGGAGGAGGCCGCCAACGCCCTGGAGACCTTGGGCGCCGGGGAGCCGGAGGTGCTCTCCCTCTCCCTGCCTGGCGGGGAGGAGCGAAAGCTCATCCTCTGCCAGAAGCTGCGCTTCACCCCCAAGGGCTACCCCCGCCATGGGGGCACCATCTTGAAACATCCCTTATAAGGAGGACACCCCAATGGAACTGATTCTACGCAAGGCGAAAGAGAAGGACCTGGACGGCCTGGACCAGGTGATGCTGGTCATCAGCGATAAGGCCGGGGACCGGGCCACCGTGAAGGAGCTGTTACAAAAGATCAGCGGAGACCCCCAGAAGTATCTGCTGGTGGCCGAGGACAAGGAGACGGGCGCCATCTGCGGCAGCCTGCTGGGCGTGGTGTTCGAGGATATCTGCGACAGCTGCCGTCCCATCCTGCTGGTGGAGAACGTGGCCGTGCTGGAGAGCTATCAGGGAAAGGGCGTGGGCCGGCAGATGTTCCAGGAGATTGAGCGCTGGGGCAAGGAGCAGTGGAACTGCCACTACGAGATCCTGGTCTCGGGCATGAACCGCACCGGCGCCCACAAGTTTTACGCCGCCCTGGGTTTTGAGGAAGTGAAGGGCTTTAAAAAATACCTGTAAAAAATCCGGACCGGCCGACAGGAATCAACAAACGCCGTAGCTCCCCCGTGGTAGAATAGTCCACGGAAAGGGAGGTACGGCACATGTTTTTTAAGGACAAGCTGAAACTGACAAAGCTGCCTGTCAGCCGCATCCTGCCCAACCCCTCCCAGCCCCGGAAAGTGTTCCGCCAAGAGGAGCTGGAAGCCCTGGCCCAGAGCATTAAGGAGAACGGCCTGCTCCAGCCGGTGACGGTGCGCCGGGAAAACGGGGCCTATTACCTGATTGCCGGAGAGCGCAGACTGCGGGCCTGTAAACTGGCGGGCCTGCGGGAGATCCCCGTCCTCATCGCGGACTGCGAGCCGGAGGACAGCGCCGTGCTGGCCCTGCTGGAAAACCTGCAGCGCCAGGACCTGCAGATGTTCGAGCAGGCCAACGCCCTGGCAAGCCTGCTGCAGGAGTGGCATATCACCCAGGAGGAGGCTGCCAAGCGGCTGGGCATCAGCCAATCGTATCTGGCCAACAAGCTGCGGCTGCTGAAACTCTCTCCCCAGGAGCAGAACGAGATCTTAGAGTACAAGTTGACAGAGCGCCACGCCAGGGCGCTGCTGCGCGTTGAAGATATCCCCCAGCGGCAGAAGCTGCTGCGCCAAGCAGGGGAGAGGCATCTGAACGTCTCCCAGACAGAGGAGCTGGTGGAGTCGGTCCTTCAGCCCAAGGGGCGCAAGCCCGCCCCCAAGCGCCGTTTCATCGCCAAGGACATCCGCCTGTTCATCAACACCATCGACCACGCGGTGGACGCCATGAAGACGGCGGGGATCGAAGCCCAGGCGGAGAAGACGGAGACAGAGGAATACATCGAGTGCACCGTGCGTATTCCCAAACAACACAGAGTACAAGTTTAACCCATTCCCTTATTCATTTCCCACAGGAGAGGCGGCGAGGCGAAAGCTTCGCTGCCTTTTCCGTTTTACGTGAATCAAATCGGTAAACCCACGGCAGGGCGCGAAAACTCGCCTCCTCCTCTGGGGGAG
>UQRL01000027.1 GCA_900543555.1 uncultured Oscillospiraceae bacterium | reverse complement strand
CCGCAGCTCCTCCGGATCGGTTTTATAGCTTTTGATCTCGCAATAGACCCCCAGGTCCCGGACCCGGCGGGCAATGAGCTGGGCGTACTGGCCGCCGAAGTCCAGCACCACTACCCGCTCGTGGGCGTTGTTTGCCATGTGTATCCCTTCCCTTTCCCTTTGGCTTGTTGTAGGGCTATTCTACCACACTCCCTGTCTTTTCGCAAGCCCGGCAGCTCGCTTCAGGGGCGGGGGATGCGGGTATAGTACTCCACGCCGTCCTCATGGTCCACCCGGGCGCCGTTACGGAGCTGCACTTTCAGCGAAGCGGGGTTATCCTTGTGAACAGAGAGGTAGATCTCCTCTTCGGGAACGATCTTCCAAGCCTCCTTCAAGGCCAGTGCCAAAGCCGCCGTGGCGTATCCCCGGCCCCGGTACTCCTTGCGGATCCCATAGCCGATGTGGCCCGCACCCTGCCGCAGGGCGGCGTTCAGGCGGTGGCGCAGGTTCACCAGGCCCACATAGTCCCCGTCATCGTTCTCCAGCACATAGACTGTGTCAGGCACATAGCCCTCCGGCAGGTCAAGGCCCTGGGAATTTCGCTTACGCAGCTGGACATAGGCCCCAAACCCCTCCCGATCCAGGCCGCAGGCCGTGTTAACGAACCCGTTCTCCTCTGGGAGGAAGCTCATCTGCAAATCGTAGGCTCGTTCCTCATCCGCCTCCCATAGAGGGACCAATCTCATACAAAGCCACCCTTTCCAATTGAAAAATTGCAATCAGTATACCACAGCTTTCCTAAAAAGGGAAGAAATTTTTCCGGCATGAAAAAGGAACCGCCCTGCCGGACGGCCCCTTTCAAATTTCTCTTATTCCACGGTGACAGACTTGGCCAGGTTGCGGGGCTTGTCGATATCGCAGCCCTTCATGCTGGCCACATAATAGGCGAACAGCTGCAGGGGCAGGATGGACAGGCTGGGCAGCATAAAGTCCGTGATCTTGGGCACGCAGAACTGGAAGTCCGTCTCCTGCTTCAGGGCCTCTTCCTTGTCCTGCACCGTGATGCCCAGCACCACGGCGCCCCGGGCCTTCACCTCCCGCACGTTGGACATCATCTTGTCGAACAGCTTCTCATAGGTGGCAATGGCGATGACCAGGGTGCCGTCCTCGATCAGGGAGATGGGGCCGTGCTTCAGCTCGCCGGCGGTGTAGGCCTCGGAGTGAATGTAGCTGATCTCCTTGAGCTTCAGGCTGGCCTCCAGGCTGGCGGCGTAGTCCACGTTGCGGCCGATAAAGTACATGTCGTGGGCATTGAAGTACTGAGAGGCAAAGTATTGGATGGTCTCCTTGTCCTGCAGGCACTCCGCCGCCAGATCCGGCAGGCGCTGCAGGTCTGCCATGTACTGGGCCATCTCTTCCTGGGAAACGCTGTCCAGCTGGTCCGCCATGTACAGCACAATCATATAGATTACCGCCAGCTGGGTGCTGTAAGCCTTGGTAGAGGCCACGGCGATCTCCGGCCCGGCCCAGGTGTACAGCACGTCGTCGCTCTCGTTGGCAATGGTGCTGCCCACCACGTTGACGATGGACAAGATGCGGCAGCCCTTGGCCTTGGCCATGCGCAGGGCGGCCAGGGTGTCGGCTGTCTCGCCGGACTGGCTGATGATAATGACCAGGGTGTTCTCATCTAAAATGGGTTCCCGATAGCGGAACTCGGAAGCCACATCCACCTCCAGGGGGATCTTCAGCAGGCGCTCAAAGGCATACTTGGCCACCACGCCCACATGGTAGGCCGTGCCGCAGGCCACGATGCACACCTTGCGGATGTTCTGGATCTGCTCCCGGGTGAGGGTGATGTCATCCAGGACGATCTTTCCCTCCCGGATGCGGGGGGAGATGGTCTTGCGCAGGGCCTCGGGCTGCTCGTAGATCTCCTTCATCATGAAGTGCTCATAGCCGCCCTTTTCCGCCGCGTCAATGTCCCACTGGATGCGCTCGGACTCCTTCTGGATGGGGTCCAGCTCCTGGTTGTAGAAGGCAATGGACTCCCGGGTGAGGACGGCGATCTCCCGGTCCTTCAAGCGGTAGATGTCCCGGGTGTAGGAGAGGATGGCGGGCACATCGCTGGCGATGAAGTTCTCCCCCTGGCCCACGCCAATGATGAGGGGGCTGTCCTTGCGCACGGCGAACAGCTTTTCCGGGCAATCCGCGCAGAGGATGCCCAGGGCATAGCTGCCTTCTACCCGGGCAATGACCTTCTGGATGGCCTCCAGCACATCGCCTGTATAGTAATATTCCAACAGCTGGGCCACCACCTCGGTGTCCGTATCCGAGGCGAACTCCACCCCCCGGCCCATCAGACGGTTTTTCAGCTCCAGGTAGTTTTCGATGATGCCGTTGTGCACCACCACGAACTTGCCCCCATCGCTGACCTGAGGGTGGGAGTTTACATCGCTGGGGGCGCCGTGGGTGGCCCAACGGGTATGGCCAATGCCCACTGTGCCGGGCAGGCTTTTGCCTCCCTCCAAAATGCCCTCCAGCACGCTCAAGCGCCCTTTGGACTTGACCACATGCAGGCCGGTACTGTTGTACACCGCCACACCGGCGGAGTCATACCCCCGGTACTCCAGCTTCTGCAGGCCGTTTAAGAGGATGGGAGCCGCCTGCTCCTCCCCGATATATCCTACGATACCGCACATTGCGTCTCGCTCCTTTCTCAGCCCGGGTTCTTCCCGGGCGTTTTGCTGTTACTAGCATAGCAGGCCCTTTGGCCCATTATGCATGCCCGCCGCCCTTTACCGGTAAATGATATCCTCCCGGGCGGGGCCGTTGGAAACCATGGTGATGGGCACCCCGATTTCCTTCTCAGCAAACTCCACATACCTGCGGGCGTTTTCAGGCAGATCCTCATAGCGCTTGATGCCGCCAATATCGCACTTCCAGCCGGGCAGCACCTCCAAGATGGGCTTGCAGCGCTTCAGCTGGGCCGTGGGCGGGAAGCTGTCAATGCGCTTGCCGTCCAGCTCGTAGCCCACGCATACAGGGATCTCATCCAGATAGCCCAAGGCATCCAGCACGGTGAAAGCCACCGCTGTGGCCCCCTGGACCATACAGCCATACCGGGCGGCCACCAGGTCCAGCCAGCCCATGCGGCGGGGCCTTCCGGTGGTGGCGCCGTACTCGCCGCCGTCGCCGCCCCTGCGGCGGAGCTCCTCGGCCTCGTCGCCAAAGATCTCGCTGACAAACTCCCCGGCGCCCACCGCGCTGGAGTAGGCCTTCACCACGGTGACGATCTCCCCGATGGCGTAAGGCGGAATGCCGCCGGCACCCACTGCGCCATAGCCCGCCAGGGGCGAAGAGGAGGTGACCATGGGATAGATGCCCAGATCCGGGTCTTTCAAGGAGCCCAGCTGCCCCTCCAGCAGGATGGTCTTGCCCTCCTTCACGGCGTTGTGCAGCAGGGTGGTGGTGTCCGCCACATAGGGGGCCAGGGCCTCCTTGTACTCCATGAGCTTTTCGTAGATCTCCTCCCGCTCCAAGGGCTTCTGGTGGTAGAGCTCAGTATAGAGCACGTTCTTCAGGCCCAGCACATGGTCGATGCGCTCCATCAGGGAATCCTTGTCATCGAACAGGTCGCTGACCTGGAAGCCGATTTTGGCGTATTTGTCGGAGTAGAAGGGGGCGATGCCTGACTTGGTAGAGCCGAAAGACTTGGCGGCCAAACGGGCCTCCTCCATGCCGTCCAGCTCCTTATGGTAGGGCATGACCACCTGGCACCGGTCGGAGACCAGCAGCTTGGGGGCGGGCACGCCCCTCTCCACCACGGACTGCACTTCCTTAAGGAAATTTTCCACGGAAAGGGCCACGCCGTTGCCAATGATGTTGGTGATGTTCTGCCGGAACACACCGCTGGGCAGCTGGTGCAGGGCAAATTTCCCGTACTCATTGATGATGGTGTGCCCGGCGTTGCTGCCGCCCTGGAACCGCACTACAATGTCGGAATCCTCGGCCAGCACATCGGTAATCTTTCCCTTGCCCTCGTCGCCCCAGCAGGCGCCTACAATCGCTTTAACCATAATACTTCATGCCTTTCTGAATGATTCAGTCTGGGGGTCTCCCCCCTGGGTCGGATGGGAACAGGCGGCTTACACGGTGATCTCCGCAGCCTCCTCAGCTACATCTTTATATCTCTCCAGCACGGGGGCCACCGTCTCGGTGAGGAACTCTTCTGTCTGCACAGGAGCCCGGCCCACATACTTTTCAGGCTTCACAATGTCGTGAAGCTCCTCCAGGGTGACGCCGAAAATGGGGTCCCCGGCGATGCGGGCCAGCAGGTCGTTCTCGCCGCCCTGCTCCTTCACCACCTTGGCAGCCTCCATAGAGTGGACCCGGATGCGCTCGTGGAGCTCCTGCCGGTTGCCGCCCCGCTTCACCGCGTCCATCATAATGTTCTCTGTGGCCATGAAGGGCAGCTCCCGCAGCATGTGCTGCCGGATGACCTTGGGGTACACCACCAGGCCGTCGGCCACGTTCTGGTACAGGTTCAAAATGCCGTCCACCGCCAGGAAGGCCTCGGGCACGCTGATGCGCTTGTTGGCGGAGTCATCCAGGGTGCGCTCGAACCACTGGGCGGCCATGGTCATGGCGGGGTTCACCGCGTCGGCGATGACGTACCGGGCCAGGGAGGCAATGCGCTCGCTGCGCATGGGGTTGCGCTTGTAAGCCATGGCCGAAGAGCCGATCTGCCCCTTTTCAAAGGGCTCCTCCACCTCTTTCAGGTGCTGGAGCAGCCGGATGTCGTTGGAGAACTTGGCCGCGCTCTGGGCGATGCCGGAGAGGATGTTCAGCATCTGGCTGTCCAGCTTGCGGGAGTAGGTCTGGCCCGAGACAGGGAAGCACTTCTCATACCCCATCTTCTGGGCGATCTTCTCATCCAGCTGGCGGCACTTCTCGTGGTCCCCCTCAAACAGCTCTAAAAAGCTGGCCTGGGTGCCGGTGGTGCCCTTGCAGCCCAGCAGCTTTGCCTTGGAAAGCTGGTACTCCACATCCTCCAGGTCCATCAGCAGATCCTGCATCCACAGGGTGGCCCGCTTGCCCACGGTGGTGGGCTGGGCAGGCTGGAAGTGGGTAAAGGCCAGGGTGGGCAGATCCTTGTACTCCCGGGCAAAGTGGGAAAGCACCCGCAGCACCCCCACCAGCTTGTTGCGGATGAGCTTGAGGGCCTCAGTCATAATGATGACATCGGTGTTGTCCCCCACATAGCAGGAGGTGGCGCCCAAGTGGATGATGCCCGCCGCCTTGGGGCACTGCTGGCCGTAGGCGTAGACGTGGCTCATCACATCATGGCGGACCACCTTCTCCCGCTCCTGGGCCACCTCGTAGTTGATGTCCTCGGCGTGGGCTTTCAGCTCGTCGATCTGCTCCTGGGTGACGGGCAGGCCCAGCTCATGCTCCGCCTCGGCCAGGGCGATCCACAGCTTCCGCCAGGTACGGAACTTCATATCCGGGGAAAACAGGTATTTCATTTCCCTGTCCGCGTACCGGGCGGACAAAGGGGATTCGTACACGTCTCTTGCCATGGCTTGACCAAACCTTTCTTCTTTGAATTCCCGAAAAACACAGTGAGTCCCGGGGGATGGGCCTTCTTCCCCACCCCGCGGGACCCTGCTATACTCCTGCGTTACTTGCGCAGCCCCAAGCGGCGCATCATTTCCTCATAGGCCTCTTCCACACCGCCCATATCCCGGCGGAAGCGGTCCTTATCCAGCTTCTCGTGGGTATCGCTGTCCCAGAAGCGGCAGGTATCCGGAGAGATCTCGTCCGCCAGGATAATCTGGCCGTCAGAGGTCTTGCCGAATTCGATCTTAAAGTCGATCAGGTCCACCTTTACAGACTTGAAGAAATCCACCATAAGCTGGTTGATCTTAAAGCTCATCTGGGCGATCTGGTCCAGCTCCTCACGGGTGGCAAGGTCCATGGCCAGGATGTGGTAATCGTTGACCATGGGGTCGCCCAGCTCGTCATTTTTATAGCTGAACTCCAGCACAGGGCACTTGAGAGCGGTGCCCTCGGGCAGGCCCAGGCGCTTGGAGAGGCTGCCCGCGGCCACATTGCGGATGATGACCTCCAGGGGCACAATCGCAACCTTCTTCACAGCGGTCTCCCGCTCGTTGAGCTCTTCGATGTAGTGAGTGGGGATGCCCTCCTTTTCCAGCATGCGGAACATGAAATTGGACATCTCGTTGTTGACCACGCCCTTTCCCACAATGGTGCCCTTTTTCAGGCCATTGAAGGCGGTGGCGTCGTCCTTATAAGAGACGATATAGACCTCGGGGTCCTCCGTCTTATATACCTTCTTGGCTTTCCCCTCGTACAGCAGTTCCTTCTTTTGCATGGCAGTAAAAACCTCCGTCCAGCAGCGTTTCATTTTCCCTTTTGTCAGAAGGGAAGCGCCCGCCCTTTGGCAGCAAGGCCCAGCGGGCAGTCCCATACGCTTCAATTTTAGTAAAAAGTTGGGCCGATGTCAACCGTTCGGGGAAAGATTTTCCCACCCGCCCCCGCTTCCAAGGCAGCGGGGGCGGGCAAGATGGGCGAGGGGGAATGTTCACAAAATCGCAAAAAGAATTTTTGAATTTTTTTCTTGTAAAATTCGCCCCTCTATGGTAAAATAACCCTATGATTTTGCAAGATTCCCAAATCAGACTTGCAGTATGGAGGGAAAATACTATGTCTTATGTCAGCGAGCAGCTGGAGCTGCTGAAAAAGAAAAATCCGGGCGAGCCGGAGTTCATCCAAGCCGCCACCGAGGTGCTCACCTCTTTGGAGCCCGTTATCCAGGCCAACCCCCAGTATGAGGCCGCAGGCATTCTGGAGCGCATTGTGGAGCCCGAGCGCCAGATCATGTTCCGGGTGCCCTGGGTGGATGACAACGGCAAGGTCCAGGTAAACCGCGGCTTCCGGGTGCAGTTTAACTCCGCCATCGGCCCCTACAAGGGCGGCCTGCGGCTCCATCCTTCCGTCAACCTGGGCATCATCAAGTTCCTGGGCTTCGAGCAGATCTTCAAGAACAGCCTGACCGGCCTGCCCATCGGCGGCGGCAAGGGCGGCTCTGACTTTGACCCCAAGGGCAAATCCGACCGGGAAGTGATGGCCTTCTGCCAGAGCTTTATGACCGAGCTGTACCGCCACATCGGCCCCGACACCGACGTACCTGCCGGCGATATCGGCACCGGCGCCCGGGAGATCGGTTACATGTACGGCCAGTACAAGCGCATCCGCAACGCCTTTGAGGGCGTGCTCACCGGCAAGGGCCTGACCTACGGCGGCTCTCTGGCCCGCACCGAGGCCACCGGCTACGGCCTGCTGTACTTCACCGCCGCCATGCTGAAGAAGAACGGCTATGACATGGCCGGCAAGACCGTGGTCATCTCCGGCGCTGGCAACGTGGCCATTTACGCCTGCGAGAAGGCCCAGGAGATGGGCGCCAAGGTGGTCACCATGTCCGATTCCACCGGCTGGGTGTACGATCCCGAAGGCATCGACCTGGCCGCCATTAAGGAGATCAAGGAGGTCAAGCGCGCCCGCCTGACCGAGTACAAGAACTACCGTCCCAACAGCGAGTACCACGAGGGCCGCGGCGTGTGGAGCGTCAAGTGCGACATCGCCCTGCCCTGCGCCACTCAGAACGAGCTGCTGGAGGAGGACGCCAAGCAGCTGGTGGCCAATGGCTGCATCGCCGTGGCCGAGGGCGCCAACATGCCCACCACCATCGAGGCCACCAAGATCCTGCAGGAGGGCGGCGTGCTGTTCGCCCCCGGCAAGGCTGCCAACGCCGGCGGCGTGGCCACCTCCGCTTTGGAGATGACCCAGAACAGCGAACGCCTCTCCTGGACCTTCGAGGAGGTTGACGCCAAGCTGAAGGGCATTATGGAGAACATCTTCAAGTCCGCCGACGAGGCCGCTGAGAAGTACGGCCATCCCAAGAACTACGTTATGGGCGCCAACATCGCCGGCTTCATCAAGGTGGCCGACGCCATGCTGGCCCAGGGCGTGATCTAAGGGGTTGCACCCCGGGTAAGTCCCGTCCCGTTTCCATGAAGGTAAAAAGGACATCCAAGGGCAAAAGCTTGGGTGTCCTTTTCCATTGCCCTGTAAACGCCCCGCAAAAATCTCACGCCTGTTCTTCCATTTTCCCCCCATTTGTGGTATGATATCCCGGTAACCAAAACGGCCTGGGCGGGCAGTACCGCCAGTAGCGTCCTGGGACGACCAGCGCGCCGGGAAGCCCCCGGCAGGCGATCCCGCGGCCCAAAACGGACAGCCCGCCCGGGCAACATAGCCAATATAGATTCCCCGCAGCACAGCGCCCTGTGCCGGGCCGCGGGAAAGGCACGGAAAAACCACGGAGAAGGATCGGTGAGGAACCGCCCGCGGTTTTTCTCCGGCCCCTCTCCTCTGAGAAGGGAAGATCGTTTTGGAAGATACAAAGCAAACTCAGGCTGCCGGGCCCCAAAAGGGGAACGCTGCCTGGGACAAAGTAAAAGCCTACGGCAGGCTCTACTTCGTAGACGCTATGAGCGCCATGGCCCAGGGCCTGTTCGCCTCTCTGCTGATTGGCACCATTATCTCCACCCTGGGCTCCCAGCTGGGCGTGCCCCTGCTGGAGGAGATCGGCAACTTCGCCAAGGAGATGGCGGGCCCCGCCATGGCCGTCGCCATCGGCTACGCCCTGAAAGCCCCGCCCCTGGTGCTGTTTTCCCTGGCGGCAGTGGGCAGCGCCTCTAACACCCTGGGCGGCGAAGGGGGGCCGCTGGCTGTGCTGGTGCTTGCCATTATCGCTGCGGAACTGGGCAAGCTGGTGAGCAAGAAAACCCCCGTGGATATCCTGGTCACCCCCCTGGTGACCATCCTCTCCGGCTCGCTGCTGGCCTATGTGCTGGCGCCGCCCATTGGCACTGCCGCCGCTGCGGTGGGACAGCTCATCATGTGGGCCACGGATTTGCAGCCCTTCCTGATGGGGATGTTTGTCTCTGTGCTGGTGGGCGTGGCTTTGACCCTGCCCATCTCCAGCGCGGCTATCTGCGCTGCCCTGGGGCTGACCGGCCTGGCCGGGGGCGCCGCTGTGGCGGGCTGCTGCGCCCAAATGGTGGGCTTTGCGGTCATCAGCTTCCGGGAAAACCGGTGGGGCGGCCTGGTGGCCCAGGGCTTGGGCACCTCCATGCTGCAAGTGCCCAACATCATCAAGAACCCCCGCATCTGGATCGCCCCCACTCTGGCCTCCGCCATCACCGGGCCTTTAGCCACCTGCGTCTTCCGCCTGGAGATGAACGGCGCGCCGGTCTCCAGCGGCATGGGAACCTGCGGCCTGGTGGGACAGATCGGCGTCATCGACGGCTGGGTGAACGATGTGGCCAACGGCTTGAAAGCTGCCATCACCCCTATGGACTGGGTGGGCCTGGTGCTGCTGTGCTTTGTCCTGCCCGCCGTGCTCTCCTGGGTCTTGAATCTGGGATTGCGCAAGCTGGGTTGGGTGAAGGACGGCGACATGAAATTGGACGTATAAACCGATCCGCCCAAGCTGAAAAGCGGACCTTCCCAAATGGGAGGGCCCGCTTTTCCCTTTATTTGTGATAAGAGGTGTTTCCCAAAATCTGGAAGCCCCGGTAAATCTGCTCGCACAGCATCACCCGGGCCAACTGATGGGGAAAGGTCATGGGGGACATGGAAAGCCCCTCCCCGGCCCGCTTCACCGCTGGAGACAGCCCAAAGGAGCTGCCGATGACAAAGCTCACCGCCCCCGGGGACTGCATGGCCCCCGCCAACCGCTTTGCCACTCCGGGGGAATCCACCGGCTTCCCCTCAATGCACAGGGGGTACACTGTTCCAGCCGTGTGGCGAAGGATCTGCTCCCCCTCCTTTTCCAGGGCGGCGGCGATCTCCGCCTGGGAGGGGCCGCTGGGCAGCCGTGCCTCCGGCAGCTCGATGAGCTCCCACTTGCACAGAGGGCGCAGACGCTTTTCATACTCCGCCACGGCCTCCCGCCAATAGGCTTCCTTCAGCTTCCCCACGCAGACCAGTTTGACTGCCAACATACCGCGCCCTCCTAAAAGATGATTGCTTTTCCCTCCTGGTTTTCCACGGGAGCTACCCCCAGCCAGAAATCCGTGCCTTGGGAGAGCCCCGCCCCACAAAGGGACGAGAGGGCCGCTTCTCGGGCCAAGGTGGGGGTGTTGTTCTCCCGGCTCAAATGGGCCAGCAGGAACCGCTTGGTTCCCGCCTGGGCCAGCTCCGGCAGGAAGGCCGCGCACTCCCCGTTGGAGAGGTGGCCCGTCCCCGCCAGGATGCGCCGCTTGAGATAAGCGGGATAGGGCCCGTTGCGGAGCATCTCTTTGTCGTGGTTGGATTCGATGACCACGAACTCCGCCCCCAAAAGGTGCTCCCGCACACAGTCCGTCAGCGCTCCCAGGTCCGTTGCCAGGGCAAATTGCCGGCCATCTTCTGTGCGGATGCGAAACCCAAGGGATTGGGCGCTGTCGTGGGGGGTGGAAAAGGGGAGGACTGTCATCCCCGCCAGCTGGAGCTCCTCCTCCAGAACCCAGCGTTCCACTCCCTCCAAGGAGGAGTCCATGGCCAGAAGGGTCCCTTGGGAAGCGAACACCGGGATGCCGTACTTCTTGGCAAAGACACGCACCCCGGCGATATGGTCGCTGTGCTCGTGGGTGATGAGAATTCCCTGCACGGCTAGGGGGTCTATCCCACAGCGTTGAAGCGCACCCGTCAACTGACGGGCGCTGCGGCCCGCATCCAACAGCAGACCCGCGCTGCGGGTGCCTATGTAATAGCTGTTCCCCGTGCTGCCGGAGAACAGGGGGCACAGCCTGGCCATTTCCCTGCTCCTTTCTTCAAAACAAAAGAGCTGCCGCCCAGCAGCCGCAGCTCCATCCTTCCTCGTTTCAGGCTTTTCAGCCGATCTTGTCCATCACCTGGTCCGGCTCCTGGCTGCGGTAGATATCCGCCCCCAGGTCCACCAGCTTCTCTACAATGTTCTCATAGCCCCGCTCGATATATTTCACGTCTTCCAAAACCGTGGTGCCCTCTGCCACCAGCCCGGCAATGACCATGGCGGCGCCGGCCCGCAGATCCAAGGCGCGCACCGGCGCGCCCTTCAGGTGGTCCACACCCTCTACGATGGCCACCTTACCGTCCACAGTGATCTGGGCTCCCATGCGGCGCAGCTCATCCACATATTTAAAGCGGTTGCTCTCCCATACGCTCTCATTGACCATGCTGGTGCCGTGGGCAATGGACAGCAGCGTGGTAATCTGGGGCTGCATATCCGTGGGAAAGCCCGGGTGGGGCATGGTCTTCACATTACATTTGCGCAGGGGCCGGTCGCACACCACGCGAACCGTGTCGTCCCCTTCTTCCACAGTGACGCCCATTTCCACCAGTTTGGCGGAGATGGACTCCAGGTGCTTGGGCGTTACGTTCTTCACCGTTACGTCCCCGTGGGTGGCCGCAGCAGCCACCATATAGGTGCCCGCCTCAATCTGGTCGGGGATGATGGAATAGGTCACGCCCCGCAGCTTCTGCACCCCGTGGATCTTGATGGTATCCGTGCCCGCGCCCCGCACATCCGCGCCCATGGTGTTCAAAAAGTTGGCCAAATCCACGATGTGGGGTTCTCGGGCGGCGTTTTCAATGATAGTCAGGCCCCGGGCCTTGGCGGCGGCCAGCATGATGTTCATGGTGGCCCCCACAGTGACCACATCCATATAGACACTGGCCCCATGCAGGTCCCGAGGGGCAGAGACGGCGATCATGCCGTTATCCAGGCTGTAATCACAGCCCAAAGCGGAAAAGCCCTTCAAATGCTGGTCAATGGGACGGATGCCGAAGTTGCAGCCGCCCGGCATGGGGACCACCGCCCGGCGGCACCGCCCCAGCAGAGCGCCCAAAAAGTAATAAGAGGCGCGGATGCGCCGTGCCACCTGATCCGAAACCGTATCCGTATCCACTGGCCGGGGATCAATCTCCACAGTATGGCGGTCCAGGTACTCCACCTTAGCCCCCATGCTCTCTAAAATATAGGTCAGGGTCTTCACATCGGAAATATCGGGAAGATTTTCCAGCCGGCAGGGGGAATCCGCCAAAATCACGGCGGGAATAATGGCCACTGCCGCGTTTTTGGCTCCGCTGATATTCACTTCACCGGTCAGGCGGCAGCCGCCTTTAATCACATATTTTTCCAAGTTTACACTTCCTAACACCCTCAATCGCAAAGCGGCTGAGAGGCTTCTAAAGTCTTCGGGAATAGTATTTGACTGATGACTATGATAATACATTGGGGCCAAAAAGTCAATATCAGGCAGCAGGGCCGCCGCTTCTCCGGCAAAGGTTCTCGAAAAAAGACACGTCCGTTCTTTTTCCACAACGCCTCTTCAAAAAGGAACAAGTCCCCAGAAAAAGCGGGAAAACTCGCCCTTCTCTCTGCAAATGGCGGAAAAGCGCCCCGTCCTTTTTTCCGGCTTTCCCCCGCAAGGAAGCCGCCTTTACACAGCGCGGCCTCCCCTGCTGGAACTGCATGGAAGCCGCTGGCAGGCGCCTTACTTCTTTTTCCCAAAAATCACGGGCTTCTCCTCGCCCCGGCGCAGGCGGCCAATATTGGCACGGTGCTTCACCAGCACTGTGCCCCCGATAAAGACTGCCGCCAACGTGGCAAACAGCACATAAGCCAGGCTGTGTTCTCCGTGGCTGGGCAGGGGGCTTCCGGAAAATTCCGCCAAAAACAGGAAGAGAAAGGTGAACACTGGATACAGCGCCGCGCAAACCACAGAGGCCAGCGAGACAATGCGCTTCCAGGCAAAGACAATGGCAAAGGCCAGCAGCACCAGCAGGAATACACGCCAATCCGTCAGGGCAATCATGGCGGCGGAAGTGACCACGCCCTTGCCGCCCCGGAAGCCGTAGTAGATGGGGAAAATGTGGCCCAGCACACAGGCCATTCCCGCCACATAGCGGGCCACGTCATAAAACTCTACGGACGCTGGAGCAAGCCATGCCACAAAGGCTTGAGAGAGCAGCAAAGCCGCTACGCATTTAAGGAAATCCCCCGCGAAGGTGAGCACGGCGGGCAGCTTGCCCACGCTGCGCAGCACGTTGGTCATGCCTGCGTTGCCGCTCCCGTACTTTCGGATATCCTCCTTGTCCTTAAAAAACCAGGTTAAAATGATGGACCAATTGATGCTTCCCAGCAGATAGCCCGCAACCGCCGTGAAAACCAGCGCCAAAACCTCTTGCCCCATTGCCAAACCGCCTTTCTAACAGAAATTCGTATACGAGATCCAACCCGTTCAGTCCTTTTCTCCCCTCTCCCGGATGACCATGCGCACCGGGGTGCCCTCCAGGCCAAAGGTCTCCCGGATACGGTTCTCCAGGTAACGCTGGTAGGAAAAATGGAACAGCTCGTGGTCGTTGCAGAAGCAGATAAACGTAGGGGGCTTGGTGGAAGCCTGGGTCATGTAGTAAATTTTCAGCCGCTTGCCCTTGTCCGTGGGGGGCTGCACCCGGGCGGTGGCCTGGGCCAGGATATCGTTCAAGGTGCCGGTGGTCACCCGCATGGCGTTGGAGGAGGCCACCCGCTTGATCAGCTCGAACATCCGGTCCAGCCGCTGGCCGGTCTTGGCGGAGATGAACAGGATGGGGGCGTAGGACATGAAGGAGAAGTCCTTCTCCAGCTTAGCCCGCATCTCCTGCATGGTCTTGTCGTCTTTTTCCACGGCATCCCATTTGTTCACGCAGATAATGCAGCCCTTGCCCGCCTCGTGGGCGATGCCCGCCACCTTGGAGTCCTGCTCGGTAAAGCCCACTTGGCCGTCGATGAGGATGAGGCACACGTCGGCCCGCTCCACGGCCATCTCGGCCCGCAGGTTGCTGTAGTGCTCGATGGCGTCCTCCACCTTGCTCTTCCGGCGCAGGCCGGCGGTGTCGATGAAGGTGAAGGTGCCGTGCTGGTTCTGGATGGTGGTGTCCACCGCATCCCGGGTGGTGCCGGCAATGTCCGAGACAATGCACCGGTTCTCCCCAGCCACCTTGTTCACCAGGGAGGACTTGCCCGCGTTGGGCTTGCCGATGACCGCCACCTTGATGACCTCTCCCTCGTCCTCCTCTTCCACTTCATCGGGGAGAACATCGCAGATGCGGTCCAGCAGGTCGCCGGTTCCGTGTCCGTGGACAGAGGACACCATCACCGGGTCCCCCAGGCCCAGGTTGTAAAACTCGTAGAACTCGGCGGGGGGCTCTCCCACCGAGTCGCACTTATTGACGCACAGCACCACCGGCACCCCGCTTTTCAGCAAGATGTTGGCCACATCCGCGTCGGTAGCGGTCACTCCCGTGCGGATGTCCGTGACGAAGATGATGGCGCTGGCGGAATCAATGGCGATCTGGGCCTGCTCCCGCATCTGGGTCAGGATCACGTCTTTACTGGCGGGCTCGATGCCGCCGGTGTCCACCAGGGAGAAGCGGCGTCCGCACCACTCCGCGTCGCCGAAGATGCGGTCCCGGGTGACGCCGGGGGTGTCCTCCACAATGGAGAGCCGCTGCCCCACGATTTTATTGAACAGGGTGGACTTGCCCACGTTGGGCCTTCCCACAATGGCCACGATTGGCTTTGCCATGTTTTCACCAATCCTTTCTAAAAAGCGGGAAAACCCGCTTGCAGTTCTTCGTTTCTAGCGTACCAAGGGGCTCTCACGCGGGGGCGCAGCCAGCCGCCCCAGGACCCTCGGGCTACCGGTGCTCCCAAGAGCCTTCATAGGGGTTAAAGCCCGGGGTATCCGGCTGGGGCAGGCCGCAGATGGCGCACACCAAAGCCTCGCCCGTACTGCCCACCCGGCGGCAGGGCACCCCCAGGCTGGCGGAGAGGTCCTCCCGGGTCATGTCATCCAAAAAGACATCCTCCCCTGCCCGCATCATATTGGTAGCGAGAAGCACTTCATCCCCCAGGTCCCGGCCTTTCAGGTTCTTTAAAATGTCCTGGCCGGTGAGAAGCCCGGTGACGTTCACTGTGCCGCCGAAGAAGTCGTTCTTCACCGGGATCAGGTCGATAGTAATATTATGGCATTTCTGCCGCAATCCGTCAAGGAGCTGGTCCAGGAACCGGAACCCGCATTCCCCGGTGGGGATGGTCACATGGCGGGGAGAATCCGGCAGCTCCAGGTCCTCCAAGGCCCAGTCAAACTCATCCTGAAGGTTGCGCAGCATGCCCACCCCGTTTTCAATCTGGGGGAAGTCCTCGTAAAACTCTAAAGGCGGGATGGGCCGCCCAGCCAGCAGGTACAGCTCGTCCGAGGCGTACACCGTGCGGGCGCCCCGCTCCTCTTTCCACTTGTTCCCCCACTGTTCCAGGAGATCCAGCACTTCTCCGGCGGTCTTTTGGTTGTAGGGCTCCAAGGGGTACAGGCCCTCCCGGTAGCGGGTGAGGCCCACCGGCACACAGGCCACGCTGAGGAGCCCCTCCCCCAGGGACCAGAACTCCCGCAGGGTGTGCTCCAGGGCGGGGCCATCGTTGACGCCGGGGCACAGCACGACCTGGCAGTTGAGCTGGATGCCCCCCTCCGCCAGCCGGTACAGGTGGCGCAGGGAGTCCCCCGCGAAGCGGTTGTGCATCATCTTGCACCGCAGCTGGGGGTCCATGGTGTGCACCGACACATTGATGGGGCTGATGCGCATTTGCAGGATGCGGTCCACTTCCCGGTCGTCAATGTTCGTGAGCGTAATGTAGTTGCCGAACAGGAAAGAGAGCCGGTCGTCGTCATCCTTAAAGTAGAGGGTCTCCCGCATCCCCTTGGGCAGCTGGTCGATAAAGCAGAAGATACACTTGTTCCGGCAGGAGCGCTGCTCGTCCATCAGATAGGTGGCAAACTCCAGGCCCAGAGAGGCGTACTGTGGCTTGACCAGCTCCAGCTGATAGGGCTCTCCCCCTCTTGTCAGGCACAGGCGCAGCTCCCGCTCCGTCTCGAAAAACCGGTAATCCAGCACGTCCACAATGTCGTGGCCATTGATGCTCACAAGCACATCCCCCGCCTGGATGCCCGCCCGCGCGGCCCGGCTGCCTGCCTCCACGCTGTCGATCCGCACCGCCATGTTCCATGCCTCCTTTTCCGGCCGCTTTTGCGCCGGTAAAAATAAAGAAGGGAGCGCTTTGCCCGCGTTCCCTTCTCGCCTTTGCCGAATTTACGCTTCCTTCTTCACAACGGCACGGCCATTGTAGTAGCCGCAGTTGCCGCAGACTCTGTGAGGTGACTTGTACTCGCCGCACTGGGGGCATCTCATCAGGGCGGGAGCCTGGAGCTTCCACACATTAGAGCGCCGCTTGTTCTGCCGCGCGCTGGATACTTTCCGCTTGGGTACTGCCATGGGTGCACCTCCTTAAACACTTTATAGAATCTTTCCGCGCTCGGGCCGCCGCACTGGGCGCCAGTCCGCCGCGGACTGGATCTCTTGAAAAAACTGTCCGCCGCTGGTTACAACAGCTCCTTCAAAACCGCAAGCCGGGGATCCACGTCCTCCCTCTCACAGCCGCAATCCCCTTCATTCAGGTCTTTGCCGCAGCGGGGGCACAGCCCCTTGCAATTGGGGGAACAGAGAAATTTGCTGGGCAGGTCCAGCAGGATGTCCTCGGTGACCAGCTGGTCCACATCCAGCGTCTCATCGGGCACCACCACAAACTCGCCGTCGTCGTTTTCCTCGTCGCTGAGCTCGCGCACCAGCACATGGAAAAAGCCGGTCTCCCGTTCCTGAGTTGTCGTTTTAAAGCAACGGTCGCAGGGCATGGTCATAGCGTAGCAGGCCTTTCCGCGAAGCTCCACTGAGCCCGGCGAACCCTTGAGCTCCGCCCGAACCCTTACCGGCGCACAAAACGGCTTGACACCGCCCAATTCCATACCGGAAAGATCCAGCTGGCACTCTAACACGCCGCTGCCGGGAAGATCTTCTCCCCGGAAATATTTTCGCAGATCAATGGTCATACGCTCACCCTCATGCCGTACTGATATATTATAATAAACCGCACATTGGTTGTCAAGGATTTTTTGCGCCCCTTCCTGGGAAAACACAGTGGGAAGGACGGCCCCAGGGGCCGCCCCTCCCACCACTTTAGTAAGCCTCTTTTACTGCCTGCGGCTTATTTGGCCACATATTCCGCCACAGAAGCGGGGATCTCCTCGTTGGCGGCGGAGATGGACAGCACGAAGTTGGCGCCAGACTCCTTCTCCAGCTTCTTCAGGTCGTTCACCAGCAGGTCCACTACCTCAGCGCCGGTGCCGGTGATCTTCAGGGTGGAATCCACCAGAATGTCGGTGACATCATAGTTGCCGGCGCAGATGCCAGCCAGGAAGCCGTACAGGCCCTTTCCGCCCTTCACATCGTAGGCGTCAATGTCAATCAGGCGGGCTGCATGGGAAATATCATAGGTCAGCTTCAGGCCCTTTTCCACCACCACTACGTTGCCGTTGGACTTCTCCAGCGCGGCGTTGGCCATCTCGATGAGCTTCTTGGTCTTGCCAGAGCCTTTTTTGCCAGTCAAAAGAGTGATCATAATACAACTCTCCTTTATTTTTTATATTGCTTCCGCCCCAGGGGAGCGGGGGACAGCGAATGGAATAACTCAGTGGGCCAGGCGCTTTTCCAGCTCTGCCTTGGCCTCTTCATAGCCAGGCTTGCCCAGCAGGGCGAACATGTTCTTCTTGTAGCTCTCCACGCCGGGCTGGTTGAAGGGGTTAACCCCCAGCAGATAGCCGGAGATGGCGCAGGCCTTCTCGAAGAAGTAGATCAGCTGGCCCAGGGTGTCCTCAGAGAAGTCGGAGGCGTGGATGACCACGTTGGGCACGCCGCCGTCGTTGTGGGCCAGCACGGTGCCCTCAAAGGCTTTCTCGTTGATAAAGGCCATGGTGCGGCCCTCCAGATAGTTGAGCCCGTCCACGTCGGTGGGGTCATTGCCCAGGGTGATCTGGTGCTTGGGCTCGTCAATGAGCACCACCGTCTCAAACAGGGTGCGGCGGCCGTCCTGGATGTACTGGCCCAGGGAGTGCAGGTCCGTGGAGAAGATGACGGAAGCCGGGAACAGGCCCTTGTTGTCCTTGCCCTCGCTCTCGCCGTAAAGCTGCTTCCACCACTCGTTCATCATGGCGTAGCAGGGCTCATAGCTGACCATGACCTCGGTGCACTTGCCCTTATTGTACAGAATGTTGCGGATGGCCGCGTATTTATAGCAGTCGTTCTCCTCGATAGAGGAGGCGTTGTACAGCTCCATAGCCTTCTGAGCGCCGCCCATCAGGGCGTCGATATCCGCGCCGGAGACGGCGATGGGCAGCAGGCCCACAGCGGTGAGCACAGAGTAACGCCCGCCCACGTCATCGGGCACCACAAAGGTCTCGTAGCCCTCTTTGTCGGCCAGCTGCTTCAGGGTGCCCTTCTCCTTGTCGGTGGTGCAGAAGATGCGCTCCCGGGCGCCTTCCTTGCCGTACTTCTTCTCCAGCAGCTCCCGGAACACCCGGAAGGCGATGGCGGGCTCGGTGGTGGTGCCGGACTTGGAAATCATGTTGATGGAAACGTCCTTGCCCTCGCAAATCTGCACCAGCTCCTGCAGGGCGGTGGAGCTGATGGAGTTCCCGGCGAAGTAGATGGCCGGGGTGTCCTTGCGCAGGTCGTTGTACTTATCAGACTTCAAAAACTCGATAGCGGCACGGGCCCCCAGATAGGAACCGCCGATGCCGATAACCACGAACACATCGGAATTGCCTTGGATCTTCTTGGCCGCGGCCTTGATGCGCGCAAACTCTTCCTTGTCATAATCGGCGGGCAGCGTAACCCAGCCGAGAAAATCATTTCCCAGCCCCGTTTTGTCCGTCAGCTGCTGGTGGGCAGCCTTCACCAAGGGCTCCATGGCCCCGTACTCGTGCTGGGAAACAAAGCCTTTCAAATATCCGTCTTCCAATTTCAGCGGCATTGCAAAAGACCTCCTTGTTGATTCTTAAGGCGCTGTCCCGGCGGGAAGGGTGTCTTCTCCCTACAGGCGACAAACCGGGAGAAGGGGCACGCCCCCTTCCCGAAAACAGGGTGCGCCGCTCTTTGTGCTTCTATTCTACAATAACTCGGAGCAATTTGCAAGTTTATAGGGCAGGCTTTCCGAAAAAGTTCCCCCCGGGCTCCCTTGTGCCCCTTAGAGGGTGAACAATGCCTGCACCAGGTGGGAGAGCACCCCGAAAAAGGTCACCTGCGCCACATCCTCCCCGGCGGTTATATCCACCTGGGCCATCACGCTTCCATCGACGGTGCAGGTCACCTGTCCAATCACGTCCCCGCGGGTTACGGGGGCAGTCAGCTCCTCATAGGTGACTGCGGTCTCCACCTCGCCGGCCTCCCCCGCTTTCAAAAGCAGGGTGGGCATTTCCCCCAGCACTGGTTCCACCTGGGGCTCCATGCCCCGGGCCACGGGGACTGGCTCCAGAGCAGGGGCCTCCGGCACGGTGGCTTTCCAGCCCGCGAAGCCGTAATCCAGCAAAGCGGCGGCGTCCTGGAAGCGGTGGTCGGTGGAATCGGCCCCCAGCACCACGGCGATAAGGGACAGGCCCTCCCGCTCCGCGGTGGCGGTGATGCAGCTGCCCGCCTGGCCGGTGGTGCCGGTTTTCAGGCCGGTAATGCCCGGGTAGCTGCGGATGAGCTTGTTGGTGTTCACCAGCTGGGTCTCCCCGCCCCGCACGGAGTCCATCCAGGTCAGGGTGTAGTCAAAAACCTTCTCGTGGCGGATCAGCTCCCGGCTCATCAAGGCCACGTCATAGGCGCTGGTGACGTGGCCTTCCTCATCCAGGCCATTGCAGTTTTTGAACACGGTGTCGCTCATGCCCAGCTGCTGGGCCTTTTCGTTCATCTGGGCCACAAAGGCCTCCTCGCTGCCGGACACGGCCTCCGCCAGCACCACGGCGGCGTCGTTGGCGCTCATAATCACCGTGGCCTTGATGAGATCGTCCACGGTCATGGACTCCCCCTCCTCCAGCCAGATGTCCGAGCCCCCCATGGAGGCCGCGTGGGCGGAGGCGGTGAGGGTCTGGTCCAGGGAGAGCTGGCCGCTGTCCAGGGCCTGGAACACCAGGCAGAGGGTCATCACCTTGGTGATGGAAGCGCAGGAGCGCAAGGCGTGGGGGTCCTTCTCAAAGAGGATCTGGCCGGTGGAGGCCTCCATCAGCACGGCGGAGGGGGCGGTGACCTCCAGCCCTTCCGCCCGGGCAGGCAGGGCGGGCAGCAGCAGGGCAGCGGCAGTGAGCAGGGAAAGCACGCAAAGCCTGAGTTTTTTCATAGGGATCATCCTTTCTGTGGTATAGAAAGGATATGTTCCCCGCCGCGAAAAAAGACACCCAAGGCAAGGCTTGGATGTCTTTTCGCTCCGTTTTTCTTTTCCAGCACGCTCCACAGGGAAGCAGCCCTCTCCATGGGAGAGGCTCTGTCTTACAGTTTCTGCGTGCCGCCTCGGCCGGTGTTTGGCGGTGCCCACCGGGCACCAACACCCTCGCAAACTTTTACTTGTCTCTATCTGACTCGAGCGCGGGCCGCTTGTTCGCCTCTCCCCACAAACCACGCCGCCCTTAAGCGGCGTGCGCGACTTGTCCCGCGCGGCCACGCGCTTTATTCGCTTCGCGGCTCTTTTTTCACCCGCAGGTAAGCCCCCGCCTCCACGGGCAGGTCCGTTTTCCAGCGGACCACCATCTCCGCGTGGGGAGCCACCTGGATGGCCTCGCCGTCCTCGTTGTACAGCTCGTCCAGCGTGGCGGTGAAGGGCTCTCTCCCCGGCTGGAGGATGTCCACCTCCTGGCCCCGGAAAAACCGGTTGCGCTCCCGCAGGGTGACCAGGCCGTCCTCCCGGCCCTGGCACACGGCCACCAGCTCGTAGCCCCGGGCGTAGTGGCTGCGGTCCAGCGTCTGGCCGGGCTCGCCCCCAAAGTAGAAGCCGTGGGAGTAGGGCCGGTGGCTGATTTTTTCCGTCTCCGCCAGGATGGCGGCGGGCAGTGGCTCGCCGGGGTGCTCCCACGCGAAATCAATGGCCCGGCGGTAGGCGGCGGTGACACAAGCCACATAGTAGGCGGACTTGGCCCTGCCCTCGATTTTCAGGCTGGTGATGCCCGCGTCCATCATCTGGGGGATGGCGTCAATCATCCGCAAATCGTTGGAGTTGAAGAAGTAGGCGCCCTTCTCCTCCTGGACCAGGCTGTACACCTCCCCCGGGCGCTGGGCCTCCACCAGGTGGTACTCCCAGCGGCAGGGCTGGGCGCACTCGCCCCGGTTGGCGTCCCGGCCGGTCATATAGTTAGAGATGACGCACCGGCCGGAGAAGGACATGCACATGGCCCCGTGGACAAAGGCCTCCAGCTCCAGGCCGGGGTCCACCCGCTCCCGGATGCCTTTAATTTCCGAGAGGGGCACCTCCCGGGCCAGCACCACCCGCTTGGCCCCCAGCTCCCAGCAGACCTGGGCGGCGGCGTAGTTGACAATGCCCGTCTGGGTGGAGATGTGCCGCTCCACTTGGGGGGCCACCTTCCCAGCCAGGGCCAGCACCCCCAAATCGGAGATGATGAAGGCGTCCACGCCCATATCCTGGCAGGCGGTGAGGAAGCTAGGCAGCTCCTCAAATTCCCCGTTGCGGGGCAGGGTGTTGCAGGTGACATAGACCTTCACTCCCCGGGCGTGGCAGTAGGCCACCGCCTCCCGCAGCTCCTCCTCCCCAAAGTTCTGGGGGGCCGAGCGCATGCCGAAGCTCTTCCCCGCCAGGTACACCGCGTCCGCGCCATAGCGCACCGCGGCCTCTAAGCGCTCCCGGTCCCCTGCGGGGGAGAGCAGTTCTGGTCTCACTCTTGTCATAAACTCACTCCGTCAGGCCCGCCAGCTGCATATTGTAGGCATGGTCGTCCGCGTTGGTGGCATAGTAGGCGGTGCCGTCGGCGGCGTGGCAGAAATACAGGTAGTTGGCGGCGTCGCCCTCGGTGTTGGGGTTCAGTGCCGCTTCAATCGCGTCCAGTCCGGGATTGCAGATAGCTCCCGCAGGCAGGCCCTGAACCTCATAGGTGTCGTAATTTCCATAAGAGAGGGCCCCGGTCTCCGGCACGTCCTCCGCCCGCTGGTAGGGGTAGTAGATGGTGGAGTCGCACTCCAGCCGGTAGATGCCATACTCCCCGCCAAAGTCCAGGCGGTTGTGGAGCACGGCGGAAACGTTGGCCATGTCCTGGGTGTTGGCGGCTTCCCGCTGGATGATAGAGGCCATGGTGACAATCTGATCCAGCGTCATGCCAGAGGCGGCGATGCGCTCCTCCAGGTCGGCGGTGCGGTTCTGGAAGTTGTACACCAGCTTGCCCACTACAGAGTCGATCTCCTCCCCCTTGTAGAAGTCATAGGTGTCGGGGAAGAGGTATCCCTCCAGCTTATAATACTTGCCAGTGGCCCCGGCGATGGGGGCAATGGCATCATAGCCATCGAAATCGCTGGAATTAACCGCTGTCAGGAAATCCTCCTGGGAGCAGACCTCATTTTCCTCCAGCAGGGCAGCCACCTGCAGCACCGTCATACCCTCGGGGAAGGTGACGGTGACCACCTCGCGGGTCTCGTTGCCGCCCTGCAGGGTGCTGATGATATCCTGGTAATCCATGTTGGTCTCCAGCTGGTAAACGCCGGGCTGGAACCACCCCAGCTCCTCCTCATCCACTGTCACGTTACAGAAGAGCTGGAAGAACTCCGGCTCCTTGATGGCCCCCGCGTCGTAAACGATCTGGGTCAGCTCATCAATGGTGACGTTCTCAGGGATGGTCACCTCGGTGGTGCCTTCCGAGCGACCCACCGCGAAAAAGTCGTTCGATCCGGTGATCAGGTAGCTGGCCAGGGTGAAGGAAACCAGCAGCACCATGCACAGCCACACCAGGGAGAACACCCGGCGGTTTTTCCGGGCCTTCAGCCTATCCCGCTTTTTGTGGGCCTTCTCCTCCTGACGGCGCTCCTTGTCCGTAAGGAACGCCTTGTTGGCAGAGTACTCCGGCCGGGGCGGCTGGCCCCGGCGCTCCTGCACGTCAATGCTGCCCGTGGCCAGATCCCGTTCATCAATGTTCAGCTTAAAATTTCCTGTGCCGCGGCTCTCTCCGCCGCGGGGATTCTGTTCGTGGTTCATTCGCAACCTTCCTTTCCGGGGCCTTGCTCCGCACAAAGGACCCCTGCCTCTGTCACCAGCCGGGCCACCTGCCTGTCAAAGGGCCCCCGGGGCAGCCTGGGCAGCAGCAGCCCTTCAAAGCACACCCCAACAGCCTCTACCGGGCGGGACCCCAAGAAGCGGTCATAATATCCTTTTCCATAGCCCAGGCGGAAGCCCTCCCTGTCAAAGGCAATGCCGGGCACCAGGCACAAAGCCCCCTCCCATTCCGTCAAGAGAGGGCATCTCTCCTGGAGGGGCTCCCACAGGCCAAAGCGGCCGGGGGCCAGGTCCTCCCGGGAAAAAACACGGTAAAAGGCCATGTTTCCCTGTCCATCCAGGCAGCGGGGCGCATACACGGCCCTTCCCTGGGCCAGGGCGCGGTCCAGCAGGGGCCAGGTGTCCACCTCGCTGCCCTGGCTCAGGTAAAGCAGCAGCCGCCGGGCCCGCCGGTATTCCGGCAAGGCCAGCACCTGCCTCCGAATGGCCCGGGACCTCTCCTCCCGCCCTGGCAAGGCGTCTCTGCGGGCCAACAGCTCCTTGCGCAGGGGGGCCTTTTTCTCCATTACCCCTCCCACTGGATGGAGGCACGGATCTCCGCAGCCTTTTCCTCCGACACCAGCGCGGCAGCCAGGGCCAGGCCAAACTGGGTGGCCACCCCCATGCCCCGGGCGGTGAGGAATTGGCCGTCCCGCACCACATAGCTTTCACTGAGAAGGGCGCCGCCCTCCTGCAAATCCTTCTGGAAGCTGGGGAACGCCGTGGCGTTTTTTCCAGCCAGCAGGCCCTTGTGGGCCAAAATAGAGGGCGCCGCGCAGATGGCGGCCACCAGCTTGCCCTGCTCCACGCAGCTGTCGATACAGCCCTGCACCGCGGGGGAAGCCTCCAGGTTGTGGGTGCCGGGCAGGCCGCCGGGCAGCACCATGGCCTCCAGTGCGGAAACGTCCACCTCTTCCGCGGCCAGATCCGTCTGGACACAGATGCCGTGGGAGCCGGTCACCCTCTCTCCAGTGACGCCGGCCAGCTTTACTGTAAGCCCAGCCCGGCGCATCACGTCCACAGGGGCCAGGGCTTCCACCTCTTCAAAGCCTTCCGCCAAAAACACAACCACCATCGCAAACCATCCTTTCCCGTCAGGCGGCTTTTCAAGAAAAACCGTACCGTATCACATAATAGATCACATACACCCAGCTGAGCAAGCCGTGGACAATGGCCCACCCCACCGAGTGCCAGTTGCAATAGCTGATGACCATGGCAAGCACGCTGCCAAAGCTGACGCCCTTCCACACGGTCTTTTGCACCACCGAACGCTTTCTGTCCTGCTCGTCCATAGGGCTCTCTCCTCTCAAGGTTTTTCCAGCAGAGGCTCCACAGCCGCCAGCACCGCCCGGTGGATTTCCTCCACGGGCAGGGGCTCCCCTCCCTTCGCGCAGGGGACCACCTTCCAGCCCAGACGCTGCCCGGCATAGCGGGCGCATTCCCCGCAAGAGCGCAGGAACGCCAGGTGGCTCTCGTGGATATCCTTTTTCCCGCTGTCCCCCTGGTAGCGCTGCAGCAGCAGCTTTTGAGAAACTTCGATGGGCATGTCCAGATAGAGCACCAGGTCCGGCCGGGGAATGCCCAGCTTTTGATACTCAAAATCTTCCATCCAGGCCAGGTAGCCGTCCCACTCCGCCCGGGGGAGCTTTCCCATCTGGTACACCATGTTGGAGGTGGCGTACCTGTCGCAGAGGATGAGCTTCCCCTGGCGGTAGTCCCCGCCCCAGCCCTTGCGGAAACTGGCAAAGCGGTCCACCGCGTAAAAGGCGCTGGCGGCGTAGGCATTCACGTCCTCCGGCTGGGCGCCGAATTCCCCGTTCAGGTACATCTTCACCAGCGAGGAGGAGGGCGACTGGTAGTCGGGGAAGGTGACCTTCCGCACCGGCTTTCCCCGCTGGGACAGCTCCTCAAACAGCAGCTGGGTCTGGGTGCCCTTGCCGCTGCCGTCCAGCCCTTCCAGCACAATCAGGCTCATGGCTTCTCTCCCCTTTCCGAAGCCCGGCCTTCTTCCCCTTTTAGTATGGAACGGCCGGGCAGAAATTTACAGCGCTTTGAATGTTTCCCGCACCTGGGCCATCTGCCCACAGGACATCTTCCCCTCGGGGCAGGCGCCCCGCAGGCAGGGCGGGCCTGCCTTTTCAAAGAGATGGGGCGCCACAACCTTCACCTCTTTGAGCATCTGGGTAGCCAGCTCCCGAATCTCCCACTGGGCCCGGTTGCAGCACCGGTGAGAGAAGAAGTTCAGCAGAGAGCGGGCGTTCATGGTGCAGATCATCTTGGTGGCGCAGGCGTTGGGCAGCACAAAGCGGGCATCCTCAATGGCCTTTTTCTCCGCCTTGCGGGCGGCGGCCTTCTCCGTCTCTCCGGCGGCCAAAAACGCCGCTTGGTGCTTCTCCTTCAGCAGGGCGGTCAGCCGTTCGTAGTGTTCCTGGTCCTCCTCCATGGCCCGCAGGAACTCCTCCTTGGCCTCTGGCAGGGCCTCGATCTCCGGAGGGAGCACGAACTGGAAGCCCTCTTCCTTCACATAGCGCTGGCTCTGCACGCTGAAGGAGGCGATGCGGTGCCGGGTAATCTGGGCCAGCAGGGACCGGGACACCCCCTCGATGCCAAAGGTGAAGCTGGCGTGCTCGATGGGGCTCTCATGTCCGATGGAGTTGAGCATTTCCAAAAAGGAGGCGGTCTTCTCCTCCGTCAGCCCCTCATACACTGTGTCGATGTCCGCCGCGGCATAGCACAGCTTGGCGGCGCAGGCCACCGTCTTCTCCGGCTCCGGCGTATAGGCCAGCAGCTTTACCTTCATCCCGCTCATCCTTTCCGACATAGAATCTCATAATCTAAAATATTATACCAAATTCACCGGCGCTTCACAAGGGCCTAATTTCACATCGGTCCCGCAAGGTGCGAAAAGGCCCCGGTGTCCCGGGGCCCAAGGTCACTGTTCTGTCTCCTCTTGCGCCTGCCACAGCTCCCCCTCGCCGGCCCGGGCCTGGCTCCAGTACCCGTCGAACGAGGCCAGAAGTTCCTGCTGGGTCATCTCCCCGGCAAGAAACTCCTGCAGGGCCTGATTGGCCGTCTCCCGCCAGCCCTCTTGGGCGCGGTACATCAGCGGCTCCTGGGCATAGAAGTACCAGTCTGCCCGGCGGACCATCAGCAGGTTCACAGACAGGCCCGTCTCCTCCAGGGAGGGCTCCAGGTCGGCGGCAGTGGTGTGGATGGGCACCGTGCCGCAGGCCTTGGCCAGGTGGGTGTTGTTGTCCCCGTTGGACAGGTAGGTGAGGAAGTGCACGGCGTTGCCCACATTCTCCGCGGAAGCCGCCACGCCAAAACCGGTGAACTCCAGGCTGGTGATGGCC
Organism: uncultured Oscillospiraceae bacterium; assembly: GCA_900543555.1. Classification (GTDB taxonomy): domain Bacteria; phylum Bacillota; class Clostridia; order Oscillospirales; family Acutalibacteraceae; genus Acutalibacter; species Acutalibacter stercoravium. Next base: position 8,089 of record UQRL01000027.1, on the reverse strand, counting down.
GTGCCCGTGGTCCCCCGGGGATAGGCGGCCACGCCCCAGGTGCCCTCCTCCATGGCCCCGGCGATGTCCTCCAGCCGGTCCTGGCCCGCCAGCAGGGCAATGGCCTGGCCGCTGGTGAAGGCCTCTATGGCCTGGTCCTCGGTCCAGTCCAGGGCCTCTTGAGGAACGGCGTCCCGGATCAGGGCAGAGAACTGCTCCGCCGCCGCAGCGGCCTGCTCCAGGGTGAAGAGGGTGTCGTTATCATCCACCGCGGAGAGGTAAGAGGCCGCCGGGTCCTCCATGCGGCCCAGGCTCACGGCGCTCCACAGGATGGAGTCGAACAGGTCCACCAGGCGGTCCTTCCCGCCGAACACCAGCCCGGCCGCCCCCTTGTCCTGAAGCTTCTGATGGGCGTCGGCAAAGTCCTCCCAAATGCGGCAGTAGACCAGGCCCTCCTCCTTGCCCTGGTTGAACTCCTCGAACCAATCGCTGCGGTAATAGACCAGGTCCTGGTTCAAGGTGGCGGGCAGCAGATAGGCAAAGTCCGCACCCATAGAGGCCACGGCCTGCTTGGCCGCGGCTGTCAGGGTGGAGCGCTCCTCCCACACATCCAGATAGGGGGAGAGCTCTGTGAGAAGGCCCTGCTCCACCGCGGCGGGCTGCTCCTGTTCCGAGAGCTCCACCAGGTCCGCCTCGCCGGACTGGAGCATTCCCATAGCTTCCTCCCCGCTTTCCACCGTGACGATCTCGATGCGGGTCTGGGGGAAATCCGCCATGTATTTTTCCGCAATCTCCTCCAGGGCGGCGGTGCGCTCCGTGCTGAAAAAGCGCTCTGCTACCACCAGGCTGGTCTCCTTCCCGTCGTTCTCCAAGCGGAGCTGGTTGGCTTCCTCCAAAGTGGAGGAAGCCGCTTCCTCCGGGGAACAGGCGGTCAAAGTTCCCGCTGCCAGCAACACGGCCAGCAGCAGGGCCCCGGCCTTTTTCCATCTATGTTTCACAGGCTTCGCCTTCCTTTCGCTGTGGACTGTGCTCCTATTATAGCTTTTCAAGGGGAAAATTACAAGGAAAACCAGCCCCGGGGAGAAAACGAAAAGAACGGTCCCTTTTTCGGGGACCGTTCGCAAGCGCTTTCTCAGACTTTGTGGATGTAGCCGGCCTTGCGCTCCTTGGGCTGGGGCAGGGGGCCGGCGGCGTAGCCCAAGGCCAGAGAGCCCACGCCCCGCAAATCCTGGGGCAGGCCCCACTCCCGCAAAAGGGCCTTGCCCTCTGGCAGCTGGAACATCTCGCGCTCCCCGTGGATCCAGCAGGAGGCAAGGCCCACGGCGTGGGCGGCCTCCATCATGGTGCACAGCACGCAGGAGGCGTCCTCCACACAGGTGCCCCGGGCCGGGTCCGCCAGCACCAGCACAATGGTAGGCGCGCCGTAATAGGGGTCCCCCTCCATGCCCCGGGCTTTCTGGTTCAGCTCCATCACCGCCCGGCGGTATTGCGGGCTCTGCACCGCCACAATCACCGGGGACTGCATCCCCATGCCGGTGGGGGCGTAGGTGCCCGCCTCCAGCACAGCGTCCAGCTCCTGGGCTTGAATCTGCTCGGGCTTGTAGGCCCGCACGCTGCGGCGGGTCTTTAAAAGCTCCAACATCTTGTTCTCCATGGGACAAAACTCCTCTCTTTCTAAAAAATAGCTGGTCCCTTTTGTTTTCAACAGGTTTCTCCCTCCTGGGGGAAAACCTCCGCCGCGGCCATCAGCCGCAGCAGCAGGGCCGCCGTGCCCACGTTGTAGCCGCAGCAGCCATACAGGCACTCTCCCCGGCTGTTCACCAGCAGCACCAGGGGCAGCCGGTCCGGGTCCAGGAACATGCGCCGGGCCAGGGCAGGGATCACCTCTGGGAAATCCCCCCGCCACACCTGGGCCCCGGGCAGGGCCTGGAGGGCCCTCTGCAAGGTGGGGTCCTGCTGGTGGGAGAAGTCCTCCACCACCAGGCACAGGCCGCAGCCGCTGGCCTCCAGGGCGGGAGCGCTCTCCCGCAGCTCGTTGAGGATGTGCTCCGTGGGCTCCCGGCTGGGCTCCAGCAGGCACAGCACGGTCAGGTGTTGTGCGGCCAGAACCTGACGGCCCGGCACCTCCCGGCCTGCCTCCTCCCACAGGGAGAACTCCGGCAGGGGGCAGCGCTGGAGCATGTCCTCCGCCCGCCCCTCCCGGAAGGAGAGGGCGCAGGCTTGCCGCTGCCCCTCCTCCAGGGACACAGCCCGCCACCAAACCAGCTGGGAGCCGCTGGGCAGGCGGTTCACCGTCCACAGGCGGTATTCCCCCGGCGGAAGGGGCAACTCCTCCTCCATCCCCGCAGCCAGGGCGGGGGCTGTCACAGGCTGCCAGCCCTGGGGCCCCTTGCGGAAGAGGGCGTAGTCCTGGCCGGGCAGGGCGGGCCGGTCCGCCGGGGCGGCCAGGGCCAGCCGGGCGGCGGGCTCCCCGCCCCACAAGGGGTGGAACGCGCCGTCCTTCCAGAACCAGGGGGTGCCATCCTGCAAATAGGAGGGAACCCCTAACGCCCGGCAGGCGGCGCAGAACAGCATCTCCCTGCCAAACGCCGTGGCCCTCCCCAGGGAGAGCATCCCCCGGGGGGTGCCCCACAGGGCGGCGTAGCAGTCCCCATCCAGAGAGACACGGGACTCCACCCAGGCCCACAGACGGGAGGGGTCCTGCCGGGCGGCCTCCGCCTCCTCCGGGGAGAACTGCTCCGCCAGCCGCTTATGCCAGGGGGTGAGCACCTCCAACCCCACGCGGGGGGACAGGAGCCCCCGCTGGAACGCCTCCTGCGGGAAGCTGGGCTCCCAGCGGAAGGCGGCCAGGGCGTCCTCTAAGACGGCCTCCGGCACCTGGCCCGCCCGGTCCTTTTCCGTCAGGGCGGACCACACCCGGCCCTTCTGGCCGGTGGGCGGGGCGGGACGCTGTTCCTGCCATGCCCGGGACTTCTCCTCCCGCAGGGCGGCGGCCCGGCCCAGGCAGGCCTGGCGCGCCTCCCGCTGTTCCCGGCGCAGGGCGGGGACGGAGACATCCCCGTCCGCCGGGGCGGCAAAGTCCGCCTCCCCCTGGGGGGCCAAAGCCCGGCCCAGCACCACTTGCACCGACTCCCCCTCGGGGGGCACCAGGGCCTCCCCCAGCAGCCCCGGGGCTTCCGGGTCCCAGGCGGTGAGGAGCAGGCTGCCCCGGCCCACCCGCAGGCGGGCCCGGCCGGCCTCGTCCGTGGTGCGGCGGGCCACCTCCTGGGGGGCGGCCATATTCATCACGGAGAAGGCAACCCCTGCTCCCTGAACCGGGGAGCCCCTTCCGTCCCGCACCTCCACGGTGAGGAGCTTGGCCCGGCCGTAATGGGCGGTGCGGTTCTCATAGGCCACCCCTTCCCGGAGGTCCCAGTCCAGGGGGTCCAAGCCGGGGAACAGGAAGGCCGCCTCCTTCCGGCTGCCCGCAACGAAGGACCGGGCGTGGACCATCACCGCCCGGCTGGCGGCGTGGGTGAACCAGCCCCGGTCCAGCACGGGCTCCGGCTCGCAGGCCCCCAAATACCGCCAGGCGGCACCGTCGAAAGCCTCCACCCAGGCGTGGTTGTCGTCGCAGTGGGACCACCAGGGGGCGTACACCTGCCGGGCGGCGATGCCCACGCTGCGCAATGCGTTGGTGAGGAAGGTGGACTCCTCCCCGCAGCGGCCCCACCCGCATTGATACACCTGCAGGGCGGAGGCGGTGCGGTCATCGGTGGAGCGGTAGGTGGCCTGCTCCGCGCACCAGCGGTTCACCTCTAAAATGGCCTCCTCCAAGGGAAGGCCCTTCACCCGGGGGGCCAGCTGGCTGCAAAACAGCTCCCGGCAGGGGGAGAGCTCCTCGTTGTTCACCCGGGGGCACAGCACCTCCCGCAGGAACAGGGATTCCGACAGGGCGGCGCACCAGGGGAACTCCCGGCGGGCGGCCAGGGCCTGGCGGGCGGCCTCTCGGAAAAAGCGGGGGGAATAGTCCCCCAGGTCGGCGCTGGGCAGGGTGACGTACAGGTAGGAGAGCAGCAGGGCCTCCTCCTCTCCGCAGAGGGAGAGCTCCTCCTGCAGGGCCGCCCACCGGGCGCCCAAACGGGGCTTTCTCCCCTCCAGCTGGGTGTTCACATAGTTTCTCAATTCTTGGGACCAGGGCATAGACAGGGCTCCTTCTCTCTTCCAATTACTCCTTCAGGGTGATCTCCAGCACGGTGTCCACCGGGTCGGGCAGAACGGGGTCCGGCCCCAGGTTGGCAAACACCACGTCCGGGTAGTTGGCGCTGGTCCAGTCCCCTGCCAGGGAGACCTCTGCGCCGGTGGCCAGATAACGGGCCCGGCTGACCTGCTCCCGCTGCAGGCCCATCAGGGGCATGGGCCCCACCGAGCTCTCGAACAGGTGGTAATAGAGCTTGTTGCCCTTGCGGGTGATGCGGCCGTTGTCCGGCTTTTCCATGCCGGCCTTGCCGCAGCCGTAGATGCTCTCTCCGTTCCGCTTCATCCAGGCGCCGATCTCCCCCAGGATCTCCAGGGACTGGGGCGGGATGTTGCCCTTGGCGTCGGGGCCCACGTTCAACAGCAGGTTGCCCCCCTTAGAGACGCACTCCACCAGCTTTTTGATGAGCATGGGGGCAGGCTTGAAAAAGCGGTCCTCCGCGCAGTAGCCCCAGTGGTTGTTCATGGTGATGCAGGCCTCCCACACCATGTCCCGGCCCTGTTTGTCCTGAATGCCGGCGGGGGGGATGATTTGCTCTGGGCTGACGAAGTCCCCATGATAGGGGGTGGGGTTGCACTCCCACAGGGAGCCGAAGCCCTCTCCGCTGACCTCCAGCCGGTTGTCGATGATCACATCGGGCTGGAGCTGGCGCACCATGTTCACCAGTTCCGTGGCCCTCCAGGCCTCTCCCCGCATGACGGCGTTCTCGTTCTCGTAGGAGAAGTCGAACCAGAGGAGGTCCAGCTTGCCATAGTTGGTGCACAGCTCCCGCACCTGGTTGTGGAGGTACTCCACATAGCGACCGAAGTCCCGCCCTTCATTGGAGTAGGCGGGGTCGTCCCGCATGGGGTGGTGCTTATCACCATAGTGGGGGTAATCCTCATGGTACCAGTCCAGCAGGGAGAAGTAGAGGCCCACTCGCAGGCCCTCGGCCCGGAACGCCTCTAGAAATTCCCGCACCAGGTCCCGGCCGCACTTGGTGTTGGTGGACTTGAAATCCGTGTACTGGCTGTCGAACAGGCAGAAGCCCTCGTGGTGCTTGGCGGTGAGCACCGCGTACTTCATGCCCGCCTCTTTGGCGGCCTTGGCCCACTGCCTGGGGTTGTAGTCCACCGGGTCGAACTCGTAAAAATAGGGCATGTAGTCCTCTTTTTTGATGCGCTCGTCGCTGCGGACCCACTCTCCCCGGGCGGGGATGGCGTACAGCCCCCAGTGGATGAACATGCCAAAGCGCGCGTCGGTGTACCAAGCCATGCGCTTTTCATAGGCTTCTCGGTCAAAGGTGTACATAACTTTCTCCTCTCCGAGCGGGTCTTGCGCCGCCCATTCATTCTAAGTATCACTATACCACAGGGGCGGCGGGAAGAAAAGAGGGAAAATCCCCGCCTTGCGCGGAAGGGGAAAATCCGCTATACTGATAGCAGCATTACAGCGCCTTGGGCATGGGAGGTCTTTTATGGAAAAGCGGGTTTGGAAGGGGCTAAACGGCCTTCTCACCGAGAAACGGGTGGGCATCGCCTGCTGCGTGCTGCTGGGGCTGACCCTGCTGCCGGTGGCAGCCCTCTCCGTTTACAACCACCCCTGCTCCGACGACTACAGCTACGGCCTGTATGTGGCCCAGGCGGTGCGCAGCGGGGGCTCCCTGTGGGAGGTGCTGGCCGCCGCGGCAAAAGAGACGGCGGAGACCTATCTGGATTGGCAGGGCACCTTCTCCGCCGTGTTTTTGATGGCCCTGCAGCCCACCGCCTTTGGGGAGGGCTTTTACGCCCTGACCCCCTGGCTGATGGCAGGCTCTTTGGTGTTCTCCACCTTTTTCTTCTTGAAGGAGGTCTGCGTGCGCCGCCTGGGCATGAGCGTGTGGGCCTGGCTGACGGTCTCCTGCGCCCTGAGCTTTTTTCTGGTGCACTTTGCCCCCGACCCCTTCGAGGGCTTTTTCTGGTACAACGGCTCTCTGTTCTACACCTTCTTCCACAGCCTGATGCTGTGCGCCCTGACCTTTGCCCTCAAATTTCTGCGGGCTCCCACTTTGGGGCGCTCTCTGGCCTGCGGCCTGGCGGCAGGGGCGCTGTGCTTTTTCCTGGGCGGGGGCAACTACCCCACCGCTCTGCTCACCTGTGTGCTGTTGATGGGGGGCTTCCTCTGGACCCTGTGGAAGGGGCTTCCCCTCTCCCGCAAACTGGGGACTCTGGCCTTTTTCCTTCTGGAGCTCATGGCCTTTGGCATCAGCATGTTGGCCCCGGGCAACAGCGTGCGCCAAGCCCACTTTGAAAACCGCCCCGGCGCGGTGAAGTCCATCCTGCTGGCCCTGGGGGCCGCCGTGCGGAACATCACAGAGTGGACCACCCTGCCCCTGCTGCTGGCCCTGTTGTTTTTGTGCCCCCTGTTCTGCAAGTACGCCCAAAAGCTCTCCTTCCGGTTCCCCCTGCCGGGGCTGGCCCTTTTGGGGGCCGTGTGCCTGCTGGGGGTGCTGCTGACCCCGCCCATCTACGCTATGGGCGGCACTGGCGCCGGCCGGATGGAGAACCTGTACTACGACGCCTTCTGCCTGCTGGCGGCGGGGGTGGCCTTCTACTTCTGCGGGTGGCTCACCCACCGGCCCGCCTTACAGGGCGCGCTCCAGCGAGCGGGGGAGCCACCGGCGGCGTTCTTGCTCTCCCTGCTCCTGCCCTTCTGCCTGACGGTGGCCTGCCTGCCGGGCTTCACCAGCCTGACAGGGGTGAGCGCGGGGCTCTCCCTGCTGCGGGGAGAGGCCCAGGCCTACGACGCCCAGGTGGACGCCCAGGTGGCCCTGCTGGAGGACGGGACCCTGCAAAACGTGGTGGTGGAACCGGTGACCGTCCGGCCGGAGCTGCTGCTGCCCACCTCGGTTCCCGTGCTCAGCCAGGACCCGGAGAACGCGGTGAACCAGCGGGTGGCCACCTTCTACGGCAAGGAGAGCGTGCGCATCACCGGGGAAAACTCTTGATGGAAACAACGAAAGGACATCCAGGCTGTTGGCTTGGATGCCCTTTTTCTTTTGTAAAATAGGTTTGTGGCTTTGCGGGAAACCCGTGAGCTGCGCTCGGATCAGGAAGAGACAAGAAAAAGTTTCGCCCAAGCCTTTTCAAAGGCTTGCAGAGCGCGAGACAGCGTCTCGCGGCCTTTTAGCGTCAGCAAGCGCAGGAAAGATACGAAAAACATCCCAGTGGGATGTTTTTCTAAGAAAGCCCTCGCCGGGGGTTTTCTTAACGCCCTCCCCGACGGCGGGAGGTTATCACCTATCCCGCCTGAAATCCCCCCTAAGCGCGTACAACGAGCGGCGGGGGATTTCAACCGCCTGTGTGGTTGCCCTTCCCGCCCGCTTGTGCCAAAGGGCGGCACACGCTTTCGCGGGCAGGGCAGGTTGGATTGCAGAAAACTTACGCAGAGCCTCCGGCTCTGTCAGGGAACCCCCGACGAGGGTTCCCTACGAAAAGCCTTCCGCAGGAAGCCTTTTCTACCCTCCTGCGTTTGCCGAAGGCGACTAAGGCCGCAGGGGCGTTGCCCCCGCACCCCCACAGCTTTTGAAAAAGCTGGCAAAACTTTTACTTGTCTCGCCAAAACTCAAGCGCGGGCATTTGGGCTAGCGGCCCTCAGCAGACCCCGGCGCCCTTAGCGCCGTTCGCGACTTGAGTGCCCAGGCACTGGGCCGGACGCTTTGCGGATCTCCGCCCGCTTGATCTTGCCGCCGATGGTCTTGGGCAGCTCGTCCACATACTCGATGACCCGGGGATACTTATAGGGCGCGGTGGCGTGCTTCACGTGGTTCTGCAGCTCCTTGGTCAGCTCGGGGGTGCCCTCATAGCCCTTGGCCAGCACAATGGTGGCCTTCACCACCTGGCCGCGGATGGGGTC
>UQRL01000026.1 GCA_900543555.1 uncultured Oscillospiraceae bacterium | reverse complement strand
TGGCATTTGACCACATGGTCAAATGCCAGAACCCGCATAAAACCTGACTTTTTTTCGCATTTGCCCACTTAAAAAACTCAAGTAGGGAGCGCACAGAACGCGCCGCTCTCCTTTCTCCTATCATTTCTATCACTGTAAGAGGGATGTACCATGAACCATGAAATCCAGTTTCAGCCTGTCCTGCTGGGCAGCGATATCAACGTATACGGCATGGCCCGCTCCTTCCACCAGGAGTATGGCGTCACTTCCGTGGCCATCGGCAAGGGCATTTTAGGCCCCTGCACCGCCAGCAAGATCGTCACCGTAGAGGTGGTGGAGCCCAACCTGGAGGACGACCAGGTGTTCGTCAAAACCCTGCTGGACTTCGCAAAGCGCTATGAAGGCAGCGGCAAAAAACTGCTGCTGGTGCCCTGCGGGGACAACTACATCAAGCTGCTGGTGCGCAACCAGGAGAAACTGCGGGGCGCCTATGTGTTCGAGTGCATCAGCGAGGAGCTGCTGATGCGCCTCTCCATCAAGGAGAGCTTCTACCAGGTGTGCACCGAGCACGGCTTCGCCTTCCCCAAGACCACCACCTGCTCCTATGAGAACTACAAGACCGTGGAGCTGCCCTTCGACTTCCCGGTCATCATCAAGCCCTCCAACTCGGTGGCCTATTGGAACTGCCGCTTCCCCCACAAGAAGAAGGTGTTTGTGGCCCAGAACAAGCGGGAGTACGACGCCATTCTGGAGGCCATCTACGGCTCCAGCTACAAGGACCACCTGATCTTGCAGGAGTACATCCCCGGGGACGACAGCAACATGCGGGTGATGAACTGCTACTGCGGCCGGGATGGGAAGGTAAAGCTCATCGCCCTGGGCAACGCCCTGCTGGAGGAGCACTCTCCCGAGGGCATCGGCAGCTACGCGGCCATCATCAACGGCTACGACGAGAAGCTGAACCAGCGGATGAAAAACTTTTTAGAGGGCATTGGCTATGTGGGCTTTGCCAACTTCGACATGAAGTACGACCAGCGGGACGGCACCTACAAGCTGTTTGAGATGAACCTGCGCCAGGGCCGCAGCAGCTACTACGTCACCGCCGCCGGGTACAACCTGGCCAAGTGGCTGGTGGACGACGTGATCTACCACAAGGACATGCCCTGCACCGTGGCCACCAACAAGGTGCTGTGGACCATCATCCCGGAAAAGATCATCTTCCAGTATGTGAAGAGCGAGAGCGCCAAGGCGGAGGCCCGGGCCCTTATCAAGGCGGGAAAGGTGTGCCACTCTTATTACTACGAGGGGGACCGGTCCCTCAAGCGCTGGGTGCACTACAAGAAGAACCAGTTCCACTATTTCGAGAAGTATAAGCGCTATTTTGGAAACAAGGGCCTTCGAGACTAGTCCGTGACCGGACAGGACAATTCGCGCTATGGGGCGGCGGCTACGGCCGCGCCTGTGCTGACAGCCAGCGCACGTCCGCGCCGTAGGCAAGTAAAAGTTTTTAGTCAAGTTTTTTTCAAAAAACTTGTGGGGTTTGGGGGCCGCTACGTCCCGGTGGGACGTTGCCTAGCGGCTGACCGAGGCGGCAGCCGAGACAACCCCAAGACCTTCCGGGGTTGCAAGGGGCAGCGCCCCTGCCCTCCTAAGCGTCAGCAAATACGGGGGACGGATGTCCCCAACTGGGAGGAATGCTATGAAAACACTGGGCATCATCGGAGGCATGGGGCCAATGGCCACCGCCTACCTGCTGGAGCTCATCATCCAGATGACTGCCGCGAAAACGGACCAGGAACACCTGAGCGCCGTTGTGCTGAACAACCCCCAGGTGCCGGACCGCACCGCCTACATCCTGGACCGGGCGAAGCCCTCTCCCCTGCCGGTGCTGGAGGGCATGGCCCACGCCCTGGAAAACCTGGGCTGCGGGGTGCTGTGCGCGCCCTGCGTCACCTCTCATTACTTTTACCAGGAGCTGGCGGGCTGCGTGAAGGTGCCCTTCCTCCACATGGTGGAGGAGACCGCCCGGGAGCTGCGGGCCGCCGGCAAACGCAAGGCCGGGATTCTGGCCACCACCGGCACCGTGCGCACCGGGCTCTTTCAGGGGGCTTTGGAGAAGCAGGGCCTGGGGTGGGCCGTGCCCAGCCAGCACGGGCAGGAGCTCATCATGTCCCTGATCTACGAGGACATCAAGGCGGGGCGCCAGCCCAATATGGGCAAGTTCCAGCGGGCCAGCGAGGAGCTCTTCGACCAGGGCTGCGACAGCGTCATCCTGGGCTGCACAGAGCTCTCTCTGGTGAAGAAGGACACGCCCCTGGGCCACGGCTACTTAGACGCCCTGGAGGTGCTCTCCAAACGGTGTGTGCAGGCCTGCGGGGCGCCCCTGAAGCCGGAATTTGAAGCATTGATCTCATAATCAAAAAAGGAGGACGTTGCCCATGTGTGGATTTGTGGGATTTCTGAATACACCCGAGGTGGGAAGCCCTGAAAACGTGGTGCGGGCAATGGCGGACCGGATTATCCACCGGGGGCCGGACGACGCGGACTACTATGTGGACGAGGGGATTTCCCTGGGGTTCCGGCGGCTTTCCATCATCGACCTGGAGGGCGGCCGCCAGCCCATCCTCAACGAGGACGGGAGCAAGGTGCTGGTGTTCAACGGGGAGATCTACAATTTTCAAAGCCTGCGGGAGGACCTGTTGAAAAAGGGCCATGTGTTCAAAACCCGCACCGACTCGGAGACCATCCTCCACGGGTACGAGGAGTACGGCAAGGAGATCCTGCAAAAGCTGCGGGGCATGTTCGCCTTTGTCATCTGGGACAAGGAGAAGAAGGAGCTTTTCGGCGCCCGGGATATTTTCGGCATCAAGCCCTTCTACTACTACAAAAACGGGGACCAGTTCTTTGTGGGCTCAGAGATCAAGAGCTTTCTCTCCCATCCCTGCTTTGTGAAGGAGCTGGACGAGGAGAAGATCCCCGAGTACCTGTCCTATGAGTACATCCCCTACGAGAGCACCATCTTCAAAAACGTGTACAAGCTGCCGGGGGCCCACTGCTTCACCTACAAGGACGGCAAGCTGACGGTGGAGCGGTACTACCGCATCCAGTACAAGATTGAGGAGGACAAGCCCCTGGAGTACTGGGAGGAGCAGATCCAGAAGGAATTTGAGGAATCGGTGGCCATGCACCAGATTGCCGACGTGGAGGTGGGGTGCTTCCTCTCCTCTGGCGTGGACAGCAGCTATGTGGTGCGGGAGATCAGCAAGGGCACGGAAAAGGTGAAGACCTTCTCCGTGGGCTACACCGAGGAGAAGTACAGTGAGCTGCCCTACGCCCAGAAGTTCTCTCAGACCATTGGGGTGGAGAACATCTCCAACAAGGTCAGCGCCGATGAGTTCTTCGACGCGGTGCCCGAGATCCAGTACATGCTGGACGAGCCCCTGCCCAACCCCTCGGAGATTCCCCTGTACTTCCTGGCCCAGAACGCCCGGAAGTATGTGAAGGTGGTGCTCTCCGGCGAAGGGGCGGACGAGCTGTTCGGGGGCTACCCCATGTACCTGCAGGGGGGCCACTTTGCCCAGTACACCCGGAAGGTGCCCCGCCCGGTGCGAAAGCTGGCCGGGGCCGTGGCCAAGCGCCTGCCGGAGTTCAAGGGCAAGCACTTTCTCGTGCGGGGGGCGATGGAGCCCTACCAGCGGTTCATGCGGGCCAACTATGTGTTCACTGACCCCAAGGAGCGCCAGAAATATTTGAAGCGGCCCATCACCTCCAAGCTGCCGGAGGAGTACAGCAAGCGCTATTTCGACGAGGTGCCCCAGCTGGACGAGCCCACCCAGCTGCAGTATGTGGACATGCACACCTGGATGATTTACGACATCCTGCTGAAAGCGGACCGGATGAGCATGGCAAACTCTTTGGAGCTGCGGGTGCCCTTCCTGGACAAGAAGATGCTGGAGCTCTCCTGCCGTATCCCCAGCCGCTACCGGGCCGACTGCCAAAGCGAAACCACCAAGCGGGCCCTGCGGGCCGCGGCCCTGAAGCAGCTGCCAGAGGAGACCGCCAAGATGAAGAAGCTGGGCTTCCCGGTGCCCTTGTCCGACTGGCTGATGGAGGACAAGTACTACAACAAAGTAAAGGCCGCCTTTACAAGCGACATTGCGGAGAAGTTCTTCGTCACGTCTGAGCTGATGAAGCTGCTGGACGACCACAAAGAGGGCAAGGCCAAGAACATGCAGAAAATCTGGTCTTTCTACTCCTTTATCGTGTGGTATGAGCAGTTCTTCGTGAAGAATTGAAGCGGGAAAGAAACCAAAAGGCACCGCCCACAAGGGCGGCGCCTTTCTTTTTGCGTCTTTCAGCTTTCCAGCTCGTTAACGGTGGATTCCCGGTCAATGGTGAGCACCGTGCGGTAGGAAGGGTCCAGGGAGCGCACGGCCTGGTCAATGCGGGCCTTCAACTGCTGGTCGCTCTCCTGCAGGGAGAAGGGCACCGCCACGTCAAAGACGATGTTGGAGTGGGTGACGCCCCACACCACCCGGAAGTCGTGCATGGAGGCCCCTGGCACCACGGCCCGGAGAAGGGAGCGGACCTGCTCCCGCAGCTTGTTGGTGCGCTCGTCCTCGGTGACCACAGGGTCCAGGTGGATGACCAGGTGGATGCCCAGCTCGGTTTCAAAGTCCCGCTCAATGTTGTCGATAATGTCGTGGCTGATCAGGATGTCCCTCTCCGCGGGCACCTCGCAGTGGACGGAGGCAAAGCACTTGCCCTCTCCATAGTTGTGCACCGTCAAATCGTGGATGCCGAAGATGCCCTCGTAAGAGAGGATTTTCTCATAGATTTTCTTCACCAGCTCCGCGTCGGGGGCCACACCCAACAGGGGGTCCCCTGTCTCCATAATGAGCTTCACGCCGGAGACAACGATAAAAACCGCCACGGCCAAGCCCAAAACGCCGTCCAGGTTCACACTGGTAACCCGGGTAATCAGGGCCCCCAGCAGCACCACCGTGGTGGCGATGGCGTCGTTGCGGCTGTCGCTGGAGGTGGCAAACACCGTGTCAGAGTGGATGGTCCTCCCCACGCTGCGGTAGAAAAAGCACTGCCACAGCTTGATGAGCACCGAAACCCCTAAGATCCCCAGTGCCAGGGCGCTGAAGTCCGCGGGCTGGGGCGCCAGAATTTTCTGAACCGAGGTCATGCCCAGCTGCAGTCCCAAAAACAGGACAATGAAGGAGACGATCACCCCGGATAAATACTCTATGCGGGCGTGGCCAAAGGGGTGCTTTTCATCCGCCGGCTTGCCCGCCAGCTTAAAGCCCACCAGCATCACAATGGAGGAGCCGGAGTCCGTCAGGTTGTTCACGGCGTCTGCCATCACCGCCACGCTGCCAGAAAGAAACCCTGCCAACAGCTTGATGGCAAACAGCAGCAGGTTGGTGGCAATGCCAACAGCCCCTGCCACACGGCCGCTTTTCTCCCGCACGGCAGGCTCATCCCGTTCCCCATAGCCGGGAACCAGGGCCTTCATAATCTTTTGAAACAACAGCGATCTTCCCTTCCGTTTAAGTATCCGTTTTTCCGGACACCGCAACGCCCGGAAAGCTATTTCACAATGCTGTTCCCCTGGCTGTCGATGGCGACAATCAGCGGGAAATCCTTCAGCACCAGCCGTTTGACAGACTCGCAGCCCAAATCTTCAAAGGCAATGACCTGGGCGCTTTCAATGCACTGGGCGGCCAGGGCCCCCGCCCCTCCAATGGCGCACAGATAGACGGCTCCGTTGCGCTTCATGGCCTCTATGACCGCAGGGCTGCGCTTGCCCTTTCCGATCATGCACTTGAGGCCCAAATCCAGAAAGCGGGGGGTATAGGGGTCCATGCGCCCGCTGGTGGTGGGCCCGCAAGAGCCAATGGGAAGGCCCTCCAGCGCAGGGGTGGGCCCAGCATAGTAGATGGCGGCGCCGTTCAGGTCATAGGGCGGGGCCTCTCCCCGGTCCAGCATCTGGGTGATGCGCTTGTGGGCAGCGTCCCGAGAGGTGTAGCACACCCCAGAGAGCAGCACCCGCTGCCCTGCCCGCAGGGCAGGGGCCACCTGAGCCATGTCCTCCGTGTTCACGCGCAGTTCTGCCATCTTATTTCTCCCAGAAAAACTCAATGTATTCCCCCATAGGGCCCCAGCAGAAGGCGATGCGGATGGGACTGCCCGCCAGCTCCACATCCTTGGGCTCTACGGCAATCTCATACCCGGCCTGGCGGACACGCTCCACCAGCTCGTCCACCCGGCTGGTGGCAAAAGCGATGTGGTCCAGGGCGCCGCCTTTGGCTGCGGGCTCTTCGCCGTTTAAGATTTCCATGCAGGAGTTGTCCCCGCAGGAGACCATCAGGCAGGGGCGCTGGGGGTCTCCCCAGCTCTTTTTCACCTCAAAGCCCAGCAGCTGGGTGTAAAATTCCACGGTCTTCTCATACTGCTCCGCGGTGGGTTTCAGGGCGATGTGATGCACGCCGTCGATCCATTGGCTCATAGATAGTCCTCCCTAATATTTGAATTCATAAAAAAAGGGATGCCGCCCGGGGCGGCTCCCTTTTTTCCCACTAATCCTGTACGGGCGCTTTTGCCCAATCACTTCCGGTTGAAAATGGACATGATATCCGTAAAGGTGTCATCATCGTCGATGACAGCCGGGTCCACCTGGGGCTTGGAGCTCCGGCTGGAACGAGAGGCGCTGGAGGACTCGGAGGAAGAGGTGTTCAGATAGTCCTCGCCATCCAGGTCCAGATCTACCTCCGCGGCCGGGGACTTCTTCTCCCCTTCCAGGCCCTGAAAGCCCGTGGCGATCACTGTGACAGACATTTCATCTTCCATGTTCTCGTCGAAGGTGGCGCCCCAAATGATGTTGGCGTCCTCGTGGGCACGCTCGGTGACGATCTGAGAAGCGGTGTCGATCTCGTCCAAGGCGATGTCGGGAGAAGAGGTGATGTTGATGATAACGCCCTTCGCACCGGCAATCTTGGTCTCCAGCAGGGGGCTGGAGATGGCTGCCATTGCGGCCTGCTCTGCCTTATCCTTGCCGCTGGCATGGCCCACGCCCATATGGGCATAGCCTGCGTTCTGCATGACGGACTTCACGTCCTCGAAGTCCAGGTTGACAATGCCGGGCAGCTGAATCAAGTCGGAGATGGACTGCACGCCCTGGCGCAGCACATCGTCGGCCACAATGAAAGCGTTGGCCAGGGTGATGCGCTCTTCGCTGACCAGCTTCAGGCGCTCGTTGGGGATGACCACCAGAGAGTCCACCTGCTCCCGCAGGGCGGCAATGCCCTTTTCGGCCTGCTCCATGCGGCGGCGGCCCTCAAAGGCAAAGGGCTTGGTGACAATGCCCACGGTGAGAGCACCCTGTTCCCGGGCGATCTGGGCCACCTTGGGGGCTGCGCCAGTGCCGGTGCCGCCGCCCATTCCAGCGGTGATGAACACCATGTCGGCGTCCTTAAGCACGTTCGCAATGGCCTCGCGGCTCTCATCCGCGGCCTTCTCGCCCACCTCGGGCTTAGAACCGGCGCCCCGGCCCTGGGTCAGCTTTTCACCGATCTGGATTTTCACGCTGGCCTGAGAGCGCTGCAGCGCTTGCTTATCGGTGTTCATGCACACCAGCTCCACGCTGCGCACGCCGGCGCTGGCAATGCGGTTGACAGCGTTGCCGCCGCCGCCGCCCACACCGATCACTTTTATCGTCTGAGGAGTTTCATCGAGCAGGTTGTCAACTTCAAAAGGCATGTTAGTTCCTCCTTGGCTTTTTACGATTCCGGGCGTATCTATCCTTCTGTAAAGCCCTTGGCATTACATTTTTTCTAGACTGCTATATGGTATAATCTATCACTTTTCCGGGAGAATTTCAAGGAATTTCTTGAAAAAACCGGCCTAAAACAGAAACTTTCTGCGGCCAAAGCCCGCCCCATGGGAAATTTCACAAGACAGCGGGAGCCCCCTCTGGAAAAACCGGTGCTTTTAGCGAAGTCAACCGGTGAAAATCGTGCTGGGAATATCGCTGCCCCGCCCGCTTTCCTGGGTGGAAGAGCTCTCTTCCCCGCCGGTCTCCCCTTCTGCGCCGTCCGCCGCGCTGGAACTGGACTCTTCCGAGGAAGTGCCGCCAGCGGCGTCCCCCGCGGCCCCTGAACTGCCGCCGTCCTCTCCCGCGGCAGAAGAAACGCTGCTCCCGGCAGACTCTGTAAAGTAGGCTTTCTTTACATCCCCTGCCAAGGTCAGGTCCAGGGTCCCGTACTCATCCTGGGCGATGTGCACCGGGTCCGTGCTGGTGACCAGGCCATATCCATAGGTCAGCTTGTATTCCAGGTCCACCGTATTCCCCAGCTGGAACAGCACCCTGTCCTGGTAGCTCAGGGTGATGTTGTACAGATCGGTCAGATCCAGGGCGGTAAACTCGCCAACGCCACCCAAATCCACCAAGGTGGAGAGGATGGTTTCCAGGGCCTGCTGGACAGAGGCGTCCTCCACCTGCAGCGTGCTGCCCACCACCGGGTCTTTCAGGGTCAGCCCTGTGATCTGCATAACCCCCTCCAACGGCTGGGTGGCCTCCTCCAGGATCTTGCCCTTTCCACTGATGATAAACCACTGGCTGCCGCTCTGCACGCAGGCCGCCTGCTGGGCCGCCGTAATGTGGATCTCCAAGCCGCTGGGGAAGTGGCGCAGGATCTGGGCGTCCTCCACATAAGGGAGCTGTTCCTCCAGTGCCGCCTCCTGTTTGCCTGTGGTGAGCAGGGCCAGGTTATCCCCTTCCTGGTAGCCGCAGAGCTCCAGAATGGCAGAGGGGTCGTAGACCTGGTCGCCGGTGACCTCGATTGTGCGCACCTTGAACAGCAGGAAGACGCACACAAAGGCGGTAACAGCCGCCATCGCCAGCAGGGTGAACGCCAGCAGAAACCGGCGGGCGGCCTTCCCCATGGGCTTGCGGGGCCGCTCCCTGCCCTGCGGCCGGCGGGGTTGGGAAGGCGGCCTGCGGCGGGGGTCCCTCCCCCCTTGGGAACGCCCTTGCCGCGGCTCTTTTTTTTGGCTCCCTCGGGCGGGCTTATCCCTGCCCCGCCGGGAGGAGGGGCGCCGGGCAGGCCGCTGGGGCTCTCTGGGGGGGCGGGGCGGCGCCTCCTCCCCGCGGGAGTTGATGTCGATGAACTCATAGCCCTCCCAGGGGTCCCGGTCTCTGCGGTCCTGTCTCATTGGCGTTCCCTCCTTTCTTTTTTCATTCCATCTTCCCAGGGGAGTCCTCCACCTCTCGGATGCGGGCCCCCAAATCTGCCAGGCTGCCGGCCAGGTCCTCATAGCCCCGGCGGATATGCTCTTCCCCCTCCACCAGGGTGCGGCCCTGAGCGGCCAGCCCCGCCACCACCAGGGCGGCGCCGCCCCGCAGGTCGCAAGCTGTAACAGGGGCTCCCCGCAGCTGCTCCACCCCTTCTACAATGGCCACCTTGCCCTCCACCTTGATCTTCGCCCCAAGCCGCTGCAAGCCCTCCGCGTGCTTGTAGCGGTTCTCGAAGATGTTCTCCACGAAGATGCTGGTGCCCCGGCCCACAGCGGCCATGCTCATCACCACGGGCTGGGCGTCGGTGGGGAAGCCGGGATAGGGCATGGTGCGGATGTGGCGCACTGCGTTCAGGCGCCGGGGGGCCATGATGTTCAGGGCCCGGCCCAGCTGCCGCACCGAGCAGCCCGCCTGCTCAAAGGGGGAGAGCATGGGCAGGATGTGGGTGTTGTCCACGTCCCGCAGGGTGACGTTGCCCCCTGTCACCGCGGCGGCGGCCATGTAGGTCACCGTGGCAATGCGGTCCGGCATGACGGTGTGTTCGCAGCCGAAAAGCTCCTTGACCCCGTCGATGATGACACAGCTCTCCCCCGCCCCGTAGACGCGGCCCCCGCACCGGTTCAGGTAGGCGCACAGGTCGATGATTTCCGGTTCCCGGGCGGCGTTGGCGATGATGGTAGTGCCCTGGGAGCACACCGAGGCCAGGATCACGTTCTCCGTGGCCCCCACGCTGGGGAAGCTGAGGGAGATGTAGGTGCCCTGGATGCCCTCTGGGGCCCGGCAGTGCAGGCAGCCGCCGGACTCTTGGATCTCCACCCCCAGCTTTTCCAGGGCCTCGATGTGCAGGTCGATGGGCCGGGGGCCCAGCTCGCAGCCGCCGGGGAACGTGAGCTCCGCCTCTCCGCACCGGGAGACGATGGCCCCCAGGAACACAATGGAGGAGCGCATGCCCCGCATCAAGTCCGGGGGCACCTGGCAGCAGGTCATGGAGTTATCCACCACCAGGCTGCCCTCTTCCCAGTGGCAGCGGCTTCCCAAGTGTTCCAGGATGCGCACCGCCGTGTCCACGTCTGAGAGCCGGGGGCAGTTATGTAATACGGTCTGTCCCCGGCACAGCACTGTGGCCGCCAGCAGCGGCAGGGTGCTGTTCTTCGCGCCTTGGACCTTCAGCTCCCCGCTGAGCTCCGCTGGGCCGTCAATGACGATCATAAGCAAACACCTCACCCAATTCAGCATACGCCATACTATGTGGCTTGCTGGATTTGGGTGCGGGCGTTCACTGGCCGGCGGCGGACTTGATGACCCGGTAGATGCGGTCGTTGGCGTCCAGAATCTCCATCTTCCCCGCGTTCTCCCCCAGAGAGCGCAGGCGCTCCGGGTCGGAGAGGATGCTGCGGACCTTCTCCCAGAGGGCCGGGCCGGTCAGGTCCTTTTCCTCGATGATCTCCGCGGCGCCCCGGTTAACCAGGGCCATGGCGTTGTGGAACTGGTGGTTCTCCGCCACGTTGGGAGAGGGGATGAGGATGGAGGCCTTGGCCTTGGCCTCAATCTCCGTCAGGGTCATGGCCCCGGCCCGGCCGATGACCAGATCCGCCGCGCTGAGGCACTGGGGCATGTTGTTGATGTACTCCAGCAGGCGGATCTGGGGCTGCTGCTCCACATCCAGGCCCAGATCCCTGACCTCGTCCAGGAACTTCTCATCGTGGGAGCCATAGCCGTGGATGTGCTGGTATTCGCCGGTTTTCGCGCTTTGGGCCAGCATATAGGCCGCCGCCTTGTTCAGGGCGGAGGCCCCCAGGCTGCCCCCAAAGGACAGCACCACCGGCCGGTCGTCCAGGCCCAGCTCTTTGCGGGAGGACTCCCGCTCCGCGGCCAGCACCTCTCCCCGCACCGGGTTGCCGGTGACCACGCAGTTGACGGAGCTGTCGAAGTACTTCTTGGCGTCGGGCACGGCCAGCATCACCGTTTTCACGGATTTGGCCAGCATTTTGGTGGTAACGCCGGGGTAGGCGTTGGACTCGTGGATGACGCAGGGGATGCCCAGCTTGGCGGCCTCCCGGATGACCGGGCCGCTGACGTAGCCCCCGGTGCCCACGCACACATCCGGCCCGAAGGCTTTGATGATGCGCTTGGCCTCGGCGCTGGCGGTGAACACCCGCACCACGGTCTGGGCATTGCGCACCAGGTTCTTGGGCGTCAGCTTCCGCTGAAAGCCGGAGATGTGCACGGTCTGGATCTCGAACCCCGCCTGGGGAACCAGGCGCTCCTCCATGCCCCCCTTGTTCCCCACATAGAGGATCTGGGCGTCCGGCTCCTTTTGGAGCAGGTAGCCCGCCGCCGCCAGGGCCGGGTTGATGTGCCCCGCGGTGCCGCCGCCGGTGAAGAGAACTTTCATTCCAAATCTACTTCCTTTCCCTCTGTTTGGAAAAAATCGGTGCCTGCCGCTTTACGTCTTCTCAATATTGGAAGAGCGGGAGATGTTCAGCAGAATGCCCATCTCTCCCAGCAGCATCAATAGGGCGGTGCCGCCATAACTGAAAAAGGGCAGGCTGATGCCGGTGTTGGGGATGGTGTTGGTCACCACGCAGATATTCAGCACCGCCTGCAGCCCCACCTGGAAGGTGATGCCCAGGCCCAGCAGCATGCCGAACTTATCCTTGGCGTGGATGGAAATATACACACCCCGCCAGATCAGCAGGGCAAAGAGGACGATGATGACCAGGGCCCCCACCATGCCCAGCTCTTCGCAGACAATGGCGAAGATAAAGTCGTTCTGGGGCTCGGGCAGATAGAGGTACTTTTGGCGGGACTGGCCCAGGCCCACGCCCAGCAGGCCGCCGGAGCCGATGGCGTACAGGGACTGGCGGGTCTGGTGGGTGGCGTCCCGGCTGAGCTCTGTGGAGAAGGGGTCCAGCCAAATGGTGATACGGCTCATTTGATAACCGCCCTTGGTGAGCAGCAGCAAGACAAGCCCCACCCCCAGCACGATGCCACCAATGACGAACCACCGGGGCTTGGTGCCCCCCACGAACATGAGGATGGCGCCCAGCATCAGGATGATGAGGGTGGCGGAAAGGTGGCTCTCCAAAAAAATCAGCGCGGCAACCAGGCCCATAATGCCCACATAGGGCACCACGCCGTAGCGGAAGGTGCCCATTCTATCCAGGTTCTGGGAAATCATGTGGGCAAACAGCACGATCAGCCCGAACTTGGCGATCTCGGAGGGCTGGAAGGACACGATGCCGAAGTCCAGCCAGCGGGTGGCGTCGCCCTCCGGCGGGGCGATGGACTCGATGTGGGCGTACCGGCACACCAGCAGGAACACCAGCAGGAACACGGCGATGCCGAAAACCACCACGGACAGCTTGTGGAAGTGGTGGTAATCAAAGGTGGAAATGACCAGCATGGCCGCCACCCCAAACACGGCAAAGGCAGCCTGCCGGGTGATGAAGAAATAGCTGTTGCCGTAGTAATAATAGCTGTAAGCGTAGCTGGCAGAGAAGAGCATGACCAGCCCAATGGCCAGCAGCACCAAAATGAAAATCAGCAGGGGCATATCCAGCCCTGCGCCCAGGCTGAAAAGCTTATACCGGACAGGCCGGCGTTTGCGCTCCCTCTCCTGGGGGGGCGCCTCCCGCTGGGGAGCGCGGGGCGGCCGGTAACTGGGCACCCGGCGCAGGCCGCGGGCAGTCCTTCCCACTGCAGCCATCGCGATTCCTCCTTTCTGCGCAGCTTCTCAGCCGCGTTTCCAAGTCTCTGACAAAACAAGCGTCTCCGCTTTTCACGGGAGCCCTTCCAGGCCGCAGCCCTACGTTCCTTCCATCCCTGTTATTCTATCCACCGGGAGGAGCGCTCAAACGGCGCCCGTGGAGTTTTTCCACGGATTTACACGCCGAAGACGACGCACAGCAGGGCCACCGCGCCGCCCAACAGGGCCACAAAGCCAAAGACAGCGCAGATCTTCACCTCGCTCCAGCCGCACATCTCAAAATGGTGGTGGATGGGGGACATTTTGAACAGGCGCTTGCCGTGGGTGGCTTTGAAGTAGGTGACCTGCAGCACCACGGAGAGGATCTCGCACAGGTACACGAAGCCCACCGGCAGCAGCAGGATGGGCAGGTCCAGGCCAAAGGCCAGGGCGCACACCATGCCCCCCATGAACAGGGAGCCCGTGTCCCCCATGAACACCTTGGCGGGGTGCCAGTTCCACAGGAGGAACCCCACGCAGGCCGCCGCCGAGGCAAACCCCAGGGCGGACAGGCCCGCCATGGAGAGCATGCCCGCGCACAGGGCAAGGCTCAAAAAGGCAAAGAAGGAAACCGTGGTGTTCAGCCCGTCGATGCCATCGGTAAAGTTGACGGCGTTGGTGACGCCCACAATGACAATGGCGGCCAGGGGGTAGTAAAACCACCACAGGTCTATCTTCCCCACGAAGGGGATGGTGGTGGCCGTGTTGCCGCCTGCCAGGGCCACAGAAACCAGATAGGCCGCCGCCACGGCAAACTGCAGCACCAGCTTCTGCCGCTCCGTAAGGCCCAGGTTCCGCTTTTTCACAATGCCGATGTAGTCATCCATAAAGCCAATGGCGCCAAAGGCCACCGCCATGCCAAGGCCCGCGAAGACCTTCACCTTCATCAGCAGGGTCTCTTCCATGCCCAAAGAGTAGAACACCGGCAGGCAGCCCATCATCGCCACCGCAATGCCCAGGATGAACATGAGGCCGCCCATGGTGGGGGTGCCCTGCTTGCTCTTATGCCAGCTTGGGCCCACCTCCCGGATGGTCTGGCCGAACTTCAGCTTGTGGAGGAAGGGGATCATCCACTTCCCCAGCGCAGCGGTGACGGCAAAGGCGATCACCGAAACCAGCAAGAACAATGTGCCGCTCATTTTTTCCTAACCCCTCTCGTTGCGATTCCGTTGCTTTCGCCCGGCGTCAGCCGGCGCCCGTCTCTGTGTTGGCGGTGTCCACAAAGGTCAAGGTAATCACCGTGCCCTGTTTCACCTGCTCGCCAGCCTCTATGCTCTGGGCCGTGACCGTGGCGGTCTCCGCAGAGGAGCCGCTGACACTGATCTGCACCATGTTCAGGCCCGCCACATAGTTGGCGTCCGCCACCGTGTAGCCGGTGAAGTCCGGCACCGTCACATAAGTGGAGCTCTCATCATAGCCGCTGGTATACAGCACCACCGTGCCCTCCTTGGGCACTGCGCTGCCGCCGGCAGGCACCTGCTCTGTCACTGTGATGGCGGCGGGATCGCTCTCATCCCCCACCACCGAGTAGGACAGCCCGGCCTCCTCCAGCTCCGCGTAGGCCTGCTCCAGCGTCATGCCGGTGACTGTGGGAGCCATCGTATCCAGGTTGGCATACTCCTCTTCGTTGTACTGGGCCTCTACGCCCAGGTAGGGGAGCAGCTCCTCCATCATCTTGGCGAAGTAGGGCCCGGCCACGGCGTTGCCGCCGTTGTAGCCGCCGTTGGTGTCGTCATCGGGCTCATCAAAGAACACCAGCAGGGCGTATTTAGGGTCCTCCGCTGGGGCGAAGCCGCAGTACGAGGCAATGTACTCCATATCCTGGGTGCGGTCCTCGTTCCACTTATCCACCTTCTCCGAGGTGCCCGTCTTGCCGCAGACCCGGTAGCCGGCCACATAGCCGCCGCTGGCGCTGCCGCTCTCGGCGTTCTGCTGGAGAATGTCGATGATGGCGTCGCAGGTTTCCTGGGAGATCACCTGCCGGCGGGTGCTGGTATCGGCGGTCTCCACGATGTTCCCGTCCTGGTCCACGACGCGGTCCATCACATGGGGAGTGACCAGGTTGCCGCCGTTGGCGATGGCCGCCGCGGCGGTGATCATATGCAGGGGCGTGATGGAGAAGTTCTGCCCAAAGGATTCCACCGCCAGGTCAGAGGGGGTGTTGATCAGGTCCGTCACGCTGTGGAACAGGGTGACGGCCTCACCGGGCAGGTCGATGCCGGTGCTTTCGGTAAAGCCGAAGGCCTCTCGGTATTTGGCGAAGGTTTCGCCCCCCAGCAGCTGGCCGATGTAGATGGTATAGGGGTTGCAGGAGTTGCACAGGCCGTCCCGGAAGGTTTCCAGGCCGTGGCCGGTGGTCCGCCAGCAGTTGATGGGATAGGGCCAGCCCTCCACGGTGATGCCGCCGGTGCAGGTGTAGGTGGTCTGCTCGGTGACCACGCCCTCCTCCAGGCCCATGGCGTAGGTACACATCTTGAACACAGAGCCGGGGTAGTAGGTGTCAGAGACAGCCTTGTTCCGCCACTGCTTCAGCTGGGCCTCGTTGAAGGCCGCGTCCTGCTCGTCCTCGGGCAGGGCGTCGATCTGGGCCTGCAGGTTCTCGTCGTAGATGGTAAAGGGGTCGTTGGGGTCATAGGAGGGGGTGGTGGCCAGACCCAGAATGGCCCCGGTGTCCACGTCCATCATAATGGCCACGGCGCCGTTCTTCACGTTGAACTGGTCCACGCCCTCTGCCAGGTATTTTTCCAAGACGCTCTGCACGGTCTCATCAATGGTGAGCACCAGGTTGTTGCCATCCTGGGCCTCCACATACTGCTCATACTCAAAGGGCATATCGGTGCCCAAGGCATTGCGGGAGGAGATCAGCCGCCCAGAGGTGCCCCGCAGCTCCGTGTCGTACTGCAGCTCCACCCCGTCCAGGCCCTGGCCGTCGGTGCCGGTAAATCCCAGCACCGTGGAGGCCACCGTCCCATAGGGGTAATAGCGCTTGTAATCCTCAATAAGGCGCACGCCGGAGGAGATGTCGTTATCCTCTAAAAACTGGTTGATCTCATCCCGCACGCTGGTCTCCACCTTGCGCTTCAAATAGACAAAGTAAGAGTTGCCCTGGGTCTTTTCATAGACCTCTGTCTCGTCCATATCCAAGATGGAGGCCAGCCCAGAGGCTACCTTCTGCCTGGTTGCCTCTGGGTCATCATAGTCTGCAAAATAGGCGGGCTCCAGCACCACGGTCCACACGCTGGCGCTTTGGGCCAGCACCTTGCCAGTGGCATCGTAAATCGTGCCGCGCATAGCATTAAGCGTGGTGCTGGTCAGGCTTTGGTCCAGCGCCGCCGTACTCATCTCCTCCCCGCGGAGGATCTGCCACCGGAAGAGGCTGACCACCACAGCGCCAAAGCCCAGGAATACCAGCACCGCGGTGATCCCCAGGGCCTTGCGCCACATTTTTTCTGTCGTTCCCTTTGCCAACTGCATCCACCACCTTCTGGTTGGTCATCCTCATCTAAAGCCCCGATGGAAGCAAAATGAGAGTCAAGATCTCTCTTGGCTCTCCTCCCTCTCATACAAAATAAGGCCCCGCACTATCCTATTCCCTCTCCAGCCCCGATATGCCGGGCTGGGCCTTATGGGAGGTATTATAGCACAAAGGCCATGCGCTTGCAAATAAATGCGGCCCGCGCAACCGTGGGCCGCATCCCTTTGCATGTCAGGGGAACGGTCCCCTGCAGGGATAAGCGCCTCTGGGCCCTTCCTTGAGAAATGCCCTGCCGCCCATCCAAAATTCTATCAAAACCCCATATATATGTCACACGGCGC
Source organism: uncultured Oscillospiraceae bacterium (assembly GCA_900543555.1). GTDB lineage: Bacteria > Bacillota > Clostridia > Oscillospirales > Acutalibacteraceae > Acutalibacter > Acutalibacter stercoravium. The sequence goes on along the minus strand of UQRL01000026.1, from coordinate 20,488 downwards.
GTCGCCGTGCGGTATTGCAGCCCTGTCAGGCAAACCAGGAGACCACGGTAGACCACAGCTTATCCAGGAAGGAGCCCCCGCTGGCCTGGCGCACCACAGCGCCCTGATCCTCTTCTGCCACGTTTACATAGGTGACTTGGTCGCTGACCACCTTTTTCATCCCCAGCTCTTGGGTGGCGTATTCCTCCACCTGAGAGCCGTTCATCTGCTGGGATGCCTCCATGTTCAGCTGCACCTCCAAGCTCTCCGCCTCCTCCAGCTGCTGGGTGGTGGTATTGATCTGGTCCGTCAGCTCCGTCAGCTGCACCTGGTTATACACCACCAGCGTGACCGTGGAGAAGATCACCCCAAAGCAGAGCACCGCGGCCCCTCTGCGCAAAAAATGCCTGCGGGGCTTTTTCTGCTTTCCCTGCTGGGGCAGCTCCACCACCTTTTCCCGGGCCGCCTGCTGCTCTTCCCTGCGTGGTTCCCGCTCGGGGAGCGCCTCCAGCCGCACAGTGTTGTCCCTGCGCTCTTCAAACAGAGAAAGATCGTAGGCCGCCGAAGAATATCTGGACATAGCGTGCTCCTTTCCTGTAAACTAAAGGAATGGGCTCTCACCCTTCCTGCGGGAGCTTTTCAATCACCCGCAGCCGGGCGCTGCGCGCCCGTGGGTTTTCTGCCACCTCAGCCTCTGAGGGGGCCAGCCCTTTTTTGTAAACAAGCGTTCCCTGGGGCTTTCGCCCACAGACACACACGGGGAAATCCTTGGGGCAGATGCACCCCTGACACCAATCGTGCATCTGCTGCTTGACGATCCTGTCCTCTAAGGAGTGAAAGGTGATCACCGCCAGGCGGCCGCCGGGCTTCAACAGCCCAAAGCCAGCCTGCAGCCCCTCTCGAAGCCGGTCAAGCTCCCCGTTGACGGCAATGCGCAGCGCCTGGAAGGTCTTGCGGGCCGGATGGCCCTCTCCCCGCCGCACCGCCGCTGGAACAGAGGCTTTGATGATCTCCGCCAGCTGAGCAGTGGTCTCAATGGGGGCCTGTTCCCGGGCTTGGACAATGCCCTGGGCAATGCGCCGGGCGCTGCGGTCCTCCCCATAGCGGAAGATGATATCCGCCAGCTCCTGCTGCCCCAGTGTGTTCACCAAGTCCCTGGCGGAGGGGCCCTCTTTGCTCATGCGCATATCCAGGGGCGCGTCGTGATGATAGGAGAAGCCGCGCTCCGGCGTATCCAGCTGATAGGAGGACACCCCAATGTCCAAAAGCACCCCATCCACCGCGTCTATCCCCTGGGCCCGGGCCAGCTCTGCCATTTGGGAGAAGTTGCCCCGCACCCGGATGGACTGGGGGTAAGGGGCCAGCCGCTTCCCGGCGGCCTGGATGGCATCTGGGTCCTGGTCGATGGAGAGAAGGCGCCCTGTGGTCAGCTGCTTCAAGATAGCCTCAGAGTGGCCGCCGCCCCCCATGGTGCCGTCGATATAGGTTCCCTCTGGCCGGATGGCCAGAGAACGGATGGTTTCCTCAAATAATACCGGTTTGTGATGAAATTCCATGCTCACACCCGCCTTAGAAATCCAGCAGGCTCATGGCGGCCTCAATGGCCTCGTCAGTTTGGTTCTGATTGTAGGCGTTCCAACGGGCGGTGTCCCAGATCTCGGCCCGCACTGCCGCGCCGATCACCGTGACATCCTTTTCCAGCCCCGCGTGTTCCCGCAGGTTCTGGGGGATGAGGATGCGCCCCTGCTTGTCCGGCTCCACTTCGGCGGCGCCGGAAAAGAAGAACCGCTGGATGGCCTTGCCCTGCGCCAGGGGAAGGCTTCCCACCTTTTCCACAAGGTTGTCCCATTGGGCCCTGGAAAGCACAAAAAGGCATCCGTCAAGGCCCTTGCACACATAGAAGGTGTCGCCCAGGTCTTCACGGAATTTGGAGGGCACGGTAACCCGGCCCTTTAAATCCATATTATGTTGATACTCGCCTGTCAACATAACCGCAGTGCCTTTCCCTTTCCTAGACAGGCGGCTGGGGCCGAGAAGGGAACCGGTGGCACCGGAAACCACTTTCCCCCCACCATATGGAACTTTAACCCACTTTCCACCACCTGATGCCCTTTATTATAAAACATCTCCCCTTTAAAAGCAACCGGGAAATCCGCAAAAATCCTGGAAAATCCTAGAATCGAAGGTATGTTCTCCACAAGATGGAAGGGAACAAAAATTCCCCTCACTACATGTAGTGAGGGGAAGAATTTGTCGAACCCTTTCTTGGCTATTTTCGCCAACAAATCAAAATAATATTTGGAGATTTTCTCTTACAGCTGAGAATTTCTCTGAGAGGTCTTAATGCTCTGCCGGGTCTTGCGCAGCTCGGCCAGGTTTTCCGAAAGGGATTCGTCTGCACGGCGCATCAAATCCTCCACATAGTCGCTGCTGGCCTTGCGCATCTCCTTAAACTTCTGCTGGGCCTGGGCAATCAGCTCATTGGCCTTCTGCTGGGCCTGGCGGACAATCTCATCCTGGCTGACCATCGCCTTGGCCTTTTCCTCCGCCACGCGGATGATGGTTTCTGCCTCTCGCTCCGCCTCGCTGATAATCTGGCCCCGGTCTGCCACAATGGCCTTGGCCTGGCGCACCTCGGCAGGGATCTCATCCTTAATTTCGTCTAAGATCTGGCGGACTTCTTCCCCATCCACAAAAACCTTTCCTGCGGAAAGGGGCATCTTCCAGCCCTTATCGAGCACGTCGTACATTTCGTCGATCAGATCTTCAATGGTAGCCTGGTTATTGCTCATGGTGAACCCATTCCTTTCTTCTCTTCCGCTGGTCTTCCCCGAAAAAGGGAACCGCGTTCTATTCCACGGGCAAGGCAGGGCCGCGCCCGGAAGATGCTCTCCTTACAGCCGGCCGCAGAGCCGGCCCTGGATGGTCTCTAAAATACACGAAGGCACAAAGGGGGAAATATCCCCTCCGAAGCCAGCCACCTGCTTGACCATGCTGGAGCTTAAAAACATATTCTCCGCGCTGGTTGCCAGGAACATGGTCTCCAACTCGGGATTCAGCTTCTTGTTGGTCAGCGCCTGCTGGAACTCATACTCAAAATCAGACAGGGCACGCAGCCCCTTTACCACCACCATGGCGCCCCGGCGCTTGGCGTAGTCGGCCAGAAGGCCGTCCACCTTGTCGATTTCCACATTCCGCAGCCCTTCTGCCTGGGTGGCGCGGCGAAGCAGCTCCATGCGCTCTTCCACCGTGAAGCTGGCGTGCTTCTCCGGGTTGGTGGGCACCCCAACAATAAGCTGGTCAAAGATTCTGCTGGCCCGCACAATGATGTCCAGGTGCCCCAGCGTTACCGGGTCAAAGCTGCCAGGATAGACGGCAAGTTTCATGGTATCCCTCTCCTTTCCAGGCGGCCCCGGCCTTAGGCCCCGGGGGCCCCTTCCCCACCCGGGGTTTCCTCGGGCGGACGGTAGGCAGTGAGCATAATCTTTCCATAGCGGTAGCTTTTGTGCCGGACAAAGCCCCCCGCTGTTTCAGGAAGGACCTCTTCCTTCGGGTGCTCGCAGAGAATCACCCCGCCGGGATTCATAACCTCCGCTACCAAGGGCAGAGCCTGCTCCAGCAGGCCGGTGCGGTAAGGCGGGTCCAAAAAAGCCACGTCAAAACGGTCCCGGCAGGTGCGCAGGTAGGCAGCGAAATCTGCCGTAACCACTTTGGCCCGGTCCCCCAGGCCAGTGGAAGCCAGGTTTTTCTCCACCACCCGGACAGACTCTTTCGAGGCGTCCACAAACACGGCTTGGGCAGCCCCCCGGCTGAGGGCCTCTAACCCGATTTGCCCCGAGCCCGCGAACAGATCCAGAAAACGCCTTCCCTCCAGCTGAAACTGAAGGATGTTGAACAGCGATTCCTTCACACGGTCCGTGGTGGGGCGCACCTGCTCCCCCTCAAGGGTGATCAATTTTTTCCCGCGGTGAGAACCTGTGATGATGCGCATGGGCAGTCTCCTAGCGGCCGCCGGAAACGGCCAAATTGGTGATATCCGCTTTATTATCCCATTAAAAGGCCGTTCTGTCAACTATTTGGCGCAATTTCCCCGGAATTTCCGCGGATTTCCCCCACTCTGCCCGCTCCATTTCCCTTTACAGCCCTTCCTCCAGCCCAGCAGCCTCTGGGTGGAAATGCTCCCACACCCGGCGGGCGGCGGGCTTGGTCATGCCCGGGGCGCCCTCCAGCTCCGCCAGGTCTGCCTCGCTGACGGCCGTAACGGTCTTAAAGTGTTTGAGAAGGGCTTTGGCGCGGGCCTCCCCGATACCGGGAATGGAGGTGAGCGTGGAGGAAATAGCGGATTTTTTCCGCTGCTGCCGGTGGTAGCCAATGGCGAACCGGTGGACCTCATCCTGGATCGAGGACACCAGGGTATAGGCCCTCCGGTAGGAGCTGATGGCGATTTCCCCGCCCCCCTGGGCAATGGCCCGGGTGCGGTGGCGGTCATCCTTTACCATGCCGAACAGGGGCACCTCAATGCCCATCTCCTCCAGAAGGGGCTGCACAGCCGCCACATGCCCCTTGCCGCCATCCAGCAGGATGAGGTCCGGCAGGCGGCCGAAACCCTCGGCCTCCCCTTTCTCCTGGCAGGCACAGTACTCCTGGAACCGGCGGCGGATGACTTCCCGCATGGAACCATAGTCATCCTGGCCCTCCACTGTCTTGATCTTGAACTTCCGGTAGGCGGATTTCAAGGGGCGGCCGTTTTCAAACACCACCATGCCCGCCACATTTTCCCCGCCGGCCAGGTTGGAGATGTCATAGCTCTCGATATAGGCAGGGGCTTTTTCCAACCCCAGCAGCCGGCGCAATTCATCCAGGGCGGAGGCGTCCCGCCCCGAGCCGCCCGTCTGCCGGGCAATGCTCTCCGCAGCATTCTTGCGGCACATCTGCACCAGCTGCGCCTGGTCCCCCCTCTGGGGAACGAGGAGCCTGACTGTTTTTCCCCGTTTTTCACTGAGCCACCGGACCAGCAGCTCCTCGTCCTCCACCTCCCCGTCCAAGACCACCAGGGGCGGCACCCTATCCCGGATGGCGTAGTACTGCCGCAGAAACTCCGAGCGGGCCTCCGGGTCAGGCTGGCAGCCCTCCGTTAGGAAGCTCTCCCGGTCTGAGAGCCTGTTGCCTGTAAAGCGGAAGACCTCAAAGGCGGTGTGGGTCTCCCCCTGGGCCAAGGCGAACACGTCCTGCTCTTCCACCCGGCTTGCCACCACTTTCTGCCGGGCCCCCATCATTTCAATGGCGTTGATTCTGTCCCGCAGCCGGGCGGCCAACTCGAACTCCAGGTTTTCCGCGGCCTGCTCCATCCGTTCTGTCAAAACCTTCACCGAGGTGGAGCTGCCCCCTTTGATGAAATCCATGGCCTCCTGAAAGGCCTCGTTATACTCTTCCTCGCTGACCCGTCCCTGGCAGGGGGCGCAGCACTGCTTGATATAATAGTTCAGGCAGGGCCTCCCTTTCCCAAAGTCCTGGGGGAATTTCCGGCTGCAGTCCGGCAGGCGGAAGATCTTTCGGGCAGAATCAATGGTCTGTTTGATGGACCAGGAGCTCATATAGGGGCCGATATACTTGGCGCCGTCCTCCTCCATCTTTTTCACCTCGGTCATGCGGGGCCAGGGGCCGGGGCTGACGCGGATGTAACTGTACCCCTTATCATCTTTTAATAGGATGTTGTACTTGGGCTGGTTCTGCTTGATGAGGCTGCTCTCCAGCACCAGGGCCTCAAACTCGCTGTCGCAGACGATATACTCGAACCAATCCACATGGGAGACCATCCGGCGCACCTTGTTATCGTGGTTTTTCTCCGAGCCAAAATACTGGCTAACCCGGTTTTTCAGCGCCTTCGCCTTGCCGATGTAGATGATCTGGCCGCTTTTATCATGCATTAAATAAACCCCGGGGCTTAGGGGCAGCTTCATGGCTTTGCGGCGCAATTCCTTCTTTTTTTCAATGGGGTCCACAGTTTCACCTCCGCCGGGGCTATGAAAAAAGCACCGCGGCTGCGGTGCTTCCATTCGATCTGTCCTGTATAAAATGCTTTTACTCGGCAAAGCCAGAGTTGACCAGCTCTACCAGAGCGTCCACGGCCTGCTCCTCATCCGCGCCATCGGCAATGATGCGGATGGTAACGCCGCCAACGATGCCCAGGCTCAGCACGCCCAGAAGGCTTTTGGCATTGACCCGGCGCTCTTCCTTCTCGACCCAAATGGAAGACTTGAACTCATTGGCCTTCTGAATAAAGAACGTAGCCGGACGAGCGTGAAGGCCAACCTGATTCTGGACCAATACTTCTTTAGCACACATGCAAATTCACTCTCCTACCAAATTTCTCAAAAGGGTTTCTGCTGCCGTAAAAAACACGTCAAACGGACGCAAAGAATTTAGAATTTGAGATAATTATAGCATATTTCCCGCCGCCGTCAACACACATTCCCGAATTTTGGATTCCTGAACAGGCCAGCGCCGCCGGAAGGGCCCGGCCTTTGTGCACCTTGTCGGCAATGTGGAAAACTTTTTGCCCATTGTGACGCCGTTGTCAATTTTCTCTACCACATGCTGTGCCAAAGCCCCCGCACAAACAGCATGGCACCCTTTTCCATGGGATATGCACTTCCGATGAAATCAAGTGAAATCCTCCAGTTTTTCTAAAAGCTCCCGGTCCTCTTTTGTGATATTAAACCTTTCCCATAGGTCCGGGCGGTTCTTCCGCGTGACAGCCAGGGCCTGCGCCCGCCGCCACCGCCGTATGTTTTCATGGTGGCCAGAGAGCAGCACCGGCGGCACCGGGCGCCCCCGCCACACCTCGGGCCGGGTATACTGGGGGTACTCCAGCAGGCCGGAATAATGGCTTTCCTCGGTAAAGCAGGCCTCCTCGGAGAGCACCCCGGGCAGCATGCGGCTGACGGCGTCGGTGACGATCATGGCGGGCAGCTCGCCGCCGGTGAGGACAAAGTCCCCCACAGAGATCTCCTCCGCCTGATATTCCTCCAGAAGCCGCTGGTCCACCCCTTCATAGTGGCCGCACAGGAGCAGCAGCCCCGGCTGCCGCGCCAGGCGCCGGGCAACCTCCTGGTCCAGAACCTTCCCACGGGGGGACATATAAAGAATATGCGGCTTCCACCCCAAATGTGCGCAAATTTCGTCGATGCCTCTGGCAAAGGGCTCTGCTGCCAGCAGCATTCCCTGCCCGCCGCCGAACACGGTGTCATCCACGCGCCCCCGCGGATCGGGGGAAAACTGCCGCAGCTGGTGGCAGCACACCTGCAAAAGCCCCTTTTTCCGGGCCCGTCCCACAATGCTGTGGTCCAGCACCGGCGGGAACATCTCTGGGAAAAGGGTGAGGATATCCACGCGCATGTCAGGCTTCCTCCCCGCTGCCGTCAAAGATGCCGGGAATGGGCAGAAGCGCAATGATCCCCTTTTCCAAGTCGACGCCCTGGATCATATGCTTCACCGCGGGGAACAGGAATTCCCTTCCGGCCCCATCCACAATGCGGTACACATCGTTGGCGCCGGTGGGCAGCACTTCCTGCAGCACGCCGTACTCCCGGCCCGTATTGCCGTCCACCGCTTTCAGGCCAATCAGGTCCTGCAGGAAATACCGGCCCTCCGGCAGTTCCACGTCATCCCGATCGAGATAGAGCACCTTCCCCCGCAGGGCATCCCCCTGCTCCACGGTGTCCACCCCTTGAAGCTTCAGCAGCACCCGGCCCTTGTGCACCCGGGAGGAGACAAGGCCCGCGTCCCGGCTGCCCCCGTCAAAGTAAAGGTGCTTCAGCCCTGCCAGAAATTCCGGGGAATCAGCCCAGCACTCCAGCACCAGCTCTCCCCGCACGCCGTGGGTGCGGACGATTTTCCCCGCTTCTAAAAATTGCTTTTTCATGGTTTTCCTCCGGATTTTATGCTCTCAAACAAAAAAGAGCCCGTTGCAAAATGGAACATTTTGCAACAGCCCTTCTCTGCTCAGTCGATCTCGACTACGATCTTCTGCTCGTTGCGGGTGGCAGCCGCGCGCATAACCACGCGGATCGCCTTGGCGATGCGGCCCTGCTTGCCGATCACTCGGCCCATGTCGTCCTCAGCCACATGCAGATGGTACACCGTGGTACCGTTCTCCTGCTCTTCCGTGGTAATGACGATCTCCTCCGGCTTTTCCACAAGGCCGGAAGCGATGGCCTTCAGTAATGCCTCCATGATGCTGCTCCTTTCCACGGGCCCAGGGGCCGCTCTTTTAGATGACGCCGTGCTTCTTGAACAGGGCCTTCACCGTATCGGTGGGCTGGGCGCCGTTCTGGAGCCACTTCTTGGCCTTCTCGGGGTCTACCTTGACCACGCTGGGCTCTTCCATGGGGTTGTAGTAGCCAATCTCCTCAATGAAGCGGCCGTCGCGGGGGAAGCGGGAATCCGCCACCACAATGCGGTAGAAGGGGGATTTCTTCGCGCCCATTCTTCTCAGTCTGATCTTTACTGCCATAATTCATTCCTCCAAAATGATAGTGAAATTTAAGAATATAGATAAATGCATATTGTTCACAGGGCTTTGCGCCCCGGCAATATCTTAACGGATAAAGGCCGCTTTTAGAAGGGCAGGTTCGGCATCCGGCGGCGTTTGCCCTTGCCCAGGCCGCCAAACTGCTTCATCAGCTTCTGCGTCTGTTTAAACTGGTTCAAAAGGCGGTTCACATCCTCCACCTTCATGCCGCAGCCCGCGGCAATCCGCTTCTTCCGGGAAGCGTTCAAGCAGTCCGGGTGGGAGCGCTCATAGGGGGTCATGGAGAGGATGATGGCCGCACTGCGGTCCATAATGCGGTCGTCGATGTCCACATCGTCCAGCTTGTTGCCCACGCCGGGCAGCTTGGACAGGATTCCCTTGATGGGACCCATTTTCTTCACCTGCTGGAACTGGTCCAGCAGGTCGTTGAGGTCCATCTTATTCTGCATCAGCCGCTGGGCTGTTTTTTCCGCAGCCTTCTCGTCCAGCTTCAGCTGGGCGTCCTCAATCAGAGAGAGCACATCGCCCATGCCCAGAATACGGCTGGCCATCCGGTCCGGATGGAAGACCTCCAAATCGGAGAGCTTCTCGCCGGTGCCCGCGAACTTGATGGGCTTGCCGGTGACGGCTTTGACGGACAGCGCCGCGCCGCCCCGGGTGTCGCCGTCCAGCTTGGTGAGGATGACGCCTGTGATATCCAGCAAATCGTCGAAGGACTTGGCCACGTTCACGGCCTCCTGGCCGGTCATGGCGTCCACCACCAGCAGGATATCCGTGGGGTGCACCGCCTCTTTGATGCGGCGGAGCTCCTCCATCAGGGCCTCGTCAATCTGCAGCCGGCCGGCAGTGTCGATGATGACATAGTCGTTGCCGTAATCCTTGGCATGGCGCACAGCCTCCTGGGCGGTGGCCACTGGGTCCTGGGTGCCCTTCTCAAAAACCGGGGCGCCGGCCTTCTCCCCCACCACCTGCAGCTGTTTAATGGCTGCAGGGCGGTAAATATCCCCCGCCACCAGCAGGGGGCGGTGGCCCTGGGACTTCAGCTGGTAGGCCAGCTTGGCGGCATGGGTGGTCTTGCCCGCGCCCTGCAGGCCGCACATCATAATGATGGCGGGCGGGTGAGCGGGCATTTTCAGCCGCTCCTCGCTGCCGCCCATCAGAGCGGTCAGCTCCTCGTTGACGATTTTAATGACCATTTGGGCGGGGGTCAGGCTCTCCATCACCTCGCTGCCCACGGCCCGCTCAGTCACCCGGCCGGTGAACTCCTTGGCAACCTTGTAGTTGACGTCCGCTTCCAGCAGGGCCAGGCGCACTTCCCGCATGGCTTCTTTCACGTCCGCCTCGGTGAGCTTGCCCTTGCTGCGGAGCTTCTTAAAGGAATTGCTCAGTTTTTCTGCCAAGCCTTCAAACGCCACGGTCTTCCCTCCTGAAAGTCAAAATCATTTTCATTGCGTGCCCTGGCCGATGCTTCAGGCCTCCACCGCGATATCCTGGGCACACTCCAGAATTTTGGAGACGTTCTCATCAATGCCGGGCACCCTGCCGTTTCTCTCGTTCAAGTCCTGAATGCTCAGGGCACAGTCGCAGATCAGCGTCAGGGCTTTCTGGATATCTTGAAAGCGCCGGGCCAGGCCCAAACGCTCTTCCATCTCCAAAAGCTGCTGCTCGGCGCGCTTAATGGCGTCCCGCACGCCTTGGCGGGTGATCTCCCGGTCTTGGGCGATCTCCGCCAAGGAGAGGTCCTCATTGTAATAGGCGTCCACCACTTCCCGCTGTGTCTCGGTGAGCATATCACCGTAAAAATCCAGCAGAAAGCTGATGCGCAGGTCCTTTGCCACACTCCCGCCTCCTTCACAGCGTGTAAAGTGCTTTTCTTTACAGCATTAGGAATTATACACGATTCCAGCGATTTTGTCAACAGGGAAGGGGAAATTTGTAGGGCGGCGAACCATGCGGCGCCCTCCCCGCCCAGCAGGAGCCGCTTTTTTCCGGCACTTCTTGCAAGAATCCTTAATTTTACATAGATTTAATACGGATGCAGCGCTTTTATCTATTGACATTTAATAATATATAGTATATACTTATATAAACTGAAATTTTCAGTGAAAAAGCAGAGAACGGTGTATGTGAAACCCTCTCGTATATTCCCTTGACTATTTCAATTTCGTGCGCTTTGTCGCCTTTTTGAAAGAGAGGTTTGGTGATCGAAATGGGGAAAAACTGGCGCAACTACTGGAAAGTGGCCGTCCCAGCCTTTTTGCTGGGGGCCTGTATAGCTGGGGGCACAGCCCTTTTCCTTTGGTGGAACACCTTGCCCGCTCAACAATTCCCTTACTGGGGCGAAGAGACCTCCCCTGACCCCAGCGGAGAGGGCGCGACCCTATGGATCGAGGTCGACAGGGAGGAAAACGGCTCCGGCAAGGTGTCCTACACAGTGGACAACCTGAGCACCCTGGCCCGGCTCCAAGCGACTACTGGGGGAGAACAGTGGGTGGACTTTTCCCAGGGCGGGACCTTTCACCGGGTGACGGAAAGCCTCTCCCGGGACGAGGGCCCGGAGACACTGGATGTAGGGGACGCCTGGACGTTCACTACGGAGCTTCCCCCGGAGACCCTGGCCCTGCCGGGGCGCTACCGCTTTTGTGTGGAGGGTGTGGGGGCGGTGCCCTTTACCGTCAATCCCAACGGGACCGTGGAAGCGGAGAACGGAGAGCCTATCCACAGCAGCATGGGCACAGGGGGTTTGATGGTGGCCATGGACACCGAGGACCTGTTGGAAGGCTCCCACCTGGTGGCGGTGTGCCGTCTAAAAGAGGTATCCCGGCCCTTCCGCGTCCGCTCCGCTGGCAGCGAGGGCAACGGCGGCCTGCAAAACTATACCGACTACTACTTTGAAGTGCTGGAGACCCTGCGAGGCGAGGCGGCGGGCCCTGTCATCGCCGTGCGGAGCCTGGGGGGCCGGGTAGGCGCTCTGGATTTGGAAGTGGATGAAGTCCTCCAGTTTCAGGAGGAGGAAAACTACCTGCTGTTTCTGTACCAGCCGGGCATGGGGGGCAACTTCCATACAGAGGGGGACTACTATTATGTATACGGCAACACCCAGGGTATGTACCTGTGCGGGGACACAGCCTCTCTGAGGGAGGACCCGAACGGCTCTGTGCGGAACGCCTATACAGAGGAAGGTCTCTCCGTGGACGTTTTCCTCAAACAGCTGGATCAGGTGAACAAGGACCACCCACCCCAGCCGGAGAAGGCCAAAGAGGAGTACCTCCAATACCTGCGGGACCGGGTAGGCGTGGACGGCTACACCCAGGAGGAGTACGACCAGGTGGCCGCCGGCATCCAGGTCTATGCCACTTACGCCAGCAATCCCCCGTCCTATTCCGGCGGCGAATGACCGCAAGTATAGGCTCGACGCCATCTATGGATAGCCCATTTGGCTGAGGAAAGGGGTGTTTACTTTATGAAGAAAAAAGTTTGGATCATTCCATGTGGAGCAGCGTTTGTGTTGTGTCTTTCCTTGCTTGCCGCTGTGGTCCTGCGGCTGAACGGTTCTTCTCCGCAGCCACAGGCATCTTCGAGCGCCGAGCCTTCTGAAAGCGCGGATGTTTCTGCGGGGCCGGAGCAAGAGGGAGAGGTGGAGTATACCAGGATCAGCAATATGATCGCTGAAAAAACACCGGAGCAGCTGCTCGAGGAGTCCGACCTCATCGCCGTGTGTGAGCTGAGGGAAGTTTCAGACGCCTTCCAGATCCAATACGCAGGCGGTGACTCCTCTGCCGTTATGAACTTTACAGACTCCTATTTTGAAACCACAGAGATCCTGCGGGGAGATCCACCCGATGACAGCGGAATCATTACCGTGCGCACACAGGGCGGTATGGTGGATAATTGGTCTGTGATCATGTCGGACAAATATGAATTCCAATATGACAAGAAGTACCTGCTGTTCCTGGTCCACGCGGGAATGGGAGGCGGCTATAACACGGAAGGGGATTACTATTACCTCAACGGTTCTTGGCAGGGGATCTTCCCGCTGGAAGAGGCAACGGCCCATTCTGTAGAAGGGTCCGGTGAGACCATTGAGAACGGCCGCGGTACAGATTCCATCCAGCTCGATGCTGTCCGTAGCGAGATAGAAGCGCTGAACAAGATCGGCCCGCCGGATGAAAACGCCGCCTATGAAAAAGCGATGGAAAATCAGAAAGCAAATCTGGACTCCGGCTGGATCACGCAGGAGGAATATGAGGAAGCGTTGGAAATTTACCAACAGTACGCCACCTATGTGGGCGACCCACCCCAGTATTCCGGCGGCGAATGACCGCAAACAAAAAAGCACCCCGCAGGGTGCTTTTTTCATGCGCTGGGGCGTTCAGCCGGCTTTTTCCAGGTCCCGGCGCAGCCGGTGGATGATACGCTTTTCCAGCCGGGATATGTAGGACTGGGAGATGCCCAGGTGGTCGGCCACCTCCTTTTGGGTGTGCTCCTTGGCCGACCCCAGCCCGAAGCGCAGCACCATGATGGTCCGCTCCCGGGGGGAGAGGCGGTCCACGGCGCTGCGGAGCATGGTGCGCTCGGCCTCCCGCTCGATGTCCTGGTTCACCGCGTCGGGCTCGCTGCCCAAAAGGTCGGAGAGCAGCAGCTCGTTGCCGTCCCAGTCCACGTTCAGGGGGTCGTCGATGGAGACCTCGTGGCGCAGCTGGGAGCTCTTCCGCAGGTGCATCAGGATCTCGTTCTCGATGCACCTGCTGGCGTAGGTGGCCAGCTTGATGTTCCGCTCTACCTGGAAGGTGTTCACCGCCTTGATGAGCCCGATGGTGCCAATGGAGATCAGGTCCTCCACGCTGGCGCCGGGACTTTCAAACTTTTTGGCGATGTACACCACCAGCCGCAGGTTGTGGGTGATGAGGGGCTCCCGGGCGCCGGGCACCCCGCTGCGGATGTTCTCCATCACCTGGGCCTCCTCCTCCTTGGTCAGGGGTGGGGGCAGGGTCTCCGGCCCATTGATGTAATGGCAGCCCCGGCTTTCCGGCGGGAACAGCCGCCAGAGCAGCCGGGCCAGCAGATCGCGAATTTTCTGGAACATGGCAAAGACCTCCTAAACACAAGATCGAGGGGCTAGTGGGCGAGCTCTGGAAACTGGTCGGGATTGTACAGGGCCTGGTACGGCCCGGCGGCAAACCCCCGCTCCCACAGGGCGACGTAACAGGAGACCGGCTCCTTTTCGGGCAGGCACAGCACCCGTTCCGGCCGGAATGCGGGCAGCACCCCCGAACCGCCCAGGCTCTCAAAGGGCACCAGCCGCAGGGAGCTCCCCGGGTCGGGAGGTTCCCCCCGCTCCAGCAAGCCGGCCAGGCCGGCAGGGACCGCCTCTCCCAAGGCCGACGGGGCGCAGACCAGAACCGGCAGTCCGGAAAAGGGCTCCCGCAGGGTGTTGCCCGTGTCGGCCCGGGCCCAGATTTGGACAGACTTCCCGTTTTGCTCCACCAGGAACCGGCGGGATTGATGGGACAGGTCCTCCCGGTGGAACAGCTTTTGAAAGAGCCACAGCACCAGATAGGCTGCTGCCGTGAACAGGAACAGCAGCAGGGGGGACAGGTCCAGGTACACCGCGTGCCCCACCACCGCCAGGTTCCGTGGGGCAAACCAGCGGATGAGGAACAGGAAAAATCCGGCCAGGAGAAAGGAAAAGGCCCAAAAACACAAAAAGGCCCGGAGGAACCCCCGGCGGGAAAGGGGGCAAAAGGCCGCCGCTGTAGTCAACGCGGCAGAACCCCCACCCCAAAGAAGGGCCAGCCACAAGGGCTGCTGGGGCAGCAGGCACACAAGGGAACAGGCAGCCCCCACCGCGGCGCCCAACGCCAAACGGCGGTTTCTCACCCGCAGGTGCAGGGACCTCCGCACACACCACAGCAGAAAAAAATCCACATACAGGTTGGTGACGGCCAGCACATCGGCGTAAACTGTCATAGCATTCCTCCTGTCACAGCTTATTATAAGTCCTTCCCGGGGAAAGCCCTGTCGCTTTGTGGGGGCGGCGAGAGGGAAAGCAGAACGGTTTAAAAATAAGAAAAATTCTTATTTTCTATTGATTTTCCCAAATTTTGGGGATATAATAATTACACAAGGCGCCAAGCCCGCAAAAGCATCCGACCGGGCAGTGCCGCATTTTGGATAGTGAAGGGGCGCTTTGCGCACCCTATACCAATAGAAATAGGACCGCACTCAGAAAGGAAGGGAACGCTATGTATTTGAACAAGAGGAAGATCGTTCTGGTGGGCACCGGCATGGTGGGCATGAGCTTTGCCTACTCCGCCTTGAACCAGGCGTTGTGCGATGAGCTGGTGCTGGTGGATATTGACAAGCGCCGGGCCGAGGGCGAGGCCATGGACCTGAACCACGGGGTGGCATTCGCCCCCTCCAGCATGAGGATCTACGCCGGGGATTACAGCGACTGCACCGACGCGGATGTGGTGGTCATCTGCGCAGGGGTCAGCCAGAAGCCGGGGGAGTCCCGCCTGGACCTGCTCAAGCGGAACGCGGCGGTGTTCCAGTCCATCATCTCCCCCATCACCCACTCGGGCTTCTCGGGGATTTTTCTGGTGGCCACCAACCCGGTGGACATTATGACTCGGGTCACCTATGAGCTCTCCGGCTTCAACTCCAACCGGGTGTTCGGCACCGGCACCACCCTGGACACCGCCCGGCTGCGCTACCTGCTGGGGGACTACTTCACTGTGGACCCCCGCAACGTCCACGCCTATGTCATCGGCGAGCACGGCGACAGCGAGTTCGTCCCCTGGAGCCAGGCCATGGTGGCCACCAAATCCGTGCTGGATATCTGCGAGCACTCCGACGGCAAGTTCTGCTTGGAGGAGATGCAGAAGATCAGCCTGGAGGTGCGGGACGCCGCCCAGAAGATTATCGAGGCAAAGCGGGCCACCTACTACGGCATCGGCATGTCCTTGGTGCGCATTGTCCGGGCGGTGCTGTCCAATGAAAACAGCGTGCTCACTGTGTCCGCCCGGCTGCGGGGGGAATACGGCCAGCGGGATGTGTTCGCCGGGGTGCCCTGCATTGTCAACCGCAACGGCGTGGACCGGGTGCTGGAGCTCTCCCTCACCGAGGAGGAGCGCCAGAAATTCGGAGACTCCTGCGCCATCCTTCAGGAGAGCTACCAGGGCTTGGAGCTGTAACAGGCCGGGCTCTCCACCAATCTTGCAAACTGTGTGGAAAGAAAGGGACGCGGAATGACTTCTCTGCTTTTTGTGGCCTTGGGCGGCGCCCTGGGGGCCGCGGGCCGGTACGGCCTGAGCCTGCTGCCCTGGAAGGGGGCTTTCCCCCTGCTGACGCTGCTCACCAACTTTCTGGGAGCGGTGGCCATCGGGTTTCTCAGCGGGCTCTTCTCCCAGCGCCTGCTGGGAGAGCGGGGAAAGCTCTTCTGGCAGACCGGCGTCTGCGGGGGCTTCACCACCTTCTCCACCTTTTCCCTGGAGGCAGTGACGCTGTTCCAAAACGGCAAATACCTGCTGGGCGGGGCCTATATCCTGGCCAGTGTGGCCCTCTGTGTGGCGGGGGTCCTGTTGGGCCAGGCGCTGGCCCAGATGCTGGCGAACGCCTGATGGGCGGGAAATAGGACAAAAACGGTCCCCGGAGCGGCGGCTTCGGGGACCGTTTACATCTGGAAGGCGGGCTTCACAGCTCCCTGCCCAGGGTTTGGATTTCCGCGATGAGCTGGTCCACCGCCTCCTCCCGGGTGGCCCAGCTGGTGCACAGGCGGATGGCAGTGTGCTCTTCATCCACCTTGGCCCAGACGGAGACCGCGTACTTTTCCCGCAGCCTGGCCAGCAGCCGGTTGGGGAAGACGGGGAACTGCTGGTTGGTGGAGGAGGGGGCGAAGAAGGGGAACCCAGCCTCTTGGCAGGCAGCGGCAATGCGGTAGGCCTTCTCGTTGGCTTCCCGGCAGATGCGGTAATAGAGCCCGTCCTCAAACAATGCCAGGAACTGCAGCCCCAGCAGCCTGCCCTTGGCCAGCATGCCGCCGTTCTGCTTGATGGCGTAGCGGAAGTCCTGCTTCAGCTCGGGGTTTGCGATGACCACAGCCTCTCCAAAGAGGGCGCCGCACTTGGTGCCGCCGATGTAGAACACATCGCACAGCCGGGCCAGGTCCGCAATGGAAATGTCCGTCCCCCGGGCGGTCAGTCCATAGCCCAGGCGGGCCCCATCCAAAAACAGGTACAAGCCCCTTTCCCGGCACACCCGGCTGAGGGCTTCCAATTCAGCGCGGGTATAGAGGGCGCCGTTCTCCGTGGGGTGGGAGATGTACACCAGCTTGGGCTGGACCAGGTGCTCCCGGGCCTCGTCGGCCCAGTGGGCAGCCACGGTCTCCTCCACTTGAGCGGCGGTCAGCTTCCCCTCCGGGCCGCAGGGCAGGGCCAGCACCTTGTGGCCGGTGGCCTCCACCGCGCCGGTCTCATGGCCGTTGATATGCCCTGTCACTGGGGCGATGGCCCCCTGATGGGGCCGCAGCGCCGCCCGGATCACCGTGAAATTGGCCTGGGTGCCCCCCACCAGAAAGTGCACGTCCACGTCCTCCCGGCCGCACTCCTTGCGGATCAGGGCCCGGGCCGCCTGGCAGTATTCGTCCTCCCCATAGCCCACGGTCTGGGTCAAATTGGTCTCTGCCAGCTTTTCCAAAATCCGGGGATGGCATCCCTCGGTGTAATCGCAGTTGAAATAGAGCATGGATATTCCTCCCTAATGAATGGATTCTCTGCCGTTCTTATCATAAGAAGCGGAAAAAGATCCGTCAAGCGGTTTTCCAAAAAAAGAACGCCCCTGCCGCAAAAACGCGGCAGGGGCGTCTGTGAAAGGAGAACTCTCAAGGGCTGGAGGAGGGAGATGGTCAGCCCTTGCGCCTATGAAAACCAAAGAAGGAGCCCAGCAGGGACTGGGGGCGCTCCAGCGTGCGGATATCCTCCTGCACGAAGGCCACCGGCTGCAAGCCGCCCTGCATAACCACACGGTTGGGACGGTCATTGTACATGGGGTATTCAGAATTTCTTATAGTAACAGGCTGCTCTACAAAATCAAACATTGCGATCTTCCTTTCTTCCGCAAAGCAGGATTGAAAATTTGTATTTTCCTGAGAGACAGTTTCCACCGGGGCCGTTCACACCCCGCTCTCTTCAGCATCTATATTCTAGCATATATCTTCGATATTTTCAACATCTTTATGCTATTTTACCAAAATATTTTTTGGAGATCCAAAAATTCATTTTTGAGCTTTGCAAAGGCGTTTTTCCACAAAAAACACTCTCTTTCTGCACAGCAGCTTTTTCAAAGCTGCAAACACTCTGAAAAAGCACTGTGCTAAAGCCAAAAAAGGGCAAAGTAAAGCCCGGCAGGAACGAGGCCTTGCGCCTCTTCTCTGCCGGGCCCTTTTACAGGGGCTTTTCCTGTTTCCAACCCTGGGTCAGGTCGTGGATCACCAATCCCCGCTCCCGCGCGTACCGCACGGTATAGGCCGTCCCTCCTGTATCCCGCTGCAGGTAGCAAACACAATGCGCACTGTGGTCCACCAAATAGCGGTTGCGCAGGAACAGACAGCCCCGGGTATAGGCTTTCGCTGTGTATACCACCTCATCCGCCTGGCGCAGCAGCGCCCGGTAGACGGCGGCGTCCCGCTGGCTCCACTGGGACTCCTGCCCTACATAGGGGAGCACCAGCACCAACCGCAAATGGGGAAAACGCTCTCCCCGCACCCGAAGCACCTCTTGGGCAGCCATGGTGTCAAAGCCCAAAGCGCCTCCCGCCAGAAATGTGGCAACGCCCCCCTCTGCCAGGGCGCTGATCTCCTCGCGCAGTTTGCGCCGCAGCCACAGGCCCTCCTGAGCCGGGATGCGCCGGTGGCCGGTAAAGCAGCAGCTTGTCTCACGCTCCAAAGGGAGCACCCCTTTCTGTATCATTCATCTCCGAGATATTCCTCCAATAGGGCCACCTCATTCCCCGACGTTTCGTACAGGCGGCTTTCTTCCACTAGGAGGGGCAGCCAGCCATTCACGTTTACAACCGCCAGATACTGGCCGTTTTCCGCCGACGCCCCATACTCCGCGACCCATTCCACCATAACGCCCAAAACACGCCGGCCGCGGAGCTCTACAGAAAGGCTTTCCTCCGCAGGGGGAAACCCATAGGCTCCATAGCGCTCCTGGATGTGCCGGTTAGCCGTGGCCCTGGCAAGGGCGGACCGGGGCAAGGAAATACACCCCTGCCAGCAGCAGGAAAAACGCCAGCGCCAGCAGAACAGTCGCCCGCTTTTTCACGGAAGGCCACTCCCTTGGCCCTTTTCTTAAAGGATACCAGCAACCGGGAAGAATGTCAACCAACGCAAAAAGCGGCCCCCGCAGGAGCCGCTTTTCTTACTGAAACAATACGCTAAACCGAAAGGGAGATCTTACTTGGTGCCCTCGTACACAGCCACAGCGCAGGCAACGGTAGCGCCCACCATGGGGTTGTTGCCCATGCCGATGAGGCCCATCATTTCCACGTGGGCAGGCACAGAGGAAGAACCGGCGAACTGGGCATCGCCGTGCATGCGGCCCATGGAGTCGGTCAGGCCGTAAGAAGCGGGGCCGGCAGCCATGTTGTCGGGATGCAGGGTACGGCCGGTGCCGCCGCCGGAAGCCACGGAGAAGTACTTCTTGCCGTTCTCCAGGGCCCACTTCTTATAGGTGCCGGCAACCAGGTGCTGGAAGCGGGTGGGGTTGGTGGAGTTGCCGGTGATGGAAACGTCCACGCCCTCAGCCTTCATGATGGCCACGCCTTCCAGAACGTCGTTGGCGCCGTAGCACTTCACAGCGGCGCGCTCGCCGTCGGAGAAGGGCTTGGTCTCCACAACCTTCAGCTCGCCGGTGAAGAAGTCATAGTCAGTCTTCACATAGGTGAAGCCGTTGATGCGGGAAATGATGTAAGCCGCGTCCTTGCCCAGGCCGTTGAGGATGATGCGCAGGGGCTCTTTGCGGGCGCGGTTGGCCGTCTTGGCGATGCCGATAGCGCCCTCAGCAGCCGCGAAGGACTCGTGGCCGGCCAGGAAGGCGAAGCACTTGGTCTCATCGCGGAGCAGCATGGCGCCCAGGTTGCCGTGGCCCAGGCCCACGTTGCGCTGCTCGGCCACAGAGCCGGGCACGCAGAAAGCCTCCAGGCCGATGCCGATGGCCTCGGCAGCGTCGGCAGCGGTCTTCACGCCCTTCTTAATGGCCACGGCGCAGCCCAGGGTATAGGCCCAGCCGGCATTCTCAAAAGCGATGGGCTGCACGCCCTTGACGATCTCATAGGGATCGAAGCCCTTGCTCTTGCAGAGCTCGCGGGCCTCCTCCAGGCTGCCGATGCCGTACTCGGCCAGACACTTCTCGATCTTCGGCATTCTTCTCTCTTTGCCTTCAAACATGACGTCATTAGCCATTTGCTTGTCCTCCTTAGTTCATCCGTGTGGGGAATTATTCTTCTCTGGGGTCGATGTACTTGGCAGCGCCGTCGAAACGGCCGTACTGGCCAATGTTGTTCTTGTAGGCCTCGTCGGGAGAAACGCCGTGCCGGATATCCTCCAGCATCTTGCCCACCTTGACGAACTGATAGCCAATGACCTCGCCCTCTTCATCGAGAGCCATCTTGATGACATAGCCTTCTGCCATCTCCATGTAGCGCACGCCCTTCAGGCCGGTGGAGAACATGGTGCCCACCTGGCTGCGCAGGCCCTTGCCCAGGTCCTCCAGGCTGGCGCCGATGGGCAGGCCGTCCTCAGAGAAAGCGGTCTGGCTGCGGCCGTAGGCCAGCTGCTTGAAGATCTCGCGCATGGCCACGTTGATGGCGTCGCACACCAGGTCGGTGTTCAGACACTCCAGCAGGGTCTTGCCGGGAAGGATCTCAGCGGCCATGGCGGCGGAATGGGTCATGCCAGAGCAGCCCAGGGTCTCC
>UQRL01000025.1 GCA_900543555.1 uncultured Oscillospiraceae bacterium | reverse complement strand
CCCGCCCCGGCAGCGCGCCAGGGACGGGAGCCTCTTTTTGAAAATGTTCAGGCCGTTCCGGCCCCGCGGGGCACAGCAGCCTTCTTGCCATAGACCAGATAGACCGCCGCGCGCCTGGTAAAGAATGCCACAAAGGGCCCCAGGGCAAGGGCGCAAACCAAGGTTCCCAAACCGATGAGCCCGCCCAGCAGGAAGGCGGCCCCCACGCAGACGGCATCGGTGAAGATACGGCACCAAAAATACTGGATGGGCAGCTTTCGGGCCAAGAGCAGGGAGAGGGAATCATAGGGGGAAATCCCCACATCCGCGGTTTGATAGAGGGCGCAGGAAAAGCTGAGGATCAGCACGCCCGCCCCCAGCAGGAGCAGCTTTTGAGGAAAGCCCTGCGGCTGCCCCCAAGCCCCTAGGAACAGCTTCTCGAAAAAGGAGGCGATGGGGCCCACAAGGAACCAGTTCACCACCGTACCAATGCCCACCATGTCCCGGGCAAAGAGAAGCTCTATCACAAAGTAAAGGCAGTTCATGGCAATGAGGGTGACGGAAAAGTCAATGCCCATCCAATCCCCTACAGCGATTCCAAGGGCGGTGGAGGGATCGTTTCCCATGAGAGAGACTTTGAAAAGCCCGATTCCCACCCCCATGACGAGGATGCCCAGGCACATGACCGCCACCCGCCGCAAAAACCGATCCTTTTTGAAACCGTGCAATTTCCATTCCCGCCTTCCGCTGGCTTTATTTTCCTAAGGGCAGGCGCCACGCCGCGCCCAGGAAATGGCCCGCTCCATCCCTGCTCCCTTCGGCGCTACCGCTTTTCCCGTGACTTTAAATACTGGCGGACCTCTTCCTCCGTATCCAAGGCCAGGGCCTCTTCCGTAACAGCCCGGGCCTCCTCCCTATTCCACAGGGAGATGGCCTTGCGCACCGGCAGCAGGGACACAGGCGCCACACTGAAGTGCTCCAGGCCAAAGGTGAGCAGCACCGGGGTAAGGGCGGTGTCCGCGGCGGCCTCGCCGCACATGCCCACCGGCGTGCCCGTATTCCGAGCGGCCTCCAGCACTTGGCGCACCTGGCGCAGCACAGCCGGGTGGAAATAGGAGTACAGGTGGGCCACCCGGGCATTGCCCCGGTCCACCCCCAGGATGTACTGGGTTAAGTCGTTGGTGCCAATGCTGAAGAAGTCCACCTCTTTGGCCATGGCCTCTGCCACCAGGCAGGCCGCAACGGTCTCCACCATCGCGCCCATGGGCAGGTGCTCATCAAAGGCAACGCGGCGGCGGCGCAGGACTTCTTTCTCCTCCTCCAGAATCTCCCGGGCGCGGCGGATCTCCTCCACACCGGTCACCATGGGCAGCAGCAGCTGGGCCTTTCCATAGGCGCTGGCACGCAGCACGGCACGCAGGTGCACCCGGAACATATCCTCCTCCCGCAGGGAGAAACGCAGGCCCCGGCAGCCCAGGAAGGGGTTTTCCTCCTGGGGCTGGTCCAAATAGGGCAGCTCCTTGTCGCCGCCCACATCCAGGGTGCGGATAATCACCGGCTTATCCCGCATAGCGCTCAGTATCTGCCGGTAGGCGTGGAACTGCTCCTCTTCCCCCGGCTGGGAGGTGCGGTCCAGATACAGGAACTCTGTGCGCACCAGGCCAATGCCGTCGCAACCATAACCCGCCGCCCGCGAGGCATCCGCCACGCTGCCAGCGTTGGCAAACAGGTGAATCCTCTGCCCCTCGGCGGTGACAGTCTGCCGTCCCACAAACTCCCGCAGGGAGGCCCGCAGCTGCAAGAACTCCCGCTGGCGGCTCTCATAGACAGAGCGCATTACCTGGCCGGGGGAAAACACCGCGCAGCCCCGGTTCCCGTCCACAATGACCTCCTCGCCGGGGGCGGTGTCCAGCACGCGGTCTTCCACGCCCAGCACCGCGGGGATCTCCAGGGCCCTGGCGAGAATGGCGCTGTGGGATGTGGGGCCGCCCTTGCCCAGCACAATGCCCGCCACGTTGGCGGAGTTGAGCACCGACACTGCCGAAGGGGAGAGTTCCTCCGCCAGCAGCACGGTGCCCGGCTTCAAGGCGGAAAAATCTGTCTCGGGCAGGCCCAGCAACAGCCGGAGCATAGCCCCCCGCAAATCCCGCACATCGGCAGCCCGCTGGCGGGTGACCTCGTCATCGGAGGCGGTAAACAGGTCAATAAACAGGTCGCAAGAGGCAGAGAGAGCCTCTTCAGCCGACTGCCGGGAGGCGATGCGCCCTTCCACTTGGCCATTCAAATAGGGGTCCCGTATCATGGCGGATTGGCAGCGGATAATGTCCCCCTGCTCCTTGCCCGCCATTTCCGCCACCCGGTCGGCCTTGGCTTCTGTGACGCGGCAGAAGGTCTCCACCGCGTTGTGGTAGCGCTCCAGCTCCAGCTTTACGTCGGTGACCTCCCGCTCCAGGCTGCCCATAGGCTTTTCCCGGTAAACCAGGGCGTGGCCCATTCCAATACCCGGTGACCCCGCCACGCCATAAAGCACGCGTTCGCCGCTCACAGCCGGCCACCTCCCTGCTCTCCCAAGCCGGACTCCACCAGCTCCACCGCCCTGGAAAGAGCTTCCTCTTCGTCGGGGCCCGAGCAGCGGATCTCGATCTCATCTCCCTGCTGGATGCCCGCGGCGATCAGGTTCATGATGCTCTTCCCGCTGACAACCGCCTCTTCACGGCAGACCCATACATCGGATATGTACTTCTGCATTTCGTTGGAAAACAGACCTGCTGGGCGTACATGCAGCCCTTCCCGGTTGGTAAGCACCACTCTCTTTGCCACCAAAGCGACCCTCTCCTTTCTGAACACTGCGCGCTGTGCGCTTGAGCAGCTCTTTCCCCTTGGCGGGATTGCCGGGGACACAGAGCCGTCCCTTCTATCCCCCTATGGATTCAGCCCTTTCCGGGGTCACATAGAGGGTTTTGTAGTTTACATAAATTACCATACCCGGCTTGGCCCCTTGGGGCTTGGACACGTTGCGGATTTGGGTGTAATCCACCGGCACCTGGGCGGAGTCCTTGGCGCGGCTGTGCTGGGCCGCCAGCTGGGCAGCCTCTTCCATAGCCGTCTCCGTGGGCTTTCTCCCCTCGGTGACCAGCACCGTGTGGGAGCCGGGGATATTTTTCGTATGGAACCAAATATCATTGTTATTGGCGGTCTTCAGGGTGAGGCGGTCGTTCTGCCGGTTGTTCCGGCCCACCAGCACCGTGAAGCCGTCGGAGGTGGTGAACTTCATGGGTGCGCCGGCCGCCGCAGGCTTCTCTTTCTTGCTGCGCAGCCGCTTGAGATAGCCCTGCTCCTGCAGCTCCGCCCGGATCTCCGAAAGGTCCCGCTCGGTCTCGGCCCGGGCCAGGGCGTCCAACACGCTCTCTAAGTACTCCAGCTCCTTGCCCGCCAGGTCGATCTGCTCGGTGAGCTTTTCCTCGGCGGTCTTGGCCTTGCGGTATTCCTTGTAGTATTTCTGGGCGTTCTGAGAGGGGGTCAGGGCTGGGTCCAGTTTGATGTGCACCAGGGGGCTGCCCTCCTCGTAAAAGTTGGGCAGGTCCACCCACTCCTGGCCCTTCTCCAACTGGTACATATGGGCGCTGATTAAGTCCCCCGCCACCCGCAGGGAATCCCGCCCGGCACACTGCTCCAGCTCTCCCCGCTGGAGGCCAATCTTCCGGGACAGCCGCTCTGAATGAGTGGATAGCAGCCGCAGCAGGTCCTGCTCCCGCACCCGCATGCGCTCCTGCTTATCCCGCTCCCGGTAAAAGTCATCCAACAGGGCGGAGAAGCTCTCCCCTTCCTTCACCACGGCGGAGGAGCCGTACTGGTGGATGTCCATGAAGGAGAAATCCATGGGCTTGCCCTGGGGGCTGACCGCCATGTAGGGCCGGCCGGAGGCCTGCTGGATGGTTTCCTTCAGCTGCTGGAAGAAGAATCCCGCCCGGAAAAGCTGCTCTTCGTCCAAGGTTTTCACCGTCAGCTCCCGGCCCCGGCCCACCTGATGGGCCAGCTCCCGGCAGACAATGGGGGAAAGCCCCTGCAACACGGATAGATACCCCTTGGAGAGCTCCATGTCCCGGGGCAGGGCCTTTAGGGCCTCCACCACCTGCTGGGAGGTGGCGGACAGAGGGCACAGCTTGTCCTGGGGAGGGGGCAGCCGGTAGGAAAGCCCCGGCAGCACCAGCCGTTGAGAGGACATTTCCGCGTCCACCCGCTTGAGGGCGTCGATAATCTTGCCGTTTTCATCGGAGAGAATGATGTTGCTGTACCGGCCCATCACCTCCATGGTCAAGGTGAGGGTGACGTGGTCCCCCAGCTCGTTGATGGCGTCGAAGTCGAAGTGAAGCAAGCGCTCCAGCTCCGGCTGGCGGATGGCCGTAAGCCTGGCCCCCTGAAGTTTCTTCCGCAGCAGCATGCACAGCATGGGCGGCTGCTTAGGGTTTTCCAGGGGGATGGCGGTGAAGTGCACCCGGGCGGAGTTGGCCCGGGCGGAGAACAGCACCTTATACGCCGCCTCCCGGGTGCGGAACGCGATGAGCAGCTCCTCCCGGTTGGGCTGGTGGACTTTGTCCACCCGGGCCCCCAAAAGGCTTGCCTCCAGCTCCCCTTTGATATGTCTTAAAAACGCGCCGTCCAATGCCATAGGTATGGTTGTCCTTTCTGAAATATGTATTACAGGGCCCGCAGAGGGGGCTGATCCGCCTGGGAAAGCAGGAAAGCCGTATCCGGCACCCGTTTTTTCAAATAGGAGGCCAAAAACTCTCCAAAAACCCGCTCGGTCTCATAGTGGCCCGCGGCCACGCAGGTCAGCCGGGAGCGGGCGGCCTCCAGCTGTTCGTGGTGCTTCATCTCCCCGGTGAGGTAGGCGTCCGCCCCCCGGCAGGCCGCCAGGCGGACATTCTCCCCGCCGGCACCGCTGCAGAAAAACACACGCTGCACCGGCCGGTCCCCGGGGCAGAACTTCACCGCCGGGGCGGAGAGCTTCTCCTTTACCAAAGCCGCGAAAGCCTCTGGCTCCAGGGGCTCTTCCAGCTCTCCGGAGTAGAGCACGCACTCCTCGCCAAACACATCCTCCCGCCGGACGCTGCGCAGCCCCAGCTTGCTGCCCAGGGCCACGTTCACCCCGCAGATGGGGGAAAGGTCCAGGTTGGTGTGGCAGCACAGGGCGGCAATGCCCCGGCTAGCCAGCTGATAGGCCACGTCCTGGGGGCCCAGTGCTTTCAGGGGATGGAAGATCACCGGATGGTGGGCGAGGATCAAGTTGGCGTTCATGGAAGCGGCCTCCTCCACCACAGCGGGGGTGATGTCCAGTGCCAGCAGGGCCCGCGTCACCACGGTGTTGCCATCCCCCACCAGCAGTCCGGAATTGTCAAAATCCAAGGCGGTGGAAAAGGGCGCCACCGCGTCGATGATGTCGTAGATGTCACAAATCCTTGCCATAAGTAGGTTCTCCTTTTCCATTTGAGAAGTGTGGGACCGCACCCTGTTCCCCTTCTCAAAGGGGGCTCAAGCCTGGGGCAGATATGCCGTTTGAATCTGTGCCAGGAGCTTCTCCAGGCGGGCGGCCTCTGCCTCCCGGCCCGTGTGCAGGGCCCCCTGGCGCTGGGCGGAGAGCTCCCGCAGCACCTTTTGAGCGTACCGCTCCACATGGGGCGCCCCCGGGCGGAGCTTTCCCACATAGGGGTACAGGGGACCTTCCTCCCGGGGAGCGCCCCGGTATTGGGCCGCAAAGGCGGAATAGACCTTGCCCCCGTCCACCACGGCCTCCTCTTCCAGGACTGCGAAGCCCGCCTGGGCCAGGCCCCGGCGCAGCTGGGGCACGGAGCTCATGGGCTGGAGCACCAGGCGCCTGGATGAATCCCGCAGCCAAGGCGTCTCCAGCACGATGCGCAGAATCAGCTCGCCCCCCATGCCCGCGATGACGGTGTCCTCCGCCTCCTGTGGGGAAACGGCCCGCAGCCCATCGGACAGGCGGAAGGAGAGCTCCTCCCCCACGCCGTACTTCTCCCCATCCCGGCGGGCAGCCTCCAAGGGGCCGGGGTTGATATCGCAGGCCAGGGCCCGGGAGATTTTTCCCGTTTTGAGAAGCCAAATGGGCAAATAGGCGTGATCGGTGCCCACGTCGCACAGAGAGCTGCCCTGGCGCACCAGGGCGGCGCACAGGGCCAGCCTGGGCCCCAGCTGAAACAGCGGCCGCATCAAGACCACCCCCTAGAAAAAACACTGCCGCCCGGCAGAAGGTGTCGCGCGGCAGTGGCTTTCGCTATTCTCACTTGTTCGCCAAATGCTCGTTGAGCTTTTTGACCAGCTCGTCCGCGTCCACGCCGTGAACCATGCAGGCCTGCTCCACTGTCTCCCCGCGCGAAGAGGGGCAGCCCAGGCAATGCATGCCCATCTCCAGGAAGAAGGGCGCCGTGGTCTGGTCCATGTCCAGAATTTCGCCGATAATGGTATCTTTTGTAATGGAAGCCATTGGTAGATTCCTCCGTTTTCACAATATTTTGGTTTGTGTTATTATTATAATACCCTTTGGGCCGCTCCGCAATACAAAAATGACAAAAAAGAACGCCCCGCCGCTGGGGCGGGACGCTCTGCTTTTGTGGAAAACGGCCGCTTTAGGCCTGCTCTTCCTTCATCCGGGCAAAACATTCGCTGCAATAGACAGGGCGGTCCTCCCGAGGCTGGAAGGGCACCCGCGCCTCTTTGCCACAGGCGGCGCACACTGCGGTGTACATCTCCCGCTGGGGATGGGCGGCGTTTTTGCGGGCCTGGCGGCAGTCCCGGCAGCGCTGGGGCTCGTTCACAAAGCCCTTTTCAGCGTAGAACTCCTGCTCTCCGGCGGTGAATACAAATTCCTTGCCACATTCCTTGCAGACCAGCGTCTTGTCTTCGTACATCTCTTTTTACCTCGCTTTGTTGTTCAGTGATACGCCCTGGGACGGAGTCGCACCGGCCCGGTGGGAAGCCCACCCCCGCGCGGCAGGGCATGTGTGCGCTAAGGCCGCCGCAGCTTTTCCCGGGCCCGGTACAGCGCGTTGTCATAGGCACGCAGGGAAACCCCCGCCTGCCGGGCAGCCTCCTCCCGGCAGCAGCCGCCCAGGTACAGCTTTAACGCCCGGCGCTCCGCCGGGGAAAGGGCCACGTTCATCTTGCGGCAGAGAGCGCGGAAATCCTCCCGCAGCTCCAAAAGGGACTCCGGGCTTTCCCGGGAAGGGGCAGGGCGGTCCTCCTCCAAGGGGACGGACTCGTTGAGAGTGCGGTTCCCGCCGCTGGCGTGCCTGCGTACAGCGCTGGCCATGCGGTTGTAAACGCACACGCCGGCATAGGTGGGAAAAGAAGCCCCTCCCTCCTGCCGGAAGGAAATGGCGGCCACATACAGCCCCAAAAGCCCCTCCTGCCACAGGTCTTCCTTTTCCGGGGCTGCGGCACCCTCGAAGAGCCTGGCCTTCCCCCGGACAAGCCCCAGGTAACGGGCAGAAAGCTCCGCAAAGGCCTCGCCCTGGCCTTGGCGCACCAGGGCGGCCAGCTGGACATCGCTGCACTGCTGAAGCTCCATGCCGCACCCCTTTTCCCTGTGTTTTCCTGCCCCTATCATATCCCATGAAGGACGGTTTCGTCAAGTTCTTCTTTCCTTCCGCAAAATTGGGCAGCATTTTTCAACAGCGCGTTGTATTCCCGGCAAAGCTGTCGTATAATGAAACCAGCATTTCCGAGGAAGGACGGTGTGTGGGGATGGTGTCGAAAATATACAGCATGGGCCTTTATGGCATGGAGGCATTTCCTGTAGAAGTGGAAGCGGACCTCTCCCAAGGGCTGCCCGCCTTCGAGCTGGTGGGCCTGCCTGACGCGGCGGTGAAGGAATCCCGGGACCGGGTGCGCTCTGCCCTGAAGAACTGCGGCTTTGACTTTCCCGTCAGCCGCATCACCATGAACTTGGCCCCTGCCGACAAGAAGAAAGAGGGCCCCATCTACGACTTGCCCTTGCTGGTCTCTCTGCTCAAAGCCTCCCGGCAGCTTTCTTGCCACACGGAGGACGCCGTCTTCCTGGGGGAGCTTTCCCTCTCTGGGGAGCTGCGGCCCATTCGGGGCGTGCTGCCCATGGCCGACAAGGCCCGGGAGGCGGGGTTTAAGCGGCTGTTTGTCCCGGCGGAAAACGCCGGGGAGGGCGCGGTTATTCAGGGGCTGGAGGTGTATGGCATTCGGGATGTCCCCCAGCTGTTTGCCTATCTGCGGGGCATGCTGGAGCTCTCTCCGGCCGTGCCCCAGTATGGGGACGCCGCCTCTCCAGAGCCCCTGGATTTTGCCGATGTAAAGGGGCAGCCCGAGGCCAAGCGCGCATTGGAGATCGCTGCCAGCGGCAGCCACAACGTGCTGCTCATCGGCCCGCCGGGCTCCGGCAAGAGCATGCTGGCCAAGCGCCTGCCCTCCATTCTGCCAGAGATGACGTTTGAAGAGGCGCTGGAAACCACCAAGATCCACTCCATCCGGGGAAAGCTGCCGCCGGGAGTCTCCCTGATCCGGACCCGGCCCTTCCGCTCGCCCCACCACACCATTTCCACCGCCGGGCTGGCAGGGGGCGGCCCCACGCCCCAGCCAGGGGAGGTCTCTCTGGCCCACAACGGGGTGCTGTTCCTGGACGAGCTGCCCGAATTTGCCCGGGCCTCTATGGAGGTGCTTCGCCAGCCCATGGAGGATGGCACGGTGACCATTTCCCGGGTGGGAGGCACCACTTCCTATCCCTGCCGGTTCATGCTGGTGGCTGCCATGAACCCCTGCCCCTGTGGATACTTTGGGCACCCCACCCATCCCTGCCTGTGTTCTCCCCATGCGGTGGAACGCTATTTGGGAAAGGTCTCTGGCCCTCTGTTAGACCGCATCGACCTGCACATCGAAGTGCCCGCCGTGCCCTTTGAGGAGCTCTCCTCCACCAGGAAGGAAGAACCCTCCTCCCAGATCCGCCAGCGGGTCAACGCCGCCCGGCAGCGCCAGAATCAGCGCTTTGAGGGCAAGCCCTACGCCTGCAACGCGGACATCCCCGCCGGGGACTTGCAGGAGATGTGCCAGACCACCCAGGCCGCTTCCCAGCTGCTGCGCCGTGCCTTTGACAGCTTCGGCTTCTCCGCCCGGACCTATGGCCGGGTGCTGAAGGTGGCCCGCACCATCGCCGACCTGGAGGGCAGCGAGAAGATTGACACGGCCCACGCGGCGGAGGCGGTGCAGTACCGCACCCTGGACCGGAAGTATTGGATGAACAAGTGATATGCCAAAGGCCGCCCTCTCCCAGCGTGGGAGGGGCGGCCTCTTTTTTAAGCTCACTGGTTGCTGTCCAGATACGCGATGTCATCGGGGAAGTGGTAGCCGTAATAGTTCACGCCCCAATATCCGCTTGCCTTCATGGCCTTCTCGTAATCGCCAAAGAAGAAAATGTTGCACTCCGCGATGCGGCGGTTCACCAATCCTTCAATCCCCCCTGTGTTCCACTGGAGGAAGTTGTTGGCCAGCACAGTGGAATCCACATAGGTCAGGTCGCACTGGCGGCTGCCGGAGAGCTTCACATAGCCCGCAGAGATCCATCCCTTGACGGAACCCGCCGTCACATAGTACCAAACCTCCTGCTGGGTGCTGCTGCGGTACACTTCGTAGTCTGTGACCGAGACTGTAACCCCATAACCCAAAGTGGCAGTGCGGGAGGAACCACCCGGCGTGGAATACACCGGCACAGCGTCCAAGTCCACATCTGTGTTGTTGATTGTGCCCGACACCGCGCCATTGTCAATATCCGAGGGGTCCACTGCATTGAGCAGCACGGTCATGTACCCGTACTGGGTGGAAAGCACCCCGGGGCCGTGGTTGTACACAAAGCTAGTCAGGGCATCGAACTGGGCCTGGCTCATCTTGATGTTGTGGCTGGCCCGGTAACTCTCCACCGCGCTGGCATAGCTTTCCTTGTTTACAGTGTTCACCAGCAGGGCGTAGGCCTCATCCCGGGTCATGTTGTTGTAGAACGTGCCGTTGGGCCGGATGACCAGGCCATAGCCCACCGTGGGGCTGCCCGCCACCAGGGGGTCTGCCTCAATCTCCGGGACAAAGCCCTCAAAGTC
Source organism: uncultured Oscillospiraceae bacterium (assembly GCA_900543555.1). Taxonomy (GTDB): domain Bacteria; phylum Bacillota; class Clostridia; order Oscillospirales; family Acutalibacteraceae; genus Acutalibacter; species Acutalibacter stercoravium. The sequence continues at coordinate 27,774 of UQRL01000025.1, read as the reverse complement.
CCCCAGCACGGTGATGATTTCCCCGCTGGCGCGGCGGATGTCATCCGTAGCGGTGGTGGCGCTCACATTGGTAGAAGTGACCTGCACAGTGAACTCGTAGTAGTCCGAGGACCAGCTGGCAGAGGAGGAGGAGCGGGAATAGGCCCGCACCGTGTAGGTGCCCGCGGCGGTAAACTGCACCGTGCGGCGGAAGACATGCACATTGTTGGTGGGCAGGCCGTAGGAGGAAACTTGGCTCTCCATCTCATAGCTGGTGGTGGTATAAGCGCCGGTAGCAGGGCTGCCGCTGACGATCTCAAAGCGGACCTCTGTCTTGCTGGTGTCGGTGATGGCCACCAGGTCGAAGTCGGTGTTGCGGGCCACAATGTTCCCTTCCGCGTAGGCGGAGCGCACATCCTCTGCCGCAGTGACCGTGACCTGGCAGGTGGCAGTGGCCCCCGCGTCGTCAGTAAAGGTGATGGTGGCGGTGCCGGGATTGGCCCCGTAGATGACGGCACTCTCCACGTTATCGCCATAGGGGACGGTGTATCCCACATAGGCCACGGAGGAATCGCTGCTGTCCCACCGCATGGCGGAGAGGTTGGACTCCACCGAGCCATTGAGCAGGGCGCTCTGATACTGGCACAGGGTCAAGCTGTAAGTACTCAGCGCCGCCCCCTCAGCGGTGCCGCCACCCCCTGTGTGGACCGCCACATATTCCGAGCTGACAAATCCAGCTTGTCCGCCGGAGGTCTCCACCCCCAGCCAACCGTTGCTGGCTACGCTGGTCACCGTGAGCAGCGTGCCTGTCGCCAGCAGCCCGATCTGCTCATAGTTGGTGCCGGGGCCCTCCCGCAGCCGCAGGCCGTCTGTGGCGGTGACCCGCACGGTCTGGCCCACCTCGAAGTCCGAGCCTCCGGGGGGATCCACACTGGGATCATCCCCGCCGCCTTCATCCTCTACAGGGTCGGCTGCCTCGGCAATGTGCAGGAAGGCCCAGTGGCCCGTGGGCACATCCAGAAACTCCTGGGTGTTGCGGTCGGCGGCAAAGCCGTCGCCGGTGCGGTCCAGGGCTTTGTTCAAGATGGGGGTTACCTGGGCGCGGGTCAAGCTGGCATTGGGCCGGAAAGTCCCATCCCCCATGCCTACAATCCACCCCTGCTCTACAGCGGCGTTGATATAGCCGGTTGCCCACCCGGAAACATCCGAGAAGCCGCTGTCTGCACCATCCGTAAGGCCAAAGCACTTGCACACGGCGGTGACGAACTCCGCCCGGGAGACGGTGCGGCCAGGCCGGAAAGTGCCGTCCTCATAGCCGCTGAGGATGCCCGCCTTCGCCAGGGAGTTGACGGCGGTGTAATACCAGTCGCCGGAGTCCACGTCCTCAAACTGGCTCTCGGACACGGGGGGCTTGGCCGCCAGCAAGTTGTAGAGCACCTGGGCCATCTCGGCGCGGGTCATGGCCCGGTCCGGATAGAAGCGGGCGCCGGCCTCCCCGTGCATGTACGCCGCATGGCCGCCGGTCACCAGCAGGGGGTAGGCGGCAAAGGTGTCCTCCTCTGAATCCTCCAGGCTGCTGGATTCCTGCTGAGAAGCCTCTTCCCCTTCCTCCTGGGAGGACTCTGAAGGGAGGGAACTCTCTTCCGAGGACACGCTCTCCTCCTCTGGGACACTGGACTCCTCGGAAGTTTGAGAGGATCCCTCCACCTGAGAGGAACTCTCCGCCTGGGGAGAGCTCTCCTCCGCAGTGGAATCCTCTGGCTGAGAGGAGATCTCGCCTATGGCGGAGCTTTCCGGCACGGAGCTGAGTTCCGCCGCCAGTGTTTCCGGAGCAGGCAATAGGAGCAGCAGCGCCAAAAGCAGTGCCACCCATGTGATCATCGTTCTGTTTCCCGTTTTTATCACGTTGGACCTCCCTAAAATCACAAAGGTAGTTTTATCCGTTGAGAAAAGATTGACTTTTATTATAGCGAAAAGATTACAAACTTGCAACCTTTAGGGCCTAAAATTCACAAATTGCCGGAAATTGGCGCCCAAAAAAGCCTCCGGCACAGAAGCCGGAGGCTTTGCTTATCACCCGTTTCCAGCGGGATTCCTTACATTTTTTCCACCAGAGCCTTGGTGTCCCGCGCGATGACCAGCTCCTCGTTGGTGGGGATGACATACACTTTGATGGGGGAATCGTCAGTGGAGATCAGGCCCTCTTTGCCCAGGACCATCTCCTCGTTCCGCTGGGGATCAATCTTCACGCCCAGGAACTTCAGGTAATCCCCCACCACCTGGCGGTGATGGGACTGGTTCTCGCCCACACCGGCAGTGAAGACAATGGCGTCACAGCCGCCCAGGGCCACCATATAGCCGCCGATGAACTTGGAAATCTGGTACTCCAGAATCTCGTGGGCCAGCTTGGCGCGCTCGTTGCCCTCGGCAGCGGCCTTGGTCACGTCGCGGTCATCGCTGGAAACCCCAGAGATGCCCAGCAGACCGGACTTCTTGTTGAGGATCTGGTCCATCTCAGAGGGGGTCAGGTGCTCCTTCTCCATGATGAAAGTGACCACAGAGGGGTCCAGAGTGCCGGTGCGGCTGCCCATCATAAAGCCATCCAGGGGGGTCAGGCCCATGCTGGTGTCGATGACCTTGCCGCCGTCAATGGCAGTGATGGAGGAGCCGTTGCCCAGATGGCAGGTAATCATCTTCAGGTCCTTGATATCCTGGCCCATAAGCTGGGCGCAGCGGTGGCTGACATAGCGGTGGGAGGTGCCGTGGAAGCCGTAGCGGCGCACGGCGTACTTCTCGTAATACTCATAGGGGACATTGAACATGTAGGCCTTGGGGGGCATGGTGGCGTGGAAGGCGGTGTCGAACACCACCACCTCAGGGACCTGCTCGCCAAAGACCTCGCGGCAGGCGCGGATGCCCTGGCTGTGGGCCTTGTTGTGCAGGGGGGCCAGGGGAATGAGGCTTTCGATGTCCTCAATGACCTTCTCGTCCACCAGCACGGACTCGTGGAAAATGGCGCCGCCCTGCACGATGCGGTGCCCCACGGCAGAGACCTCATCCAAGCTCTTGATGACGCCATACTCCCCGTCGATGAGGGCGTTCTTCACCTGCATAAAGGCGGCGGCGTGGTCCAGCATGTTCACGGTCTTCTTCAGCTCGCGGCCGTCGGCGGTCTTATGGGTGAAGATGCCCCCGGGCATGCCGATGCGCTCGCAGTTGCCCTTGCACACCATCTGCTCGTTGTCCATGTCGATGAGCTGATACTTCAGGGAAGAGCTGCCCGCGTTGATGACGAGAATTTTCATGTTCCTGATCTTTCCTTTCCAAAATTGGTTTCCCAGGGCCATCCCGGCGCAGCAAAGCACCCCCAAATGGCGGCGCATCGTGAGGGAGCCCCGTAAAACATCCGTTTTTTGCCCGCCCCCTTGTGCCGGGCGGGTGGTTCGTGTAAAATGATTGCTATAAGACGCAGTCCCATTTTAGAACATTTCCCCGGTAAATTCAAGGAGTTTTCAAGGAAAATGCGAGAGAAAATGAAAGTTTGTGCCGTCATTTGCGAGCTGAACCCCCTGCACAAGGGGCATCAGGCCCTGTTCGCCCACGCAAAATCCCGCTTTGGGGGGCTGGTGTGCGTGCTCTCTGGGAATTTTGTCCAGCGGGGGGAGCCGGCCATCCTGGACAAGTGGGCCCGGGCCCGCCTGGCTTTGGAAAGCGGCGCGGACCTGGTGCTGGAGCTGCCCCTGCCCTGGGCTCTGGCCGGGGCGGAGCGCTTTGCCGCGGGGGGCGTGGCCCTGGCCCGGGCCCTGGGGTGCGTGGACACCCTGCTCTTCGGCAGCGAGGAAGGGGACATCCGGCCCCTGTGGCAGCTGGCCCGGGCCCTGTTCTCCCCAGCGTTCCCCCAGGCCCTCCAGCAGGTGGAGCCCACCCTACCCTTTGCCCGGCGGCGCCAGCGGGCCGCGGCCCATCTGGTGGGAGAGGAGACCGCCGCCCTGCTGGAGAAGCCCAACTGCATTCTGGGGGTGGAATATCTCAAGGCAATCCTGTCCCAGGGGGACGGGCTAAAAGCGGAGGCTTTCCCCCGCCAAGGCGCCGGCCACGATGTGCCTGACCCACAGGGGCCTATCCTCTCCGCCAGCCAGGCCCGGGAACTGCTCCGCCAGGGAGCGGATTTGACCGGCCGGCTGCCCCAGGCCACCTTGTCCCTGTGGGAGGAGCTGCGGGCCCAGGGAAAGTGCCCATCCTCTTTGGAGCGGCTGGAACGGGCGGTGCTGTGCCGGCTGCGTTCCATGACAGTGGAGAATTTCGCCGCCCTGCCGGACGTGAGCGAGGGCCTGGAGAACCGGCTGTACCAGGCGGCCCGCCAGGCGGGGAGTTTGGAGGAGTTCTACGCCTTGGTGAAGTCCAAGCGGTACTCCCACGCCCGGGTGCGGCGGCTGTGTATGAGCGCCTTTTTAGGCGTATTAAGGGATGCGCCTTGCCAGCCCCCCTATCTGCGGGTGCTGGGTATGACTCCCACCGGTCAAGCCATTCTCCGTCAGGCACAGCCCAGCCTGCCCCTGGCGCTGCGGGCGGGGGACTTTCAAAAGCTGGGCAGAGAGGCCCTTGCCCTGTTTGAACAGGAGGCCCGGGCGGACGACCTGTACGCCCTCTCCCTGCCTGCCCCCCTTCCCTGCGGCCAAGACTACACCCAGGGGCTCATCAAGGTGGGGTTTTAAGATAAAGTGAGGGCCCCGCAGGCTTTTCTTTTAGAAACCCGGAAGAGAACGCCCCGCCCAGCCATACACCGCGGACACTTGGCTAAAAGCCCGCGCAAACTAAGCGGCGGCTTGCGCCGCGCCCCGCGAAGGTAAAGTTCTTTGGTTACTTTCTTTCAAGAAAGTAACCGCAATCCCTTGGGATAGTGGTTCTTCAACCGGCCGCCGGAGGCCTTGCCGAATCCGGTGGGCACACCGCCGCCACAGACAGCGGTGTAGCCCTTGCCCTCACAGTCCAGCTCCTCCCCTCGGAGGAAGGCCAGAAGCTCCGGGGCGTCCCAGGGCAGATCCAAAGTCTGGCGGCAGTCCTCCCTGCGGGCGGCTTGGAAAACGGCGTGGGAGGGCTCCCAGCGCTTGCCCTTTTGGTGGCACAACTCCGCCCCCGCCCGGAGCACCCCCAGGCCCGAAAGCTCCGGCAAACCCTGGGGCAGCAGCACCACCCGGTCTCCAAACCGGGCGGCGTTCCCCGGCCAGGGACAGGTGAACAGCTCCTCAAACAGCCCTTGGAACTCCCCCTCCTCCCGGCGGGAGAGATAGGCTGTAAAGGTGCCTACCTTACAGGAGCTTTCCCCCACCCGCTGGAACTTGGCCACAAAATGGCCCTCGCCCCCGTCCATGGGGTAGATGCGCCGCACTGGCAGGTTCTCCAGGCCCGGACGGCCAAACCCAGCTTCGATGGGGACCAGCGCAAACTCCGGGTGGGCGGAGAGGAACCAGCGGACGTTGTCCTCGTTCTCCTCCCGGGAAAAGGTGCAGGTGGAGTACACCAGCACGCCCCCCTCACGCACCGCCAGGGCCGCGGAATCTAAAATGGCCCGCTGGCGCTGGGCGCAGGCGGCGGGGCTCTCCGGAGTCCATTGGGCAATGGCGGCAGGGTCCCGGCGGAACATGCCCTCTCCGGAGCAGGGGGCGTCCACCAGCACCTTGTCAAAGAAGCCCTGGAGGCTCTGGCACAGCCGCTGGGGATGGCAGGAGGACACCACGGCGTTTGCCACCCCCAGGCGCTCCACGTTGGAGAGCAGCACCTGGGCCCTGCTTTTGACGATCTCGTTGGACCAGAGCAGGCTCTCCCCGGCCAGTAGCCCGGCAATCTGGGTGGACTTGCCCCCGGGAGCGGCGCACAAATCCAGCACCTTCTCCCCGGGCTGGGGGGCCAGCACCGTGACAGCGGAACAGGCCGAGGGTTCCTGCACGTAGAACAGACCAGCGTGATGGGCGGGCAGGCGGCCCACACCCTCCTCCCTGGCGGCAAAGGCGTAGCTCAAGGGGGAGAACGCCGTGGGCTCCAGGGCAAAGGGCAGCGCCGCCTCCAGCTGGGGCTGGCTGCACTTGAGGGGGTTGCGCCGCAGGCCCCGGCGGGGCGGCTGTTCCAGAGAGGCCAAATAGGCCGGGTACTCCTCCCCCAGCAGGGCTTCCATGGCCCTTTGAAAGGCGGCGGGCAGTTCCATAAAATTCCTCCCTTTCCAAAATTTTCCCTGCATGGCCCCAGTTTCGCCGCGCACACTAAGGGCGGAAAGGGGCGATCACGCTATGAGCAACAAACAGAAAAATAAATCCTTTGAAAGCCGTCAGGGCCAGAACCAGCAGCCGCAGAGCGGGAAGAGCCAAGAGATTCCCACCTACGGCAACAAGAGCCAAAACCTGAAGCCCGAAATGGACGGCAAGAACTGCCACCACAACAACGGCCGCTGACAACGGCAGTCCAAAAGCGCCTTCCGCCCACAGCGGGGGGCGCTTCCCTTTTGCACAGAAAAAAGGACCGGCGGGTGCGCCGCCGGTCCTCCCCTCACGATTTTGGCTGGCCGGACTTTTGCCGCAGCTCCCGCAAGAGCTCCTTCACCGGCTTGTCGTCAGAGTGCATGGGCCGGAAGCCCTCGCCAGTGATTTGGCCCGCCTCCCCCACGATGACGAAGGCGTTCTTGTCCTCCTCCCGGATGATCTGCTGCAAGTGGTAGACCTCGAACCGGCGGACGGCGCAGAGCATGGTCTCCCCGGGCTCGTCCGTATACCCTCCTTTGGAGTCCAAATAGGTGACGGTGCGCTCCAGCTCGGAGATGACCCGGTCCCCCATTTTCCGCACATGGGGGGACATGACAAAGAACAGCTTCCCCGTGCCCGCGTCTGTGCCGTAAAGGATGGCGTCGATGAGCTTGGTGGAGACGAAGATGACGATGCAGGCGTACATGGCGTTCTCCACGCTGCCGTACACAAAGGCGGAGACCGCCACCACCGCCCCATCCACGGCCAGCATCAGCTTGCCCATGGACACATGGGGCAGCCGCCGGCCCAGCAGCCGGGCCACCAGGTCCGTGCCGCCTGTGGTGGCCCCCCGGATGAAGATAAGAGAGAGGCCCACACCCTCGCAGGCCCCGGCAAACAGGGCCACCAGAAGGGGGTCCCCCTGGTAGGCGGGAACGAAGTGAGAGAACAGGTCGATCATCACCGAGGTGAGCACGATGGCCACCATGGTCTTGGCCACCAGTTTGTAACCGATCTCCACCACGGCCCACACCACAAGGGGAGCGTTGATGAGGAAGGAGATCAAGCCGATGGGGGTGCCGAACAAATAGTTGAGCATGGTGGCAATACCTGTCACACCGCCTGCGGCAATGTTGTTGGGAGCGGTAAAGGCGTTGACCTCCACCGCGTATACCGCGGACCCCACCAGCATGAGCAGCAGGTCCAAAAGCACTGTTTTCGCCTTGCCCGTCTTCATCCGATCACGCCTTTCTCCGTTTATCCGTTCTGCGCCTCCATCACCTTTGTGAAAAGCTCCCGCAGGCGGGCAAGCTCCCCCTTCAAATACAGCCAGCCAAACAATGCCTCCAGGGCCGTGCCGCCGTGGTAGTCCGCCACCTGGGCGTTTTTGGGCACATGGCCCACATGGGCGTTGCGGCCCCGCTGGGCCACCGCCCGCTCCTCCTCAGTGAGGAGGGGCCACAGCACCTGAGAAAGGGCCTGGGCCTGGGCCTGGCAGCGCACCAGCTCCACCTTGCGGCTGTGGAGTTTCTTCACCGGGCAGTTTCCCTGGGAGACCAGGTACTCCCGCACCATCAGCTCGTAGACGCCGTCCCCCACAAAGGCCAGGGGCAGCGGGCTCAGTCCCTGGGGGGACTGGCTCTCCTGCAAAAGTGTATCCAACAAAAGCGCCCCTTACTCTACAAAGTCAAATTCCAGGTCGTACAGGTCCACCGTGTCCCCCTCTTGGCAGCCGGCCTCCCGCAGGGCGTCGATGACGCCGGTCTCGATGAGCACCCGCTGGAAGTACTGCAGGGACTCAGTATCATCGAAGTTGACGGAGTTCATAATCTTCAGCAGCCAGGGGGCCTTGACGAAGTAGACCCCGTCCTGCTCCTGAATGTCCACCTGGCCCCGCTTCAGCTCCTCCACCGGCTGGAGCACCGGGGCCTCCGCCTCGTACCGGCGGATGGGCGGCAGCTTGGAGAGCTCCTCCAGCACCTTGTTCATCAGGGGGTCCACTCCCTCCCGGATGGGGGCCATGATGGGGAAGAAGGCGTAGCCCTGCCCCTCCACAAAGGCCCGGAAGTCCTGGATCTGCTCCTCGGTAGCCAGGTCGCACTTGTTGCCCGCCACCAACATGGGCCGGTCCGCAAGCTCGGCGTTGAAGCGGCGCAGCTCCCGGTTGATGACGGCGAAGTCCTCCTTGGGGTCCCGGCCCTCGCTGCCGGAGACATCCACCACATGGATGAGCAGGCGGCAGCGCTCCACATGGCGCAGGAACTGGTGCCCCAGGCCCACGCCCTCCCAGGCGCCCTCGATGAGGCCGGGGATATCCGCCATGACGAAGGACTTGCCCTGGGGCATGGTGACCACCCCCAGCACGGGGGTGAGGGTGGTGAAGTGGTAGTTGGCGATGTTGGGCTTTGCCTCGCTGACCACGCTGATGAGGGAGGATTTTCCCACGTTGGGAAAGCCCACCAGGCCCACGTCCGCCAGCAGCTTCAGCTCCAGCTGGACCTCCAGCTCCTCGCCAGGGGTGCCGGGCTTGGCGAACCGGGGCACCTGGCGGGTGGGGGTAGCGAAGTGGCTGTTGCCCCAGCCTCCCTTGCCCCCCTTGGCGATGACCTGGGGCTCGTCCCCGGACATGTCCGCCAGCAGGCGGCCGGTCTCCGCGTCCTTGACCAGGGTGCCCCGGGGCACGAAGATGGTCAAATCCGGGGCGCTTTTGCCAAAGCACCGGTTGCCCCGGCCATTCTCTCCACGCTGGGCGGTGTACTTGCGCTTGTAGCGGAAGTCCGCCAGGGTGGAGAGGTTGTCATCCACCTGGAAGAGGATGCTGCCGCCCCGGCCGCCGTCGCCCCCGTCGGGGCCGCCGGCCGCCACGTATTTCTCCCGGTGGAAGGAGACGGCGCCGTCCCCCCCGTCCCCGGCTTTAATCTTGATCTTCGCGGTATCTATAAACATGGTGCCGCCCCTTTCTGCTTCAAGAAAAAGGCTTCTTCCGGCAGTGCCTGAAGAAGCCCCTTGCTGCTTGCTTTATCGTCCCATTACTCGGCGTACACGCTGACCTTCTTGCGGTCGGCGCCCATGCGCTCGAACTTCACCTTGCCGTCCACAAGGGCGAACAGGGTGTCATCAGAGCCGCGGCCCACGTTCACACCGGGATGGATCTTGGTGCCCCGCTGCTTGACCAGGATGTTGCCGGCCAGGACAAACTGACCGTCGGCCCGCTTGACGCCCAGGCGCTTGGACTCGGAATCACGGCCGTTCTTGGTGGAGCCCATACCTTTTTTATGGGCGAAGAGCTGGATATTGATTTTCAGCATGACAATCGTCTTCCTTTCTGTAAAATGTGGGTTCAAACTTCCAAATAGCCCACCTTCAGGCACCCGGGGTACTGTTCCTCCAGGGCGGTGAGGTGGAGCTTGAGCCCTGCCAGCAGGTCCCGGCAAAGGGGCTCGTCTTTCGGCTCGATCCGGAAAAACATCTGGCCCTCGTCCACGCGCAGGGACAAGGGGGGCACATGGCGGACATCCGTCAATGTGTTCACCACCAGATAGGCGGCGGAGGAAACGGCGGCACAGACAATGTCCTCGCCCGCCTCTCCATATTCTGCGTGGCCCTCCATGGAGAAGCCCAGCACCCCGCCTTCCGGAGGAGTCAAAAACGCCACAGAGATCATCTTACGCCTTGACAGCCTCGATCTGCACCTTGGTGTAAGGCTGGCGATGACCCATCTTGCGCTTGGAATTCTTCTTGGGCTTGTAGGTGAACACGGTGATCTTCTTGGCCTTGCCGGTCTTGACCACCTTGCCGGTGACAGAAGCGCCCTCCACATAGGGAGTGCCGATCTTGGTGCCCTCTTCGCCGAAGACGGCCACCACCGGGAACTCCACGGTGTCGTTGTCCGCCACGTTCAGCTTCTCCACATAGATGACGTCGCCGTACTGCACTTTGTACTGCTTCCCGCCGGTCTCAATGACTGCAAACATGTTGTTTCCTGCCTTTTCTTTAGTCTCGCTACTGATGGGCGGGGCCGTAGCCCACTTGGGCGAAAGGGCATAGCTCTCCCGCAGCCCGCAGTATGCGGCTTATAAAGTGTACCACAACCCACGGGGGAAGTCAAGGGGAAACTTCCCTTTTCTCCTGGGTTTTCGTCTCTTTTTGGGCGGTCAGCAGCACCTGGACACCCGTCCCGTCCTGGGTCCTCACGGCATGGAGGACCTCCTGGCGCCGCAGCACCGCCAACGCTAGGGAGAGGCCCACGTTGCACAGGGTGACGCAGGCCAGCAGCAGCCTGCCTCCCTGGCCCCGGCGGGCCCGCTTTTTGGCGTATATTCTTCCCACGCCGGCGCAGCCCTGGCTGCCGGGCGGGAGGTCCCAGGGTTTTCTCACTCTCATTTTTTGTACTCCTGCTCACAGTAGATGCACCGGTAGCGGTGGGCCTTCTCGTCGCAGAGGGTGAAGATCTGGTCCACGTCCTCCACCGAGGTGATGCACCGGGGGTTCTTGCAGGAGACGATATTTACCAGGCGCTGGGGCAGGGGCGGCTTTTTCTTGCTGGCAAGCTTTCCGCCCACAATGGTGCACACGGTGGCGTTGTCGTCGATGAAGCCCAGCACATCCAGGTCAATGTTCATCACGCCCTCGATCTTGATGATGTCCTTTTTGCCGTACTTCTCGCTCTTGGCGTTTTTGATGATGGCCACGCAGGTGTCCAGCTTGTCCAGCTCCAAGAGCTCGTAGATGCGCATGCCCAGCCCTGCGGTGATGTGGTCGATGACGATGCCGTTTTCAATGCTGTCGATATTGAGCATGGGTTCCCCTCCTTTATTCATGGTCCAGCACCCCGGGGGCCAGCCCCAGCAGGGTGAGGATCAGCGCCATGCGGACGAACACGCCGCCCCGGGCCTGTTCAAAGTACATGGCGCGGGGGTCCTCGTCCACCTCGGCGGCAATCTCATTGACCCGGGGCAGGGGATGCAGCACGGCCAGGTCCTGCTTGCCCAGGTCCAGCTTCCGCTTGGTGAGGACGTAAGAATCCTTCAGGCGGACATAGTCCTCCTCGTTGAAGAAGCGCTCCCGCTGCACGCGGGTCATATAGAGGATGTCCAGCTCTGGCATGACCTCCTCCATAGTGCGCACCTCTTTCCAGGGGTGCCCGGAGGGGATGACCACCTCTTTTAAAATGTAGCTGGGCACCCGCAGCTCCTCTGGGGAGATAAAGATGAAGCTCACATCCTCGTAGCGCACCAGGGATTTAATCAGAGAGTGAACCGTGCGGCCGAACTTCAAATCGCCGCACAGGCCGATGGTCACCCCGCTGATCTTTCCCCGGTTGCGGCGGATGGTGAGCATATCGGTAAGGGTCTGGGTGGGGTGCTGGTGGCCGCCGTCCCCGGCGTTGATGACGGGGATATGGGAGTAGCGGGCGGCCACATAGGGGGCGCCCTCCTTAAAGTGGCGCATGGCGGCGATGTCCGCGTAGCCGGAGATCATGCGGATGGTGTCGGCAACGCTCTCGCCCTTGGCGGCGGAGCTGCTGCCCGCCGAGGAGAACCCCAGCACCTTGCCCCCCAGGCGCATCATGGCGGACTCGAAGCTGAGGCGGGTGCGGGTGCTGGGCTCGTAGAACAGGGTGGCCAAAATTTTGCCGTCGCAGGCGTGGGCGTACTCTGCCGGGCGGGCGATAATCTCCTCCGCCAGGGAGAGCAGCCGGTCGGTCTCCTGGCGGGTGAAGTCCAGCGGGTCGATGAGATGACGCATAACATTCCCCTTTTCTTTCCGATTTCTTGTCGTATCTATTATACCCCAGTGTGGGAATTATGCAAGAAAAAAAGAAAAGAGCGGCTTTCGCCGCTCGAAACCCCATCACTTTTCTGCGTCCAGCTTTTCTCCCAGCTGGGCCAGCTTTCCAGAAGACTCCTTGATGGAGCGGAGATATCCCAGAAGGCTCTCCTCATCATACCGGTACATAACTTTGCGGGCACTGGGCAGGACGTTGGAGCTGAGAAGGCTGTCCCGGATGTCCTGCACCGAGTCAATCAAATCTCCAAACCCGTGCAAGACAAAACAGCCCACAAAGTTCAGAAGCAAGCCGCCCACAATCAATCCAATCATCAGGGGGATATTCCACTCTTCATTGAACCAATCGTAAGAATAGGCGATTCCGATTACGATCCAGCCAATGGAGCCCAACACAAGCAGCACTTTTGCCGCGCCTTTGATTTTTTCTGCGATGTTGTCAAACATTTTACATCCTCTTTTCCACCCACAGGTATTATTTCCCAGGTATTATAACACATACCAATAACAAGGTCAACTGACCTCATAAAAATATTTTTCCCTTGCTACCATAAGTGCAGGAGGTGGCATTCATGATAGACCCTGTCCTTGTTGGGAGCGTCATCCGCGGGCTGCGGGAGAAAAAAGGCAAAACCCAAGAGGTAGTAAGCGGCCTGGCCGGGCTGGACCGCACCCACTACAGCAAGATTGAGCGGGGGCTGCGCAGCCCCACCCTGGACACCCTGTTTCGCATTGCCCAAGCCCTGGACATGAAGCCCCATGAACTGCTGCTGGAGATAGAAAAAGCGCTGGAAGCCTAAGCCTCCGGCGCTTTTTTGGTTCGGGTTTATTCCTCTTCTTCCTCTTCAGGGGCGTCCCAGTTGTGCCACACGTTCTGCACGTCGTCGTTGTCCTCCAAGAGGTCCAGCATTTTCTGCATCTTTGTGATGGTGTCCTCGTCGGTGATGGTGGTGTAGGTATCGGGCACCATTTCCACGTCGGCGGAGACAAACTCGTAGCCCTTCTTTTCCAAATCCTCCCGGACGCCGGAGAAATCGTCGGGCTCGGTGGTGATCTCGAACACGTCCTCGTCGGCGGCAAAGTCAGAGGCGCCGGCCTCCAGCGCGTCGCTCATCACGGTGTCCTCGTCCAGGCCCTCCTTCTCAATGACAATGACGCCCTTCTTGTTGAACATGAAGGACACACAGCCGGTGGTGCCCAGGTTCCCGCCAAATTTATCGAAGGCGTGGCGCACATCGGCGGCAGTGCGGTTGCGGTTGTCCGTAAGGGCCTCCACAATGACAGCTACGCCGCTGGGGCCGTAGCCTTCATAGGTGACGTTCTCGTAGTTGTCGTTATTGCCGTCGCCCGCGGCCTTCTTGATGATCCGGTCGATGTTGTCATTGGGGACGTTGGCTGCCTTGGCCTTGGCGATGGCGTCCCGCAGGCGGGAGTTGGCCGCCGGGTCGGCGCTGCCGCCCTCCTTCACAGCCACGGCCAGCTCACGGCCGATCTTGGTGAAGATCTTGGCCTTGGCGCCGTCGGCCTTTTCCTTTTTCCGCTTGATGTTGTTCCATTTAGAATGTCCTGACATGATAAAACCGCCTATCCAAACTAGAGTATTCTTCGAGACATCATATCACATTTTTTCCAGGATTTCAAGAGCGATTGCCCTTGCCCGGGCCTGTGCCTCTCCCTTTCCCCCGTCTCCCCGGTCGGTGCCTTCCCACAGGACACAGGCGGAAAGGCCGGTGTTCATCACGGAGAAGGCCCGCTCCAGCTGGTGGGTGCACACCTCTACAGCGTAATCGTCCTGAGAGCCCATGGTCAGCAGCAGCACGGCCTGGCGGTGCTTTTTCACCGGCGGGTTCAGGCCCAGGGAAAACCGGGCTTCGAAATACCGCTGGGTGCGGTCCAGCCAGGCCTTCACCGGCGCGGGAAAGGAGAAGTTGTACACCGGAGAGGCCACCACCAGCAAATCGCACTGGCGAAAGGCACGGTCAAAGCCGTCCATGTCGCTGAAAACGCAGCCCTCCTGTTTGGCACAGGCCCCGCAGCCCACACAGGGGTGGAAGCTTTCCTCATACAGGTTTAGTTCCTGAGCCTGCCACTCCCGGTTCTCTGAGAAGGCCTCCAAAAAAGCGTCCAGCAGCCCACGGGTGTGGCCGTGGCCCTGGGGTGACCCAAAGAGCACCAGAACTTTTTTCTTTTGAAACAAAGACATGGAACCACCTTTCCAAAACAGCGCTGGTTATCCCAGCACCCCTAAATGCTCCAGCAGGATCTTCAGGCCCATCAGGATGAGGATGACGCCTCCCGCCAGCTCGGCCTTGCTCTTGTACTTGGCCCCGAACAGGCTGCCCGCCTTTACGCCCACCATGGACAGCACAAAGGTGATCACCCCGATAAAGCTCACCGCCGCGCCGATGTTCACGCTTAAAAAGGCGAAGCTCACCCCCACAGCCAGGGCATCGATACTGGTGGCAATGGCCATGGGCAGCATGGCCTTCACTGAAAGGGAGGCGTCCGGACATTCCTCCTCTTTGGAGAGGGATTCCCGGATCATGTTGCCGCCAATGATAGCCAGCAGGCCAAAGGCGATCCAGTGGTCGATAAAGGTGATCTGCTCCCGGAACTGGGCCCCCACAAAGTAGCCGATCAGGGGCATCAGCGCCTGAAAGCCGCCAAACCACAGCCCCACCAGGGCCATTTGCCCCGCATTTACCTTCCGCAGAGCCAGCCCCTTACATACCGCCACGGCAAAGGCGTCCATCGAAAGCCCCACCGCCACCAAAAACAGTTCCAACAGTCCCATTGCTTTTACCTCCAGATCTCCCAGGGCCGCGCATGAAAAAAGACTCGCGGAAAACGCCCCATCCTGTGACGGAACAGGCGTTTTCCATGAGTCTCGTTTTTTCAGGCAATACCAGGCCCCAGCCAATGTGTTGACATTGCCGCGGCAGCCGGACGGCCCGCCGCAAACTACTCCCCCAGGGAAGCGACCTCACGCAACGCGTGAAAATCTGTGGGTTTGATTATAGCCCATGAAAAGGCGGTAAGTCAAGGCAAACCTGCTTTTTGGGGAAGGTGGGATGGGTGGCTCTGATTGGCGCCTCTGTGTACGGGCATCGCTGGACGGGGTTTCAAAGCACGGTGCCTCCGCGCCTGCTCTCGGGGCTATCGCCTGCGGAAAGGGCAACCTCGGTGCCACCGCGCCCGGGCAGCGTCCTATCACCCTACGGGTGCATGCGGGCGCTGCCCTGCTTTTCTTTTCCCGGCTGCGCCGGGTAAGGCCGTAAGGCTCCGCCTTACCAACCGCAGCCTTTGAAAGAAGGCCAGTACGTCCTGCGGACGTACTACGAAAACTTTTACTCGCCTACGGCGCGGACGTGCGCTGACTGCCAGCACAGGCGCGGCCTTTGCCGCCGCCCCAAAGCGCGAATTGTCCTGCGCGGCCACGCGCTTGAAAAGGCTGGCGAAACTTTTACTTGTCTCCACCCAGCTCAAGCGCGGGCTTTCCAGCTAGTGTCTCTCAGCAGGCCCCGGCGCCTTAAAGCGCCGTTCGCGGCTTGTCCCGCGCGGCCACGCGCCGCGACTTGAGCGCTCAGGCACTGGGTAGCTTCCAGATGTCCCGGTTGTACTCCGCCACGGAGCGGTCCGAGGAGAAGTACCCGGCCTTGGCGATGTTTACAAGCATCTTCTTGGCCCAGGCCATCCGGTCCTCAAACTCCTTAAAGGCCCTCTCCTTCACATGGATGTAGTCCTTCACATCCAGCAGTGCCATGAACCAGTCCTTACGGGACATGTCCTTGTACAGGCGGGCCAGGTTCTCCGGGTCGCCCAGGCGCATCATGGTGGGGCTGATGATGAAGTCCACCAGCTGGCTGATCTCCTCATCCTTGCCGTAGTAATCCCCGGGACGGTAGGCGGAACGGGCGTACAGGTCCATCACCGTCTCGCTGGACTGGCCGAAGATATACACATTGTCCTCCCCCACCAGGTCGTGGATCTCCACGTTGGCGCCGTCCATGGTGCCCAGGGTGATGGCACCGTTGAGCATGAACTTCATGTTGCCGGTGCCGCTGGCCTCTTTGCTGGCCAGGGAGATCTGCTCAGAGATATCGCAGGCGGGGATGAGCTTCTCCGCCCAGGTGATGTTGTAGTTCTCCACCATGACTACCTTCAGCCAGGGGCTCACGTCCGGGTCGTGGTCGATCAGGTCCTGGAGGCACAGGATCAGGTGGATGATATCCTTGGCGATGATATAGGCCGGGGCCGCCTTGGCGCCGAACACCAGGGTGATGGGCCGCTGGGGCTTGTTCCCCGCTTTGATCTGCTGGTACTTCCAGATGATATACAGGGCGTTCATCTGCTGGCGCTTGTACTCGTGCAGGCGCTTGATCTGGATATCGAAGATGGCGTGGGTGTCGGTCTCCACCCCGGCCTTCTCCTTCAGCTCGGCGCACAGGGCCTTTTTGTTCTGGTGCTTGATGTCCAGCAGGCGGCGCAGGGTGTCCTCGTCGTCCTGGAACTGGAGCAGCTTTTCCAGCTCTGCCGCGTCCTTTTTCCAGCCGGGGCCGATCTTTTCCGTGATAAAGGCGGCCAGGGCGGGGTTGCAGTGCATCAGCCACCGGCGGAAGGTGATGCCGTTGGTCTTGTTGTTGAACTTCTCCGGGTAAATGTCAGCAAAGGCCTTCAGCTCGGACTTCTCCAAGATCTCCGTGTGAAGGCTGGCCACCCCGTTGACGGAGAAGCCGTAGTGGATGTCCATGTGGGCCATGTGCACCAGGCCGTTTTCATCCATAATGGCCACCTTGGGGTCGGGGTATTTCTCCTTGACCCGGCGGTCCAGCTCCTGGATGACGGGCACCAGGCCGGGCACCGCCTCTTCCAGGAAGTCCAGGGGCCACTTCTCCAATGCCTCCGCCAGGATGGTGTGGTTGGTGTAGGCGCAGGTCTTGGACACGGTGGCAATGGCCTCGTCCATGGAGAGGCCCCGGGCGGTCAGCAGCCGGATGAGCTCCGGGATGACCATGGAGGGGTGGGTGTCGTTGATCTGGATGACGGCGTGCTCGTGGAGGGAGGTGAGGGGCCAGCCCTTGTCCTCCATCTCCTTCAGGATGAGCTGGGCGGCGCAGCTGACCATGAAGTACTGCTGATACACCCGCAGCAGCCGGCCGGGCCGGTCGCTGTCATCGGGGTAGAGGAACAGGGTCAGGTTGTGCTGGATATCCGTTTTGTCAAAGTCAATGCCCTGCTTCACCAAGCCCTCATCCACAGTGGCCAGGTCGAACAGATGCAGCTTGTTCACGCCGTTGTCATAGCCGGAGACATACAGGTCATACAATACGCCCTCCACGTCCCCCTGGGGGAAGGGCACGGTGAACCGGGTGCCCGTCTCCTGCAGCCAGCTCTTGGGGGAGAGCCAGGCATCGGGGCGCTCCACCTGCTTGTGGTCCTCAAAGTACTGATGGAACAGGCCGAAGTGGTACAGCAGGCCCACACCGTCCCCGGGCAGGCCCAGGGTGGCGGCGGAGTCCAGGTAGCAGGCGGCCAGGCGCCCCAGGCCCCCGTTGCCCAGAGAGGGCTCGTTCTCCACCTCTTCCACGGCGGAAAGGTCCTTGCCGGCCTCGGCCAGGGCCTCCTTCACCTCATCGTAGATGCCCAGGTTGATCAGGTTGTTGGAGAGCAGCTTGCCCACCAAAAACTCCGCGGAGATATAGTACAGCTTTTTCTCCCCCTGGATGCGGGGGGCGGCGGCCAGCTTCTCCTGGGTCAGCTCCAAAAGGGCCTGGTAAATCTCCTTGTTGTCCGCAGCCATCAGGCCCTTAGAAAACCGCAGGCCCACTTTCTGCTCCAATTGGTCACGCATCCGCATGGCTCTTATCTCCTTTCTTCGCAGCCTTGCCCGTCTTTTTCTCAGGCTTGGCTGTCTGGCTCTTCCCGGCCTTCTGTGCAGGCTCTTCCGCGGGGCCCTTGCCGGGCTCACTCTTCGAGGCACGGCCGTAAATCAAGGAGAGCCGGGCCATTTTCCCGGCCAGCTCCTCATCCATGTCCTCTGGGGACATGCGCCAGCGCCAGTTGGTGCCCCCCACCGTGGAGGGGGTGTTGATGCGGCACTCGCCCCCCAGGCCCAGGTAGTCCTGCAGGGGGATGACCGCCAGGTCTGCCACGCTCTCCAGCGCCCCCCGGATGAAGGCCCAAGGGCCGTCCTCCACCGCCTCAAAGCCCAGGTAATCCTTGGCCAGCTGAAGGACCTCCGGCTCTTGGGTGTCCAGCCAGCCCCGGGTGGTGGTGTTGTCGTGGGTGCCGGTGTACACCACGCAGTTGTGGGGGTAATAGTGGGGCAGGTAGCTGCTGTCCTCGTTGGGGTCAAAGGCAAACTGCAGCACCTTCATGCCGGGGTAGCCGCTGTTTTTCAGCAGGCGCTTTACCGCGGGGGTAAGGAAGCCCAGGTCCTCGGCGATGATGGCGGCGTTCTCCACGTTCTGGTTGATGGCCCGGATGAAGTCCATGCCGGGGCCCTTGCGCCAGCGGCCGTTGCGGGCGGTGGTGTCCCCGTAGGGGATGGCGTAGTAGCTCTCCAACCCCCGGAAGTGGTCGATGCGCAGCACGTCGTACATGGAGAGGTTTGCCTTGATGCGCTTGATCCACCAGGAGTAGCCGTCCTCCTTCATCACGTCCCAGCGGTAGAGGGGGTTGCCCCACAGCTGGCCGTCGGCGGTGAAGGCGTCCGGCGGGCAGCCGGAGACCTCGGTGGGCACGTTCTTCTCATCCAGCTGGAACAGCCCGGGCTGGGCCCACACGTCGGCGCTGTCCATGGCCACATAGATGGGCGCGTCCCCAATGATCTTCACGCCCCGCTGGTTGGCGTACTCCTTCAGGGCGCCCCACTGCTGGAAGAACAGGTACTGGGTAAAGACGTAGTAGTCCACGTCCTCCTTGTACTTTTCCCGGCACTCCTCCAGGGCGGCGGGGTCCCGCAGGCGCAGCCCCTTCTTCCATTCGGTCCAGGGGCGGCCCTTGTTCTTGTCCTTCAGGGCCATGTAGAGGGCGTAATCCTCCACCCACTCCGCGTTTTCCTGGCGGAACGCCTCCAGGGCCTTTTTGTCCTCAAAGTTTTTAAAAGCCTTGCGCAGCAGCTTTTTCCGGCCGGTGCGCACCACGTCATAGTCCACATGAGAGGGGTCCTCCCCCCACTCCACCCGCTTGCAGGCGCCCTTTTTCAAAAGACCTGCCTCCGCAAGCTGGTCCAGGTCGATATACAGGGGCTCTCCCGCAAAGGCGGAATAGCTCTGATAGGGGCTGTCCCCAAAGCTGGTGGGCCCCAGGGGCAGCACCTGCCAATACCGCTGTTCGGCCTGCACCAGGAAATCCACCCACTCACGGGCGGCCTGGCCGAAATTGCCGATGCCGTATTTCGAGGGCAGGCTGCTTACAGGCAGCAGCACCCCAGCGGCCCGGGTCATCCAGGTGTTCCGTGCCATAACAAAAAACTCCTTTCCAGTTTAAAGGGGCAGGCTTTCCCCGCCCCGTACCTTCATTCTGGGTTTAGTATACCACCTTCTGCCTGGAAACCGCAAGGAAAAATTGGAAAATCCCTCCAATAAACAAAAATCTCATATAAAAAACTTTATCAACTTATTCTTTCTTTTCCTCCGCAAGCCCTCAGGCGCTTTCCCCAAAAGCGTTCTTCTGGTATACTAAACGCTAGAACTTTGCGAGAGAAGGATGAACGTGCCCACAAAATTGCAGGTTTTGGAACAGTATTTTGGCTACGCCTCCTTCCGCCCCGGCCAGGAGGACCTGATCGACGCCCTGCTGCGTGGACAGGACGTGGTGGGCGTTATGCCCACGGGGGCGGGAAAATCCCTGTGCTACCAGGTGCCGGCCCTGTTGATGGAGGGGGTCACCTTGGTGGTGTCCCCCCTCATCTCCCTAATGAAGGACCAAGTGGCCGCCCTGGTGCAGAACGGCGTGCGGGGGGCCTATCTCAACAGCAGCCTCACCTGGGGGCAGTATCAAAAGGCGTTGCGCAACGCCCGGGCAGGCCTGTATAAGATCATCTATGTGGCGCCGGAGCGCCTGCTCACCCCGGAGTTTTTGGACTTTGCCCAGAGCGTGGAGGTGAGCATGGTGGTCATCGACGAGGCCCACTGCGTCTCCCAGTGGGGGCAGGACTTCCGCCCCAGCTACCTGGACATCCCGGACTTTGTGGACAAGCTGCCCCGGCGGCCGGTGGTCTCCGCCTTTACCGCCACGGCCACCCCCCGGGTGCGGCGGGACATTCTCTCCCTGCTGCGGCTGCGCCATCCCTTTGTGAACGTCACCAGCTTTGACCGGCCCAACCTGTACTTCGAGGTGCGCCGCCCCAAGGACAAGCTGCAGGAGCTGTTCGCCCTGCTGGAGCCCCGGCGGGAGAAGAGCGGCATCGTCTACTGCGCCACCCGCAAAGGGGTGGAAGAGGTCTGCACTGCCCTGGGGGAGCGGGGCTTTGCCGCCACCCGCTACCACGCGGGCCTCTCCGACCAGGAGCGCCAGAAAAACCAGGAGGACTTCCTCTACGACCGGGCCACGGTGATGGTGGCCACCAACGCCTTTGGCATGGGCATTGACAAGTCCAACGTCAGCTTTGTCATTCACTACAACATGCCCAAGGATTTGGAGAGCTACTATCAAGAGGCCGGCCGGGCCGGGCGGGACGGCCAGCCCGCCGAGTGCTTTCTGCTGTACAGCGGCCAGGACGTGAGTTTGGCCCGGTTCCTGCTGGCCCACAGCGAAGAGGGCCAGGACCTGGACCCCCGGGCCCAGGAGCAGCTGGCCCAACAGAACGAGCGGCGGCTGCAGGCCATGACGGGCTACTGCCACACCACCAGCTGCCTGCGGGAGTACATCCTCCACTACTTTGGGGAGCACGCTCCCACCCAGTGCGGCAACTGCCAGAACTGCCTGGGGGTCTTCCAGCAGGTGGACGTGACCCAACAGGCCCGGGAGATCACCGTGTGCGTGGGGCACCTGCGGGGCCGCTACGGCGCCGCCATGGTGACCGATGTGGTGCGGGGCAGCAAGAGCGAAAAGGTACTGCGCCAGGGCCTGGACCGTTTCCCCTCCTACGGGAAGCTGCGGGGCCAAAAGGAGGACTTTGTGCGGGAGGTTATCCACACCCTGGTGCTCCAGGGGTTTTTAGAGCAATCCGCCGGGGAATACCCCACCCTGCGCCAGGGGGACCGGGCCCCGGAGCTGCTGCGGGGCGAGGCTTGCGTGCTGCTGCAGGTCCGCCGGGAGGATGGGGACGCCGCCCCCAAAAAGAAGGCCCCCCAGGATTTGCCCAAGGGGGACCCTCAACTCTATGACCGGCTGCGCCAGGTGCGGGCCAAACTGTCCGCCGCCCAGAACGTGCCGGTGTACGTCATCTTCTCCAACGCCACCCTGGACGCCATGGCCGCCTACCGGCCCACCACCCCCGCCCAGCTGCTGGAGGTGCCCGGCGTGGGCCAGGCCAAGCTGCAAAAGTACGGCATGGCGTTTTTAAAGGAGATTCAGGACTGGGCCCGGGAGCGGGCGGGGCAGGCCGGCGGGTGACCCGGGCAAAAGGAAAAAGGGGGGACATCCGTCCCCCTTTTTTTGGGAGTATGGGAAGGCAGGACCTACGGTCCCGCACCCCCCTTAAGACCGTAGGGCTCCGGTCTCACCTGCCGGTTCGGTCGGCGCAGAGCGTTTGCCACCGGCAAACTGCGCCCTACACCTCGCAAGTTTTTTGAAAAAAACTTGACTAAAAACTTTTACTTGTCTCCACCCAGCCTGGGCGCGGGCCTATGGGCTAGCGGCCCTCAGCAAGCCCCGCCGCCCTAAAGCGGCGTTCGCGACTTGTCCCGCGCGGCCACCCGCTTGGCCATCCAGATATCCGGCTTGCCGGGGCCGTTGGCGTCTGGCAGCACCCCCACGATTTGAAACCCCTGCTTCTGGTAAAATTCGTAGGGGTGGCGGGCCAGGTTCCGGATGTTCTGAATCTTCTCAAAGGTGTCCTCAAACAGGTCCCCCTGGCTGAGAGAGGTTTGGAAAAACTCGTCGTCGGTGCCCAGGTACAGGGTCAGGCAGCCGCGGGCGGCCACCTCCCGCTCCAGGGCAGCCACCAGGGCCGCGCCAATGCCCTCGCCCCTGTGGGCCGCTGTGACGGCCAGGGGGTGCAGCTCCCAGGCGGTGACGCCGTACTGGGGCATGGCCCCCACAAAGCCCAGCAGGCGGCCCTCCTCCCAGGCCATGAGGGACACGCGTCCCTCTTCTAGGCACAGCTCCATCTGCTGGCGGGCCAGCTCTCCGCTGTAGGCGTGGGGAAAACACTCCTCCAGCAGGGCGGCGGCTTGGCGGAACAAATCCCCGTCCTTTTTAGGGAACTCTCGAATTTCCATGAAAAAACCTCCTTTTGAGGCTTACAGCAGCCCCAGTTCCTCTTTCCAGTGCAGAACCCGCAGGGCGGATTCCTCAATGCGCTCCTCAGAAAGCTCCCCGCTCTCCACGGCGGCCAGTACCGCCGGGTACTGGGTCTCGTAGTCCGAGCAGCACAGCAGGTCGTTGCCCGCCTGTACCGCTTGTACCGCTGCGCTGGAGGCGTCGCAGTACTCCTGGATGGCGTCCATCACCAGGTCATCGGTGATGATGCAGCCGGTAAATCCCAGCTCCTCCCGCAGCACCCGGTGCCACTCGGGGGAAAGGCTGGCGGGGGCCTCCCCGTCCCGGCAGGTGACAATGTTGTGGCTCACCAACACGCACCCCGCCCCGGCTTGAATGCCCGCCTCAAAGGGGAGGAAGTCCTCCCGCTGGAAGGCCTCATAGGGCCGCTCATCCACAGCTATGCCTGTGTGGGTGTCCGGGTTGTTGCCGTAACCGGGAAAGTGCTTGAGCACACAGCCCATGCCCTCCTCCCCGTAAAGGGACACCACCTCCCCCACATACCCAGCGGTGGTCCGGGCGTCCTGTCCCAGGGAGCGGTCGTACAGAAAGGCCCCCTCCTGCTGGGTGATGTCGCACACCGGGGCAAAGTTCACGTTGAGGCCCAGCCCTTGCAGGGTGCGGATTTTGTCCCTCTCCACAGAGAGAACAAGGTCCAGGCCGCCCGCTTCATAGAGCCTGCGGGGAGACCAGTAGGGCTCATCGCAAATATCTGGGTTGGCGGAAGCCCGCACCACCGTGCCCCCCTCCTCGTCCACACCCAGCAGCAGGGGGACCTTGGCGCTGTCCTGATAGCTTTGGATGTCCGCCCGCACCTGCTCCCGGGTCTTGTCCTGAAAGTCCCGCCCAAAGAGGATGTACCCGCCAAAGTGGTACTGTGCCACAGCCTGGGCGGCTTCCTCTGCCGGCACCCGCACGAAGAACAGCTGGCCCACCTTTTCCTCCAGGGTCATAGAGGCTAAAAGCTCCTCCGGGGCGGAGCTTCCCACCGCCGGGCTGGGGGTGGGAGGGGCTGCCGCCAGCGCCACCGCCTGGGCGGTGACGGTGTCCCCCACCCGGCCGGCCTCCTCATAGGTGACGGTGGCCCGGCAGCCATCCAGCAGGGGATCTCCGGTGACCTGTGTTTCATCGGTGAGCACTACCGTCAGCACAGAGCCGTCCTCCAGCCGCAGCTCAAAGGCGCTTTTCGAGGCCCGGGCCACCTCGCCCTCCGCCGTGGCGGGGGCCGGTTCTGGAGCGGGGCTGGCGGTGGGCTGGGCCGCCGCTTCCACCGCGGAGGAGTGGGCGCTCTCCCCCGCCGGGACGCTGTTCCCGCCGCCCGCCGAGCATCCACACAGGGCCAGCACCAGCGCCAAGACCCAAGCCACACACTTTTTTCCCATAGTACGCGCCTCCTTTCCCCATGCTTTCAGTATACCCAAGTCCCGGGGAAAAGGCAATGGGAAGGACGCAGAAAGGACACCCGGCACGGGCCGGATTTCCTCTTTCTTCGCAGCCCCAGAGGGGCGTTTTCTGTTGGGTTCTGTTGGGAGGGAGGGCTTTAGCCATCCACCTCCACGGTCCAGCCAAAGGTGTCCTCCACCTTGCCGGTCTGCAGGCCGGTGACCGTGTCGTACAGCTTCTGGCTGACAGGGCCGATGCCGCCGCCGCCAATCTCCATCACGGTGTCCTCGTAGCGCAGGGCGCCCACCGGGGAGATGACCGCCGCGGTGCCAGAGCCCCAGCACTCCTCCAGAGCGCCGGATTTCGCGGCCTCCACCAGCTCGTCCACGCTGATGCGGCGCTCTTCCACCTCCATGCCCCAGTGCTTGCACAGGTCGATGCAGGAGGCGCGGGTGACGCCCGGCAGGATGGAGCCGTTGAGCATGGGGGTGACCACCTTGCCATTGATCTTGAAGAAGATGTTCATGGCGCCCACCTCTTCAATGTACTTGCGCTCCACGCCGTCCAGCCACAGCACCTGGGAGTAGCCCTCGTCGTGGGCCTTCACCTGGGCCGCCAGGCTGGCCACATAGTTGCCGCCGGTCTTGGCCTCGCCAATGCCGCCCCGCACGGCCCGGACGTAGTCGTCCTCAATCCAGATCTTCACCGGGTCCAGGCCGCTCTCGTAGTAGGCGCCGGAGGGGGACAGAATGATGATGAACAGGTAGGTATCGGAAGGCCGCACCCCCAGGAAGGGGTCGGTGGCAATGACAAAGGGCCGGATGTACAGGCTGGTGCCCGGCTGGGTGGGAATCCAGTCCTTATCCACCTTTACCAGGGTCTTTAGGGCGTTGAGGAAGTCATCGGCAGGGATCTCCGGGATGCACAGCCGGTCGTTGGAGTGGTTGGCCCGGGCGATGTTCTTATCCGGGCGGAACAGCAGCACCCGGCCGTCCTCGGTCTTATAGGCTTTCAGGCCCTCGAACATCTCCTGGCCATAGTGGAACACCATCGCGGAAGGCTCCAGGGTGATGGGCTGATAGGGGACAATCTTGGGGTCATGCCAGCCCTGCTCCTTGTTGTAGGGCATGACATACATGTGGTCGGTAAAGATTTTGCCGAAGCCCAGTTTCGACTGGTCCTGGGGCTTCTGCTTGGGTGTTTTTGTAAGTTCAATCTTGATCTCCTGCATGACAAATAACCTCTCTTTTACCGCGCTGCCGCAAGGCGCGGCCTCTTTGGCAGCCCTGTTTTAGATTTTTAGGGTTTGCTCTATTATAGCACGAATGGCAGATTTTGCAAGAAGCAATCCACTCTCTTGCAGCCCAGTGCCTGGGCACTCAAGTCGCGCACGCCGCTTTCGGGCGGCGGGGTTTGCGGGGGGCGGCTGGCTTTTATGCCCGCGCCCAGGTTTGGCAGAGACAAGGAAAAGTTTTTAGTCAAGTTTTTTTCAAAAAACTTGCGGGTTGTAGGGCGGAGCCCTACGGTCTTAAGGGAGGTGCGGAACCGTAGGTTCTGCCTTCCCATACTTCCAAAAAAGGGGGGACGGATGTCCCCCTCTTGGGGTGCCCCCGCGCCCGCTCACGGGGCTACCGCCCGTTGGGCGTATGCGCCCCGCTCGCTGCTTTTCTTTTTCCGGCTGCGCCGGTTTAAGGCCGTGGAGCTCTGCTCCACACCACGCAAACTTTTGAAAAAGTTTGATCAAAACTTTTACGCGCTTCGCGGTGCTTTTCTTTTACCGGCGCGCCGCTGCTACGAAGGCCTCAAAGATTTTGCGGCTGTTCTCATCGCTCAGGCGGGAAAACTCCGGGTGCCACTGCACCGCCAGGGCAAACCGGTGCTCCGGCAGGTACACCGCCTCCACCATGCCGTCCGGTGCGGTGGCGGCCACCTCCAGCCCTTTCCCCAGCCGTCGGATGCCCTGGTGATGGTAGGAGTTCACCCCCATCTCCTCCACGCCCACGGCCTCGAACAGGGGCGTGCCCCGGCGGATGGCCACCGGATGGGCCACCTTGTCATAGGGCGGGGTCTCGTGGTGCTGCACGCCGCTGGGGCACTGGGTGGGGATATCCTGGTACAGGTCCCCGCCCAGCATCACATTGAACAGCTGGATGCCCCGGCAGATGCCCAACATGGGCTTGCCGGTCTCCAGGGCCAGGGGGAAGAAGGCCTGCTCCATGCTGTCCCGCTGGGGCACCAGGGGCCCCAGTTTCTCCGAGGGTTCCTCCCCGTAGAGGCTGGGGGGCAGGTCGTGGCCGCCGGGAAACAGGAACCCGTCGAAGGTTTGGGCATAGCGCTGCAGGGCGGCGGGGTCGGTGGTCAGGGGCAGGATGACCGGCGCGGCACCGGCGGCCTCCAGACCCTGGGCATAGCCGGGCAGCATCCAATAGCTCTCCAGCTTTTCATCGTACAGGGACACAATGGCGATCATGGGTTTCATGGGCAAGCGTCTCTCCTCTCCGAATTTCATGGAAATCCATGTCCATTAGCATAGCACAGGGGGAGGGAATTTTGCAAGGCCCAGTGCCTGGGCTCTCAAGTCGCGGCGCAGTGCCTGCGCTCTCAAGACGCGCACGCCGCTTTAGGGCGGCGGGGTTTTCTGAGGGCCGCTAGCCCAAAAGCCCGCGCTTGGGTTGGGAGAGAAACGTAAAAATTTTGCCAGCTTTTTCAAAAGGCCGCTACGTCCCGGTGGGACGTTGCCCAGCGGCCGGTCTACGTTGCCACTTCGGTCGGTGCTGGGCGTCTGCCACTGGCAGACAGCACCCGAGGCGGCAGCCGAGACCCGTAGGTCCTGCCTCCCCACACTCCCAAAAGGGGGGACGGATGTCCCCCTTCCTGCGTAAGCTGGAAAGCTGCCTAGAATCACGCAAAAAGCGCCCTTCCCCACAAGGAAGGGCGCTTTCTTATTGGATCGAACCTCACTCCGTGGCAGAGGAGTCCGTGATGAACTGATTTAAGCCAAACATAAGGTACAGGCTGGATGTTTTGCCGTTCATCTGGGCGTGGCCCAGATTGGCCAGGGTGGGCCGCTCCCCCTCGGTGGAATACCAGCGGGAGACGGTGGATGTGATCTGCTGGTTCTCGTTTCCCAGAACATCATCCGGCGCGCCGTAGAGCTCTTCCATCTCTTGGCTCAACGCGTCATACAGTTCAGCGCCCGCTTCCGGGTCCGCATCCTCGGGGATGCGGAAATACAGGTGGACCAGCTCCAGTGCTTCGTTGTTGAGCTCAAAGGTCACTTGCACATCGTACCCCTCGTAGGAAGCTTTCTCCAGCAGGCCCCAGTTTTCATAGGTGTCCACACCGCCGCCAAAATTCAGGGAATCCCCAAAGCGCTGCTGCACATCCGCCTTGGAGGTGCCCACCGGCAGGCTCTCCAGCTGGAACGCGCCGTCTTCGTCCTGCAGATCCTCCAGCCGCAGCTCTCCGCCCGCCAAAAGGGCCTCTCCCCCTTCTTGGGGCTGCTGGCCGCAGCCAACCGCCAGGAGAAGCAACAGGAACGCCAGGAACACAACTGACAATCGTTTCATACTCAAATCTCCTTCCAATCCGCGGCCTGCCCCATCGCCAGGGAAAGGATCATGCTCTCCGCTTCCCTCCCTTTGCCAGGGCCGTGAGAGAGCCGCATTTCTGTCATCCTTTCGGTTGCATTCAAAAAATGTCCGTCGGGTGTTTTGTTTCTTTTGAACTCAACGATTTTATATAGTTTTTATCTACCTCCTTTTAATTTTATTGTGGATTAAGTATATCAGGCAATTCACAGTTTGTCAATAATTATGACATAATTGTAACTAATTTATGAACAAGCCGAACCTAACAGCACACACAAGCCGTAGGCGATAGCCCCGAGAGCGGTCTCTGTGGCACCCCGCTTGCCCTTTCCGCCCGCTTGCGCCAAAGGGCGGCGCACGCTTTCGCGGGCAGG
>UQRL01000024.1 GCA_900543555.1 uncultured Oscillospiraceae bacterium | reverse complement strand
CACCCCGGCCCGGTCCGCCCAGACCTCCAGCTGCTCGATGGCAGCGGCCCGGAAGGTATCCGCCGCCCCCAGGATGACGGACTTGCCCTCTCCCTTCAAGCGGGAGGCCAGCTTGCCGATGGTGGTGGTCTTGCCCACCCCATTGACGCCGATGACCAGGATGATGGAGGGCTTGGTGCCGGCGTGGAGTTCATTGTCCCCCTGGAGCATTTCCGAAACAATGGCCTTCAGCTCCCCCATGATGAGGCTGGGGTCGGTGATGCCCTTTTCCTTGATCTTCTTCCGCAGCTGGTCGCAGATGTACTGGGCGGTATTCATGCCCACGTCCCCCATGACCAGCAGCTCTTCCAGCTCCTCGAAAAGCTCCTCGTCAATCTTGGTGAAGGAGTTCACCATTTGCGTGATCTGCCCGCTGATATTGTCCCGGGTCTTTTTCAGGCCTTCCCGGATCTTGTCAAAGATGCCCATGTATTCCTTCCTCTCTTGTTGGGATCAGTTCTCGTTTATGTGCCGAACTCGGCGGCCTCCTCTGTGCGCAGGGCCAGCAGCTTAGAGATGCCCTGGTCCTGCATGGTCACGCCGTAAAGCATGTCGCTGCCCTCCATGGTGCCCCGGCGGTGGGTGATGGTGATGAACTGGGACTGGCGGCTCATGCGCCGCAGGTACTGGGCGAACCGCGCCACGTTCACGTCGTCCAGGGCGGCTTCAATCTCGTCCAGCACGCAAAAGGGCGGCGGGTTGACCCGCATGATGGCAAAGTAGATGGAGATGGCCACCAGGGCCTTCTCCCCGCCGGAGAGGGACTCGATGTGGGTGACGATCTTCCCCGGCGGGTGGACCTTGATCTCAATGCCGGAGGTGAGCACGTCGCTGTCGTCGGTGAAGGAAAGCTCCGCCGCCCCGCCGCCGAACAGCTCCCGGAAGATCTGGCCGAAGTTCTGGTTGATCTGGGCAAAGCGCTCGGTAAACTGCTGGCGCATGTGCTTGGTCAGGTCCTGGATCAGCTCCAGCAGCTCGGCCTTGGATTTCTCCACGTCATCCACCTGGCTCTTTAAGAACGCATACCGCTCTGACACCTCTTGGTACTCCACCACGGCGCCCACGTTTACGGCGCCCAGGGCCTTGATCTTGTTTTTCAGCTCCGCCAGGCGGCGCTGGGCGGTGGGAAGGTCCTCAATCCGCTCTCCCACCTCTTCCGCTTCCCGGCGGGTGAGCTCATACTCCTCCCACATGCGGGAAAGGATGGCTTCGTACTCCTTCTGCAGGTTTTCAGAGCGCTCTTGCAAGCGGGCCAGCTCCCGCCCCACATTCTCCCGCTGGGCGGTCACCTCTCGCTCCCGCTCCCGCAGGCTTTGGGCCTCCCGCTCCAGGCCAGAGCGCTGTTGGGCGATGGACTGCAGGCTTTGCCGCTTGGCCTCCGCCTGGCCTTTCTGTTCCTGTGCCCGAACCAGCGCGGCCTGCCGCTGCTGTTCCAGATGCGTGTTTTTTTCCCGCAGGGCGTCCATTTCCTGCCGCAGCCGTAAAACAGCCCCGGCGGAATCCCTCTTGCGCTCTTCCAAACCCGCCACAGCGGCGGCCAAGGCGTCCCAATCTTTCTGGGCAGAGAACTCTCCCAAGCGGATTTCCTGAATGGTCTGGGAGATCTCGTCGCAATGGGACATCTGCTCCTCCCGAATGCCCGAGAGGCGCTGGCTTTCCGTCTCTGCCTGCCGCACCTGGCCCTCCAGCTGGGAAATGGCGGCGCGCACCGCCTTCTCCCGCTCTCCCAGCTCTTGCAGCCGGCCTTCGGAATCGCTCTGTTCCTTCTCCAGGCCGGCGGCGGTTTCCGCAAGCTGTTCCAGTTCCCGGCTGACCCGGGCCCGCTCTGAAGTGATGCGGATGCGCTCCTCCTGGGCGGAGGAAAGCTCGCCCCGGGCGGCATCCAGCTCCGCCTCGCAGGAGGAGAGCTCCCCTTGCCGCTGGCGGTACTCCTGCTGGGCGGCCTCCGCCTGCCGCTGCAGGTCCGCTGCCTTTTCCCGGATGCGCTGAATTTCAGAGGCCCGGCTCAGCAGCCCAGAGCTGCGGCCCTTGGAGCCGCCAGTCAAGGAGCCTCCGGCGTTGACCACCTGGCCGTCCAGACTGACCACCCGCAGGCGGTAGCCCGTCCGCTTGGCAATGGCCGCGGCGCTGTCCAAATCCTCCGCTACAGCCACCCGGCCCAGCAGGCTGTCCCGGATGCTGCCGTACTTCTCCTCGCAGGAGCACAGGGTGTTGGCCATGCCCACGAAGCCGGGCATCCCTTCAATCTCCCGGGGGCTGTACACACTGCCCCGAATGGTGGTCAGGGGCAGGAAAGTGGCCCGGCCCCAATCCCGCTGCTTCAGCAGCCGGATGGCGTTTTTGGCGTCCTGCTCCGTCTCCACCACAATGTGCTGCATCGAGGCCCCCAGGGCCGTCTCCAGGGCCACGGCGTACTCCCGGGGCGTTTTCAGCAGCTGGGTGACCGGGCCGCACACCCCGGAGAGCATCCCCCGGCCGGCCTCTTTCACCACCTGCTTCACACTTTGGGAAAAGCCCTCCAGGTTCCGCTCCAGATCCGTCAGCAGCTTGGCCCGGCGCAGCTGCTCGTTCCCATCCAGAACCAGCTTATCCCATGCCTCCTTGGCCTGCTGGGCCCGCCTGCGGCGGCTCTCCAAACGCATTTCGTAGCCCTTAACCGCGTTCTCCCGGCCGGAGACAGCCGTCTCCGCCGCCTGGAGCAGCTCCTCCAGTTCCCTGGCCTCCTGCTGGGCAGAGGCCAGGCGTTCCTGGGCCTGGCGCACGCTCTCCTCCACAGCCCCGGCCCGGTGGCGGATCTCCACCACAGAGGTCTGGGTAGAGGACAGGGCAATGCGCTGCTCCGCCAGAGAGGCGTTGTACTGCGCCAGTTCCACCGCGGCCTGCTCCATCTGCCGGGTGGCCTCATCGGCTCCCTGGCGCAGTTCCTCCAGCCGCTGGGTAAAGGCGAGAAGCCTGTCCCGGCTCTCCTGAATCTGGCGCTCCTTCTGGGCCATCTCCTCCCGCTTGCCAGAAATCTCTTGGTCCACGTCCTGGCCGGAACGGGAGGCCTCTTCCACCTGGCCCTCCAGCCGGCGGAGGTTCTCCCGGTTGTGGGCGGCGTCATTTTCCAAAAGGCTCGCCTCCCCCTCTGCCCGAACTGCCTGTTCATCCAGGGCAGCCGCCTGGGCGCGGGCCTCCTCCATCCCCACGGTGCACCGGTTTACCTCCCGAAGGTTTTCCTCGGTGCGCTGGGCAATGGACTGGATCTCCTCCTCCAGCTCCCCGTGCTGGGCCTGGGCCAGGGAGATTTTCTCCCCGTGCTCTCGCAGCACCCTGCCGGAGCGGTCCAGGGTCTCCAGCCAAATGCCGATCTCCAGGCCCTTCTTCTCCTTGTCCAGGGCGATGAACTGCTCCGCCTTTTCCGCCTGGAGGCGCAGGGGCTCCACCCGGCCCTCCAGCTCCGAGAGGATGTCCCGCAGGCGCACCAGGTTCTCCTCAGCCTTGTTCAGGCGGCGCTCAGACTCCTCTTTGCGGTAGCGGTAGCGGGAGATGCCCGCCGCCTCCTCAAAAATCTCCCGGCGGTCCTCGGAACGGGCGGCCACGATGCTGTCGATCTTGCCCTGGCCGATGATGGAATAGCCGTCCCTTCCCAGGCCCGTGTCCATAAAGAGCTCATTGATGTCCTTCAAGCGCACGGTGTTCTTGTTGATGAGGTACTCGCTCTCCCCCGAGCGGTAATACCGCCGGGTGACGGCCACCGTATCGTTGTCGAAGGGAAGGCGCCGGTCGGCGTTGTCGATGGTGAGGGTGACCTCGGCAAAGCCCAGGGCCTTCCGCTGGGGGGTGCCGTTAAAGATGACATCCTCCATTTTCGAGCAGCGCAGCGTGCGCACGCTCTGCTCCCCCAGCACCCAGCGCATGGCGTCGCTGATATTGCTTTTCCCGCTGCCGTTTGGCCCCACCACCGAGGTGATGCCCCTTTCAAACTGTAGGCTGGTCTTGTCGGGAAAGGTCTTGAACCCCTGCAATTCCAAAGATTTTAAGATCATTGAGCCAGCTTCCCTTTCTCATTTCTTGTTTCCTGCCGTTCCAGAAGGAAGCTGCCAAAGGGCAGCTCCCGGTCCGGCGCAAAGCGCACCCGATAGCCCCGCTGTGCCAAAGCCTCCACATTGGCCCGCCTCTGCCCTGTGGCGGCGGAGAGCTGCCGGGGGCACACCCGCACCTCATAGGCACCGGGAGGCAGCTCTTCCAGCTCCGGCAGCAGCCGGGACAGGAACCGGCGGCTCTCCACCAGCTCCCGGAAGGCGGGGTGGTAGGGCCCCGCCACCCGGCGGCTCTCCACAGCTTTCTCCGCGTGGAGCCCCACCCGGATGACCCGCACCCCCGCCTCTTCAAACAGGGGCAGCAGCCGGGCGCAGAGCTCTACGGCCTCCTCCAGGCTTTGGGGCTTGTACCTGCCCTGCTGGTACAGGGTGGCAAGCTGGGTGCCCTCCAGCACCACCGTGGGGTAGATACGGGCCGTGTCCGGCTTTAGGGCGATGAGGGCCCGGGCGGTTTCCAGGTCCTGTTCCGGGGTGGAGCCGTACAGGCCCGTCATCATCTGCAGGCCCAGCTCCAGCCCCGCGGCGCGGATGAGCCTCGCCGCCCGGGCGGTGTCCTCCGGGGTGTGGCCCCGGCGGTTGAGGCGCAGCACCTCCCGGTCCATGGACTGGGCCCCCAGCTCCACGGCTGCCATGTGGTGGGCCTTCAGCAGGGAGAGCACCTCCCCGTCGATGGCGTCTGGCCGGGTGGAGCACCGCAGCCCCCGAAAGCCCAAGCGCTCCACGGCCTCCTTGGCGGGGGCCAGCAGAGAGAGCATATAATCCCTGCCGATGGCCGTAAAGCTGCCCCCGAAAAAAGCGATCTCTGTCTCTCTCACCCGCTCCCCCAAGTGAACGGCGGCCGCCTGGGCGGTCTCCCACACCTGCTGGGGCGTGGGGGCCCGGCCCCCCCCGGTGATGGCCCGCTGGTCGCAGAAGCTGCACTGCTGGGGGCAGCCCACATGGGGTACGAAAATGGCCACGTTCCCCATCAGTAGCCCATCAGCTCCAGGGCTTCCCGGGCGGCCTGCTGCTCCGCCTCCTTTTTGGAGCGGCCGCCGCCCTTGCCGATGACGTTGGAGTTCAGGTGCACCTCCACGGTGAAGTGCTTGTCGTGGTCGGGGCCGCTCTCCCCGGTGACCACGTACTCCAGCCTCTCCTCCGGGTTCTGCTGGATGATCTCCTGCAGGGTGGTCTTGTAGTCCTTAAAGGGCTTCACGCTCTGGGCTTTTGCCGCTGGGGCGATAAACCGCAGGATGAACTTCTTGGCCTCCTCCAGGCTGCCGCTGTCCAGGTAGATGGCGGCGGTGGTGGACTCGAACACATCCGCCAAAATGCTGGGGCGCTCCCGGCCGCCGGAGTGGCGCTCCCCGTGGCTCAGGCGCAGGAAGTCCCCCACATGCAGCGCCTTGGAAAACCCGCACAGGCTGCGCTCGCAGACAAGGCCGGCCCGGGTCTTGGTCAGCTGGCCCTCTGGCAGCTGGGGGAAATGCTCGAACAGGTACTCCGCCGTGACGAAGCCCAGCACCGAGTCGCCCAGAAACTCCAGCCGCTCGTAGCTTTTGCACTTGTGCTCGTTGGCGAAGGAGGAGTGGGTCAGGGCGGTTTCCAGCAGCTGTTTGTTTTGAAAGCGGTAGCCAATCAGCTTTTCATAATCTTCCAATGGCCGCATGGCCTGTCCCCCTCCTTACCCTTTTTTCGAGACCGCTTGCCCGATCTGCTCGATGATGCCGGACTGGGTGTAGTCCCGGCTCAGGGCCAGGGCGCTCTTCACCGTGGAGGCCTTGGCGCTGCCGTGGATCTTGAACACGGGCTTGGAGCAGCCCATGATGGGCGCGCCGCCGTACTCGTTGTAGTCCAGCTCTTTTTTCATCTTCTTCAGGTCGTTGTAGACCATGGCCGCCGCCAGCTTTCCCTTCAGGCTGCCCATAAACACGCCCTTGATCTTGTCCATCAGGGCCATGGCCACGCCCTCGTACAGCTTTAAGATCATGTTGCCGGTAAAGCCGTCGGCCACCACCACGTCCGCTTGGTTGTAGGGGATGTCCCGGGCCTCGATATTGCCGGTAAAGCGGATGTCCGGGCAGGCCTTCAGCAGGGCCAGGGCCTCCTGCCGGAGCTGGTCCCCCTTGTGCTCTTCCGCGCCCACGTTGGCCAGGGCCACCCGGGGGTTCTCAATGCCCATGACGCTCTTCATATAGGCCGAGCCCATCAGGCCGAACTGCAGCAGCATCTCCGGGCGGCAGTCCACGTTGGCGCCCCCGTCAATGAGCATGAAAAAGCCGTTGCTGCCCGGCATCACCGGGGCAAAGGCCACCCGCTTGACGCCCCGCACCCGCTTGACGATGGTGGTGGCCCCCACCACCAGGGCGCCGCTGTTCCCGGCGCTGGCAAAGGCGTCGCCCCGGCCCTGGGCCAGGGCCCGCAGGCCCACCGCCATAGAGCTGTCTGTTTTCTCCCGGATGACGCTGGTGGGCTCGTCCTCCATGGTCAAGATTTCCCCGCAGGGGAGGATCTCCATTTTCGCCAGGTCCTGAGAGAGGCCCAGCTCCTTGGCGCAGGCCTCCAGGCGGGCCTTGTCCCCAGTGAGAAGGATATCCACCCCCAGATCGGCCCGGGCCTGGGCGCAGCCCAGCAAAATCTCCTGGGGGGCGTTATCCCCGCCAAAGGCGTCTACAATGATCTTCATACGTTCTCCTCCTCTTGCGCGCTCACAGCGCTTTCTCGCAGGGGCTCGTCCATCTCCCGGCAATAGGCCTCCAGGTCCCGCAGGCCCCGCCGGGAAAGGGTTCCATACCGCTGCCGCTTGTCCCGGATCTTCTCGGAAAGGGGCGGCAGCACCCCAAAGTTGGCCCCCATGGGCTGGAAGTCCTTGCCCTCATAGCCAGAGACATACCGGGAAAGGGCCCCCATCATAGTGGTTTCCGGCAACAGCAGGGTGGGTTTTCCACACAGCCGCCGCGCCATGTTGATCCCCGCCAGAATACCGGAGGAGGCGGACTCCATGTAGCCCTCCACCCCGGTGATCTGCCCGGCGAAGAACAGTGTGGGCCGCTGGCAGAGGGAATAGTCGCCCGCCAGCAGGCCGGGGGAGTTCAGGAAGGTGTTCCGGTGCATGACGCCGTAGCGGACGAACTCCGCGTTCCGCAGGGCGGGGATCATGCCAAACACCCGGCGCTGCTCCCCAAACTTTAAGTTGGTCTGAAACCCCACCAGGTTGAACAGGGTGCGCTCCCGGTTCTCCGTGCGCAGCTGCAGCACCGCCCAGGGCCGGTGGCCCGTCCGGGGGTCCCGCAGACCCACCGGCTTCATGGGGCCGAAGCGGATGGCGTCGTGCCCCCGGGAGGCCAGCACCTCAATGGGCATGCAGCCCTCGTAGACTTTGGGGTCCCGGGCGTCAAAGCTGTGGACCGGAGCCCGCTCCGCTTTCACCAGCTCCTCCGCGAAGGCATCGTACTCCTCCTTATTCATGGGGCAGTTGAGATAGTCCCCCTCTTCCCCATCCTGGTCCCCCCGGCCATAGCGGGAGGCGGCGAAGCAGTGGCCCATGTCCAAGCTCTCCCGGGTGACGATGGGGGCCGCCGCGTCGAAAAAGCTGAGGCCGCCCCCGCACAGGGCCTGAATCTTCTCAGAGAGGTGCTGGCTGGTCAGGGGGCCGGTGGCCACGATGGCAGGGCCCTCCGGGATCTCCGTAACCTCCTCCCGCATCACGGTGATAAGGGGCTCCCCCTCGATGGCTTGGGTGGCCAAGCGGGAGAACTCCCCCCGGTCCACGGCCAGGGCGCCCCCGGCAGGCACAGCGGATTGTTCCGCGCAGGCCATCAGCAGGGAGCCGAACCGGCGCATCTCCTCCTTTAAGAGGCCGGCGGCGCTGTCGATGCGGCTGGCCTTGAGGGAGTTGGAGCAGATCAGCTCCGCGAAATCCCCGCTTTGATGGGCCGGGGAAAATTTCTGGGGCTTCATTTCATAGAGGGTCACGGGGAAGCCCCGGCGGGCCAGCTGCCAGGCGGCCTCACAGCCTGCCAGGCCCGCCCCCAGGACGGTCACGCTCTGATGTTCCATATCAGCCCTCGTCCTCCTCAGCAGGGCGCTTTCCAGGGAAAGTGCAGCCGGGGGTGACGCAGTACAGGGTTTTATCCTTGCTCTTCTTCTGCATCAGGGTTTTGCCACAGACAGGGCACTTTTCCTTGCTGGGCGGGTCCCAAGAGACAAAGTCGCACT
Organism: uncultured Oscillospiraceae bacterium; assembly: GCA_900543555.1. Taxonomy (GTDB): domain Bacteria; phylum Bacillota; class Clostridia; order Oscillospirales; family Acutalibacteraceae; genus Acutalibacter; species Acutalibacter stercoravium. The sequence continues at coordinate 30,869 of UQRL01000024.1, read as the reverse complement.
TGGGGTACTCGCTGCAGCCATAGAACACCCGGCCCTTTTTGGACTTGCGCTGGATGATCTTGCCGCCGCACTTGGGGCACTCGGCGCCGGTGTCGTTGACAATCTTCTTCACGTTTTTGCACTCGGGATAGCCGGGGCAGGCCAAGAACTTGCCGTACCGGCCCACCTTCACCACCATGCGGCGGCCGCACTTCTCGCAGATAACGTCGGTCTCGTCCTCTTTCAGCTTGATCTTGACCCCGTCCATCTCCTTTTTGGCCTTCTGCACAGTCTTATCGAAATCCTCATAGAATTTCCGCAGGGTCTCCACCCAATCCTCGTCCCCCCGCTGGACGGCGTCCAGCTCGTCCTCCACCTGGGCGGTGAACTTCACATTGACAATTTTGGGGAAGCGCTCCTTCATCAGTTTGGTGATAACCTCTCCCAGCTCTGTGGGCTTGAAGGCTTTTCCCTCCCGGGTGACGTACTCCCGGGTGGTGATGGTGGAGATGGTGGCCGCATAGGTGGAAGGCCGGCCAATGCCGTTTTCCTCCAGTGTCTTGATGAGGGAAGCTTCGGTGTAGCGGGGCGGCGGCTGGGTGAAGTGCTGGTTGCCCTTCAGGTCCTTCACCTTCAGCTTCATGCCCTCTTCCAGGGGGGGCAGGTCCTTGCCGGCCTTCTCCTCCTCGTCCTTGCTCTCCTCATACAGGGTGGTAAAGCCCTCGAAAGCCACGTTGAAGCCGGAGGCCTTGAAGATGTAGCGCCCGGCGTTGATGGTGGCCTGGGTGGTGTTCATCACGCAGTTGGCCATCTGGCAGGCGATGAAGCGCTCCCAGATGAGCTTGTAGAGCTTGTATTGGTCCGAGGTCAAAGAGCTCTTCACCTGGTCGGGGGTCAAGCTGATGGTAGAGGGGCGGATGGCCTCGTGGCCGTCTTGAGCATTGGCACGGGACTTAAAGTGCCGCGGCTTAGAAGGCAGGTATTTGCTGCCCCAGCGCTCTTCAATATAAGAGGCGGCGTCCTTGATGGCATCCTCAGAAATGCGCAGGGAGTCCGTCCTCATGTAGGTAATCAGGCCGATGGAGCCCATCCCCTCAATCTCCACGCCCTCATACAGCTCCTGGGCGGCCTTCATGGTGCGCCGGGCCTGGAAGCCCAGCTTGCGGCTGGCCTCCTGCTGCAGGGTAGAGGTGATAAAGGGCGGCGCAGGCGAACGGTTCTTTTTGCCCTTCTTCACGGCGGTGACCAGAAAGTCCTCCTTCTCCAGCTCCGCGAAAAGCTTGTCAGACTCTTCCTGGGAATTGATCTTGATTTCCCCGTTCTCGTCCCCGTAGAAGGCAGCGGCAAACACTGCCTTCGAGGGTGGCGCCGTCAGTTTCGCGTCGATGGTCCAATATTCCTGGGGCACAAAGGCCTTGATCTCCTCCTCCCGGTCCACGATCATCCGCACTGCCACGGACTGCACCCGCCCGGCGGAAAGCCGGGGACGGATGGTTTTGGCCAAAAAGGGGCTGAGGGTATAGCCCACCAGCCGGTCCAGGATGCGCCGGGCCTGCTGGGCGTTGACCAGGTCCAGGTCGATGGCCCGGGGGTGGGCCATGCCCTCCTCCACGCCGGTGCGGGTGATCTCGTTGAAGGTCACCCGGTCGGGGGCGTTCTCATCCAAGCCCAGGATATAGGCCAGGTGCCAGGAGATGGCCTCCCCTTCCCGGTCCGGGTCGGTGGCCAGCAGCACACCGTCAGACTCGGCGGCCGCCTCTTTCAGCTCTTTAACCAGCTTCTCCTTTCCCTTGATAATGCTGTATTTGGGCTTAAAATCATTTTTCACGTCCACGCTGAGGCGGGCTTTGGGCAGGTCCCGCACATGGCCGTTGGAGGCCACCACTTCATAGCCCTTGCCCAGATATTTCTGAATGGTCTTCGCCTTGGAAGGCGACTCCACAATCACCAATTTCGACATGCATCTGTCACGCTCCTTTTTCCTCCGCCCCCCTACCGGAGGCGGTTCTGCAACCCCGCCCGGCCAGACAGGCCGCCCGGGGTATATCCATTTTACAATACTCCGGCAGGGAGTGTTTGTCAAATTAAAATTTGCAAAAAAGCCCCGGACCGGCCCATGGACTTTTTTGCAAAGAAGGGCGCTTTGGTGCTCACGTCCGGCGGTAGCGCTTGCCCGGGCAGGACTGGCACAGGCCCTGCAGCTCCAGCTCTGTCAACAGCCCCAGCAGTTTCCCGGCGGGCAGGCCGGTGCACTCTTCCAGCTGGGCCACAGAGCGGGGACGCTCTTCCAGGGCGGTAAGCACCAGGGCCTGCTCCCCAGTGAGGGCCAGCGTGCCGCCGGTGTCCCGGCTTTTCTGGGGCTTCTGCTCCCCCAGGCAATAGCGCCCACCCGGGCAGGCGCGGCACACACCGCGCAGCTCCAGCTCCGTCAAGACCCCCAGCAATTTCCCGGCGGGCAAGCCGGTCTGTTCCTCCAGCTGGGCGGCAGATTGGGGGTTCCGGGTCAAAACGGCCAGCACGGCCTCTTCCAGCGGGGTAGGCGGCTCCTGCCCCGGGTCTGCCAGGGCGGGGAGCACTTCCTGCTCATCCAAATCCTTCTGGGGGACGAACAGCGGGATGACCCGTTCCTCCTTCCAGAATCGGTGGCTGTATTCCATTAAAATGTCCTCGCCCCGCTCCACCGCCTTGGCGCCGTCCTCAATCAACCCACGTCCGCCGGCAAAGGCTGCATCCCCACAGGCGCCCGGCCAGACGAAAACATCCCGGTTCTGATCCTTGGCATGGGCGGCATAGAGCATAGTCCCGCTCTTTTGAGCGGCCTGGAGCAGCAACACCCCGCAGGCCAGGCCGGTAATCAGGCGGTTTCGCACCTGAAAGGTGCCATAGCTGGGGGTCTGCTGGGAGAAATACTCCGTCAGCAGGGCCCCGCCCCGTTCCAGAAGGCTTTGGCGCAGAAAGGCATTCCGGCTGGGGTAAGAGCTGTTCAGGGCTACCGGCAGCACACTGACCACCGGCCCCTCTCCGCTCATGGCGCCCAAAATGGCCGCGGCGTCAATGCCCACCGCTCCCCCTGTAACCACCGCCGCGCCTCCAATGGCCAGCTGGTAGCTAAACTCTTTCGCCTTTTCCTCCGAAACCTTCTGAGCCTTCCGGGCGCCTACCACCGCGATAGTTGGCTGCCGGTCCACGTCGGGCAGGCTCCCTTTCCCATACAGTACCGCAGGAGGGTCAAAAATATTCCTCAGCGCCAGGGGATATTTTTCACACTCCGGGGTAATCACCTGCCAATTTACCCGTTCGGCATACTCCAGCTGCGCCTGGGCCTCCTCCAGGGAAAAACTGTACAAGGCGGCCGCCTCTTTCTCCCGAATGCTGGGCATGCTGTTCCAAGCCCGGGGCCCATCCTCGTAAAAGCCTCGCACCCCTCCGGGCCAGCTTTGGTGGATCCGCCAGGGCATAGGGCTGCCCTCCCCAAAGCCATGCTGTATCCAAATCCAGTACACCCGCTCATCCATGAGCCCGCTCTCCTTCCTGCCCTCGGGCCAGCTCCCACAACAGGATTGTGGCCGCCGCCGAGGCGTTCAGGGACTCCGCCCGGCCCGCCATAGGGATAGTCACCCGGCTGTGGCACAGGGCGATGGTTTCCTCTGTCAGACCGTTCCCCTCATTTCCAATAAATACCGCAAATTTTCCCCGGGCAAGCCCCGCCTCTGTCACGGGGCAAGCGCCCTTCTCCGGCACAGAGGCCAGCAGGGTGTATCCGTCCCCCCGCAGCTGAGAGCACAGCCGCTCCCGCTGGGGCTCTTCCCACAGGCTCAGGCGGAACACCGCCCCCATAGAAGCCCGCAGGGCCTTGGGGGAGAGGGGGTCGCAGCACTCCCCCAAAAGGCACACCTGTGAAACCCCCAGCGCCTCTGCCGTGCGGAGGATGGTGCCCAGGTTGCCCGGGTCCTGCAGGTCCTCCAGCACTGCGCAGGAGGTTTCCCGCCGGGCCGGGGGTTCTTGCAGGCTGCGGGGCCAGCGGCATTGGCAGAACACCCCTTGGGGATGCTTTGTGGAGGACAGCAGCCCCGCCACATGGTCCGCGATCCGATAGCTTTCTCCGCTGGCTGCCAGCACGGGCTGCAGATAGTGGGCATACTTTTCCCGGGCGCCCTCCGTGACAAAGCACCGCAGAATCTCCACCCCAGAGCGGGCCGCGTCCTCACAAAGGCGGGCGCCCTCGCAGAGGAACTGCCGCCGTTTCCGGCGCTCCCCCGCAGAGGACAAAAGCTCTGCCGCCTCTCGCACCACTTTGTTTTGCCGGCTGGTAATGGCCTCCATCCCGCCGACCCCCTTTCCAAATCTTCCACATCGAAGGGGGGAGGACCAGCCCGCCGGCAGGCCCTCCCCGTTTCCCAGCGGGAAGCGCCCGCAGGGAAATAACAGGAACGCCCAAGGCAATCCCTTGCCTCGGGCGCACTTTCAGCTTTTTTATAACGCAGCCTTGGCCTTTTCCACCAGGGCGGTGAAGCCGGCCGGATCGGCAATGGCGATCTCAGAGAGCATCTTCCGGTTCAGGGTGACGCCCGCCTTCTTCAGGCCGTTCATAAAGGTGGAGTAGTTGATGTCGTTCATACGGCAGGCCGCAGAAATACGGGTGATCCACAGGCGGCGGAAGTCACGCTTGCGCTGCTTGCGGCCGATGAAGGCGTAGTTGCCAGACTTCATCACGGCCTGCTTGGCCATTTTAAAGTGACGGCTCTTGGCGCCCCAATATCCCTTGGCGAGCTTCAATACCTTTTTTCTTCTCTTGCGCGTCATCATCGCGCCCTTAACTCTAGCCATTCCTATACCATCCTTTCTTATGGTGAAACCAGGTAAACTTCAAAAAATCTCTGGGGCAATCCCCTGCAGAGGGCAGCGGCGCGGCCCCCGGGGCCCTGCCGCCGCAGCGCGCTGTCTTTTAAAGAAAAGCGCTGTTTCCTCTCTTATTTGTAGGGCAGCATCCGCTTGATGGCAGCCACGTTGGTCTTATCGGTTACGGTGGTGCCGCGCATGGCACGCTTGCTCTTGGGGGTCTTGCCATGGCCGTTCAGAAGATGGCTGGTGTTGGCATGGCCGCGAATGACCTTTCCATTTTTGGAAAGCTTAAAGCGCTTCTTGGCGCCGCTGTGCGTTTTCAGTTTCGGCATTGTACGTTCCTCCTTAGGATATTTTGAAACAACATTATTTGGCGGGCTTGGGGGCCAGGAACATCAGCATGGTCCTGCCCTCCAGCTTGGCGGGCTTTTCCACGTTGGCCACCTCGCTCATGGCGTCGGCAAACCGGCGCATGATCTCCAGCCCCAGCTCAGGGTGCCCCATTTCCCGGCCGCGAAACCGGATGGAGGCCTTCACCTTGTTGCCCTCGCTGATAAAACGCAGGGCGTGGTTCTTTTTGGTCTCAAAATCGTGGGTGTCGATATTGAGAGAAAGGCGGACCTCCTTGATCTCAACGACACGCTGGTTCTTTCTCGCTTCCTTTTCCCGCTTGGCCTGCTCAAAGCGGAATTTGCCGTAATCAATGATCTTGCACACCGGCGGGTTTGCCTGGGGAGCGATTTTCACCAAGTCCAGATTTTTCTGCTCTGCCAGCTCCATGGCCCTGCGTAGGGGCATAATGCCCAGCTGAGTGCCGTCAGAGTCGATAACGCGGAGCTCCTTGTCCCGGATCTGTTCGTTGATCTGCAGTTCCTGTTTGCTAATGGGTAGCACCTCCATCACACGTTGTTCTCAAGCTGTTCGGCAGCAGGCAGCGGACAAATAAAACGCGGGCAGAACTCCTTCTGCCCGCAAATCAATTCCCATTTCCACGGGGGCCTCTATCCAGAAAGGCCCTGCGCAAGAGCGCGCCATTCGGCGCCAGACCTCCTGCCCCTGGGGTATTGACCTGTGTCAGACGGTACTGCACGGGTGGGAGCCGCTGGCCCCGCTTTGTTTTACCGAGGTATTATTATAGCCCCTCTCCCTCCCCTTGTCAAGGGGTTCGGAAAAAATCCCGCGGGGAAGGCAGGGCGCTGGGTCAATGGATATCGTAGACACTGCGCAGGCGCAGGCCCTCTGTAGAGCCGGAGAGCACCTTCACCCGGGTCTCCCCGGCGTTCATATCGAAATAGTTGTCCGAGAGCAGCAGGTCCTCGTTCTCGTTCTGGATCTCCACGCTCTTGGCGTAGGCCTTGGCGGAGACCACAATTTCGTTCCCTTCCACCCGGCAGGAGAGCTGGGGGTCGGCGTAGTGGAAGTACTTGGGCAGGGAGAAGATCACCGTGCCGCCGGAGATCCGCCGCCCCTGCTCAAAGAGCTCGTAGCTGACGTAGTCCTCAAAGATGTCCACGTCGGGCAGCTCCACCTTGTCCAGCCACACGCTGGTCAGGGCAGGCACAGAAAGGGCAATGGTCTCCTCTCTCTGGATGTTCCCTTTCTTGCCCCGCAGGGCCCACTTCACCGTCACCGCCCGGTCCTGCATGGTCTCGTTGGAGACGGACAGGCGGATGCTCTTCTCCATGCCGTAGGGCTCGGCGTTGACGTTGGGCTCCTGGGAGAGCATGCCCTCCTCGCAGCAGGAGAGCAGCACCGGCGCGAAGAACCGCTTGGCGTAGTAGTGCAGGGCCTTCCAACGGCCGGTGTAGTCGATGGAGGCCCAGCTGGCCACGGGCCAGCAGTCGTTGAGCTGCCAGTACACGGCGCCCATGCACACGCCCCGGATGCGCCGGAAATGCTCCACGCCGTAGCGAATGGCCTCACCCTGCAGCAGCTGAGAGGCGTACAAGGCCGTCTCAAACTTGGTGGGATAGAGGAACATCTGCTGCAGATAGGACATGATAAGCATGCTGCCCCGGGCGCAGCGCTGGTGCTTCTCCATCACATAGGAGAACAGGTTCCAGTCCTGGGGCGCGGCAAAGGTCTTTACCGTGGCCATGCAGGGCAGGCTCTCAAATCCGAACTCGGACAGGTAACGGAACTGGTGCTTGCGGTACTCCGCAAAGGGCAGCTGGCCGTGCCACACGCTCCAATAGTGCACGTCCCCCCGGGCAGGGTCGTTGGGGTCGTCGAAGCCGCCGCCGGAGGAGGGGCTGGCCGGCCAGTAAAAGGTGTCCGGGTCCTCCTTGAGAAGCACCTCGGGGATAAGGTACTCGTACATGCGGATGTAGTCCGCCTTCTGGCGCTTGTTCAGCACCCACTCCCCCTGGTCCACGAACATCTCCATTTCGTTGTTGCCGCACCACAGCCCCAGGCTGGCGTGGTGGCGCAGGCGCCTGACGTTGTCGGTAACCTCGGCCCGGATGTTCTCGGCAAACTCAGGGGTCAGGTTATACACGGCGCAGGCGAACATAAAGTCCTGCCAGACCAGCAGGCCCAGCTCATCGCAGGCATCATAGAAGGCGTCGCTGGGGTAATGCCCGCCGCCCCACACCCGGACACAGTTGAAGTTGGCCGCCACGCACTGCTCCAGCAGCTTGCGGGTACGCTCCGGGGTGACCCGGGAGAGGATGTTGTCCTCGGGGATGTAATCCGCGCCCATGGCAAAGATTTTCACCCCATTGACCTGGTGGGCGAAGCTCTCGCCGTGCCCGTCCTTTTCCCGGGCGATGGTCATGGTGCGCAGGCCGATGCGGCGCTGCCAGGAATCCAATTCCCTTCCGTTTGAAAAGGCAGTCAGCTTTACAGTGTAAAGAGGCTGTTCCCCATAGCCGTGGGGCCACCACAGCTGGGGATGTTCTATCAGGATTTCTGCGGGAGAACCTTCGTAAAGAGCGGCGTTGCCTTGGGGGTCTGTCACCTCTATTGTATAGGAGATATCCTTTACAGACACAAACTCGTACGCTGGCCGGATCGAAAGGGTCACACGGCCGTGCTCATGGCGCTGGCGCACCTGCACGCCGGCAATCTTAACCCCGTCTATTCCCAGCAGGGAAACCGGCCGCCACAGGCCCGCGTCTGGAAGGTGGGGGCCCCAGTCCCAGCCAAACATGCAATGGGCCTTGCGCAGGTTGGCAAAGCCCTTCATGGCGTCCGAGCTGCCCTCCGCCGGGTTTTGCCGGTAGTGCTCCCGGATCCATTTGGTGGGGGAATAGAGCTTTACCTCCAGCCAGTTCTCGCCCGGTTTCAGGATGCCCCCCACCTCAAATTGGAAGGTGCGGTGCATATTCTCCACATGGGCCAGCAGCACACCGTTCAGGCGGATATCCGCCACCGTGTCCACGCCTTCAAAGCGGAGCACCTGGGTGGGGCAGTTCAAAATACCTTCCTCTGGAACAAAGCAGGCCGCGTAGAGAAAGTCCTTCTCCATCAGGGCCAAGGCCGCATCCTCGTTGTCCCGGTAGTAGGGGTCCTCCATTTTCCCCGCTGCCAGCAGGTCCGCGTACACCGAACCGGGCACTTGGGCCGGGACCGCCTCTGCCAGGCCGGGCATTTGCAGGCGCCAATTCTCGTGCAGTATCTGGGTGATCATTCACATCGTTCCTCCCATCATCGTTTGCTATCCAAGCCGGATTGTTTCATCATATCCAGCCCGCCTTAGGATGTCAAGAGTGGATTTTGTATTTTCGAGCGCTTTCCCTGTTTAAATGCGTGGAATAGAGGATCAGCTCTCCCACTGGCAGCCCGGTAACCTCCTCCATGGCATAGCCGTACAGCCGCAGCTGGGTCTCGTACCGAGCCCAAAGCTCTTCCATGCTGCGCACCCGGTCCGTCTTAAAGTCGATGATGTGAAGCGCCCCTTCCTCCACAAAAGTGCAGTCCACCGCGCCCTGAAGGATGATCTCCTCCTGGGCGGCGCCCGTTCCCGGCTGGACCAAAGAGGCGGGCACCACCGCGGTAAACCGGCGTTCTTTTTCCACTTGGGAGGAGCGGAGCACCCGCTTTCCCAAGGGGCTTTCCAGGAATTTCCGCACCCGGGCCAGATCCACCACAGCGCCCTGCTCGGGGGTGAGCAGGGCCATGGAGACCATCCGGTCCCGCTCGGCCTCTGGGCTTTCCAGCGCCGCCGAAAAGTCCGCGAACTGCATAAAGGCGTGAAGGGCTGTGCCCCGTTCGGCAGGGGTCATGCCCTGCTCCCCCAGCCAGGCGGGCCGGGAGAGGGTGATCTCACGGCTGCCCGCCTGCTCTGCCGCCAGCTTAGAGGCCGCCACCTTGGCGGGCACCCCCACCGCCTCCTGGTGGGGATAGGTGAAGGCTGCCCGCAGCCGAAGGCGCTCCAGCAGCGCCAGATCCGCAGGTTCTGGGGCGCGGGCTTCCGGAGCGCACGTCTCCCCTTGCGGCTGATACTGGCTTATTCCCACTCTCCACGGGGTGTAATCCTGCCAGAAAACGCACCCCGCCGGGGCGCCGGACCGCTGGCGCAGCTCTCCCCCATCCGGGTGGCACAGGGCGCACAAAAGCAGCCACTGGGCCGCGTTCTTCCCCTGGCGCACCGTATAAGGGGCCGGGCCCCTCTCAGTAAGCTCCAGGGCCAGCTTCTCCGCCGTGCGGGCGGGGTCCTCCCAAGAGCCCACCAAAATCAGTTTCTCTTTGGCCCGGGTCAGGGCCACATAGAGCACCCGCAGCTCCTCTGCCGCAGAGGCCCGCAGGGTCTCCAGGCCAATGGCCTCCCGGGCGGTGGTGGTAAACCGGGCCGAGCGCTTCTGGTCCCGCAGCTTCACCCCCAAGCCCAGCTCTGGGTGGAGCAGCACCTCTGCCCTCTGATCAGAGACGAAATTCCGGCCGCACCCGGCCACAATGCACACGGGGAACTCCAGCCCTTTGGACTTGTGAATGCTCATCACCGTCACCGCGTCCCGTTCCTGCAAGGGAAGCTCCGCTGCCTGCAGGTCCGAGCCGCTCTCCTTCAGCCGGTCCAAAAAGCGCACAAAGCCGGATACGCCGTGGTAGCCGGAGGACTCGTACTCCCGGGCGTAGCGCTCCAGAAGCCGCAGGTTCTCCAACCGCTGGGGGCCGTCCTCCATGGCCTGGGCCAAATCGGGGAAGCCCGTCTTTTGATACAGGTAGTTGAGGAACCCATCGGAGGGCATGGTGGCCGCCACCGCCCGGTACTCTCCCAGCTCCCGCAGAACTTGGCGGCAGCGGATGTCCCCCTCCGCTGCCCGCAGCAGCGAGAGGTACACACTCTCCTCCCGGTTCTCCAGGCGCAACCGGGCCATGTCGTCCGCGGAAAAGCCGTACAGAGGGCTCATCAGCACCGCCAGCAGGGGGATGTCCTGGTTGGGGTTGTCGATCACCCGCAGCAGGGACACCATCACGCCAATCTCCGCGGCCTTGAAAAAGCCGCCGGAAACAGAGGCGCGGGCGGGCACACCCCGGGCTTGGAGCTGTTGGGCATATCCATAGGCGTACTGGTTGGCGCTGCGCAGCAGGATGCAGAAGTCCCCGTAGCCTGCCGGGCGTTCCCCCTCCCGGGTGGAGATAGTGAAGCCCCCCTCCACCAGCTCCCGGATACGGGCGGCAATCCAGGCCCCCTCCGCCTCCTCGGGAGAGGCGCCGCCGCTGCGGGAAATAAATTGCAGCTCTGTTTCGCAGCCCTCCTTGGGGGCATAATCCGCCCCGCAGACCAGCCGCTCCTCTCCCGTGTAGTCAATGTCCCCGGCAGCCTGGGTCATCAGCCGGGAAAAGACAAAGTTCACCGTGTCAGTAACTTCCCTGCGGGAGCGGAAGTTCCGGTCCAGCACAATGTAGGCGGGGTACTGGTCCCTCTGCCGGTCATACTTCTGAAAGGCCCTTCTGGCCCGGAGGAAAATTTCCGGCATGGCCCGGCGGAAGCCGTAGATGCTCTGCTTTACGTCCCCCACCATAAACAGGTTTTTCCCGTTCTGGGACACCGCCCGGAACAGGGAATCCTGCACCTCGTTGATATCCTGGTACTCGTCGATCATAATTTCGTCAAACCGGGCGGCCACCTCCCGGGCCGCGGCGGTGGGCTGCCCATCCTCCCCCAAAAACAGGCGGATAGCCTGGTGTTCCAGGTCGCTGTAATCCAGGAAGTTGCCCTCCCGCTTTTTCTCCGCGTACCGCTGGGAAAAGCGCAGGGTCAGTGTCTGCAGGCTTTTTACCAGCGGCGCGGTCCGGGCGGTCTCCTCCCAGCAGGCCTCCCGGTTGGCGGAGAAGTATTTTCCCAGCTCCTCCGCCACTCGCTTGACCTCTTTGCGGAAGGCCTCCAGCCGGTCCTTCAGCGGGTCCCCGTCATAGCCCCGCAGGGCGCCCCGCCGGGCCGGGGCAAAGCCGCAAGCCAGCTGGGAAAGGCCGTCCCAGTCTCCGGCCCGGGCCAGCTCTTCCATTTGGGAAAAGGCGCTCCGGTCCTTTTCCAGGGCTCCGGCATAGGCCCGTTCCACTGCTTCCTCCTCCCGGCACTCCTCCAGCGCCCGGGAAAGCAGCCCCACACAGTGGGCAGACGCCTCCCCGGCATAATCCAGCAGCACCCTCTCCCAGGGGGAAATCCGCTGCCGGGCAGCCTCATCGGGAAAGTACATGGCCACCTTCTCCGACAGCCACCGCTCGGGGAAGGGATGGCTCTGCATAAAGCGGTAGAGGGAGAGAACCATGTCCATCAAGCGGCGGTCATCCCGCTCTCCGGCAAAGGCGTCGGCCAGGCTGCCCACCGAACCCTCCTCAAAGGCCTGGGTGAGCACCTCGTTGAGAGAGGCGCTGATCAGCTGTTCCTCCTGCTTGTCGGTGACGATCTTAAAATCCGGGGAGAGGTCCAGCAGGTGAAAAAACTCCCGCACCATCTCGGCGCAAAAACTGTCCACCGTGCCAATGTGGGCCTGAGAGAGCAAAATGCTCTGCCGCCGCAGGTGGGGGTCTGCGGGGTTTTCCCGCAGCATCTCGTGAATCCGTCCCTCCAGCCGGGCGCGCATCTCCGCCGCCGCGGCCTTGGTAAAGGTGACAATGAGCATCCGGTCCGCGCTGGTGGAATGCTCGGGGTCCGTCAGGCGCTCGATGGCCCGCTGCACCAGCACCGCCGTCTTGCCAGAGCCCGCCGCCGCGGCCACCAGCACAGTGCCGCTGCGGGCTGCGATGGCGTCCTGCTGGCTGTCTGTCCAACGCATTTCAGCCATGGGCTTTTCCTCCCTTCTGCAACGCCTCCTCCATTTGGGCCAAAGCCTCCTGAGAGGTGGTTTTGTCCTGCTTCACGTTTTGGCCGTCCAACTCCCGGCCGCACACCGGGCTGTAGGGGCAGTAGCGGCAGCTGTTCCGGCCGGTCAGGGCGGGTTCGGGTTCCACCCGGCCCTCCAGCAGCTCGCGCCCCATGGCGGCGATCAACAGCTTGGAATACTCCAGCACGGTGTGCAGCTCCTGCCGGGAAAGGGCCGAGCTGTACCGGCCCAGGCTGCCATCCTTGTTCAGAGAGGCGGGGATGAACCTCCCCCTGGCCCCGGCCTCCATAGCCTGGATGATCTCCTGGTCGCTGAGCACCACGCCGCTCATCTTCAGCTGCTTGTCCGCCTCGGCCTTGATCTTCTCCTCCCTGGCGCCCCGGTCCACCGAGACCGAGGGCTCTGCCGCGGGCATGTAGAGCACCCCGGCAGGCAGCTCCCGGCCGCTTTCCACCAGGGCCGCCAAGTACACCAGCATCTGCATGTTCAGCCCCAGCAGCACATCCGGCAGGCGGAAGGATTTGTGGCCGGTTTTGTAATCAATGACCCGCACATAGCGGCAGCCGTCGCTGCCCAGGTACACGTCCACCCGGTCGATGGTGCCCCCCACTGTGACAATCCCCTTTCCGGTGTCAATGCGCAGGGGCGGGTAATCCCGGCCAAAGCCCAGGCCCCATTCCAGGTGTTCGGGGACAAAGCGACTTTGGGCCAGTTCTTCCTCCACATGGCGGATAAGCCGGCAGGCGGACTGGGCCAGCCGGGAAAGGCGGTACTTTTCCCGGCCGGAGAGCAGCTCCATACCCCCCATGTTTTCCTGGGCATAGGCCTCTATCAGCCCCTGTACACGGCTCAGGAGCTCCTCCTCGGTCCATTGCCGCCGTTCCTCCGCTGGAAGCCGGAAGATTCTCTCGAAAAGGTAGTGCATCAATGTGCCATATTGAAGCACATCCACCTCAGCCCGGCGGCGCTCCTTGGCGTTCAGGCCATAGCGGCAGAAGTATTGAAACCGGCACTGGTGATAGGTCTCCACCTGGGTGGGGGACAAAAACAGCTTTTCCCCAAAAAGCTGTCGGGCCAGCGCTTTGTCCTCCAGCCGGGCCAGCCGCTGGCCCGAGGCCCTCTCCAGGGCCTGCACCCGTCCGGCATAGGCAGGGTCCCCCGCAAAAAACAGCCGCAGGGCCCCGGCCTCTCCATCGCCGGCAGAAAAGCGGGCCGCCAGCCGGGAGAAGGCCGCTTCCTTGGAATTGGCAAAGTACTCCCCAGGCAAGCCGCGCAGGGGCAGCAGGCTGGGAAAAATGGACAAGAGGGCCCCTACCAGCTCACTGGGGGCCTTGTCCTCCCCTCCGGCGGAACGGGGCCAGCTGACATACAGCCGCTCTGCGGGGAGGCAGGCCGCGGAGTAGGTCAGGTACCGCTCCTCCATGGTGCGCTGCTCCAGGGGGTCTCCCAAGGGCAGGTCCCGGGCGATCAGCTCCTGCCGTTCCGCGTCGGAGAACACCCCGCTGGGCTGGGGCGCCAAGGGGAACTCCCCCTGAGCCGCCCCAATCAGGAACACCGCCCGGGGCGAGGACTGGCGCGCCTGCTCCACCCGGCCAAAAAGCACCTGGTCCACCGTTTGGGGAATTTCAGACACATCCTCCCCGGCAATCACCTCTTGCAGCAGCTGAAAATACCGCTGGCGGGAAATGGGCTTTTTCCCCAGGATAGAGCGCATCTGGTCCAAGATCTCCATAAGCAGGTCCCACACGCGCAGCTGCTTCTGGGCCAGGGCCCCCTCCCCCGCCTCCTCCAAAGAGAGGCAGTAAGCGGGCAGGTTTTCCTCCATCCCATAGGCGGTAAGCAGCAGGTACACCGCCTGAGAGAGCTCCTCGCCGGTGGTCTGGCGGGTGCGGGCAGCAAAGCGCTCCAGGGGTCCAATCAGCCGCTGGCGCAGCCCATTCAGGCGGGCCAGCTCCTGCCGGTCCTCTTCTTCCAGTTCTTGGCCAAAGCCCCGGGGATGGCGGACAAACTCCTGCCGCCAGCCAGGGCCGGAGACCTTCCACAGGTAGGCGTAGTTCTCCAGGACAGAGATCTCCTCTGTGGTAAAGCCAGAGACCCCCGTCTTCAGCATCTCCAACAGGGACTCCGTCTGATAGCCCCCCTGCACCGCCTGGAACGCCCCCAGCACAAAGCGCATCACCGGTTCGGCGTCCACCCGGGCGGGCTGGGAGACAAAGCAGGGGATGTCCCGCCGCTTCAGCGCCGCGTCCAGACAGCCGTAATACCGCTCTGGGCTGCGGCAGATGATGGAGAAGTCCCGGTAGCGCCAGCCCTCCTCCATGACAAGGCTTCGGATAGTGGCCGCCGCGAACTCCGCCTCCTCATAGGGGTCCCGGGCCTCAAAGATGGCGATGCCCTGGTGGTCCGGGGATGTCAGCCCCTCCCCCGGGGAGAAGAGCTGGGCCTCCACCAGCTTGAGGTTCTCGTTTTGAAAGCGGGGGGCGCCTGTCAGCATCACCGGCGGCGCCACCGCCACGCCGTTCTCCTGGGCGGCGGCGGTGAGCCTGCGGCGGGTGCGGTCCACCAGGGCGAACAGGCCCGTCCCGGTCTGGTCCAGGCCATCGGTGCACAGAGCCACCACCACCTTCTCCGCCCGGCGGAGAATCTGGGTCAGGACAGCCAGCTCTTGGGCAGTAAAGCCCTCAAAGGAATCCACAGCCACCAGGCTTCCCTCAAAAAAAGAGCTGGCCTCCAGCGCCTGGGCCAAGCGGGTCAGGTCGTCCCGAGAGTCCAGGTAGGAGGCCTCTACCAAAGCCTCATATGTACGGTACAGCAGGGCGATCTCTTGCAGTTTTTTGCCCAGGCCCCGCCCGCCCAAGCCCCGGGCGGTATCCAGCAGCTGCTGGGGCGAGATGCCGCACAGCTTCATCTCGTTGACTGCGGTGAGCATCCCCTCGGTGATGCGCCCGTTTTTCGCCGCCGCGCCGTAGACCTCCAGCCGGTCCTGACACTCTTCCACCGCTATGGACATGAGGATGCGCCGCCCCCCCTCGCTGAGCCTGCGCCCCACGGCCCCGCCCTCCCTGCGGAAGACAGCCTCTGCCAAGCGGGTAAAGCTGTACACAGAGACAACATTGGCCCCCACGGGTCCCGCCAAGTGGAGCATGGCCTTCTCCGTTTCAAAGGTATACTGCTCCGGCACCAGCAGGATAGCGCCGCCCTGCCTCTGGCAGCTGTCGGCCAGCATGCAGCGCAGGTATTCCGTTTTTCCGGACCCAGCCCGGCCCAATACAAACTGCAACAATGAAAATCCCCCTTCCTTCTCCCTTGAAAGGAGCAAAAGGCCGCCCCCGCATCCCGCGGGAAGCTCTTTAAAGGGTATTATACCACATCCCCCTGCCGCGAAAAAGCCCCATCAGCCCCGCAGCCATTCCCGCAGGGCCTCCCACAGCTCCACGGCCTTGAGCTTGACCTGGCATTGCTGAGAGTCCTCCACCAGCCTCCGCTGCTCCTCCGGCAGGGAGAGCAGCGCCTCCTCGCCGCTGGCGGCGGGCAGGCACAAGCTGGGGAACACCACGCACCACCAGTTCTTCCCCGCTCCCTCTCCCAGAGTGACCCGCAGCGTCCGGTAACGGCCCGCGGGCAGGCGGAAGCTCTCATAGTCCCGGGTGGGAAAGTACATCTCCGTCACCTGGGCCGTTGCGGAATAGCCCATCCCCTGCTCCCGCAAAGTGGCCTGGGCTGTCTTTGCGATGGACTCCAGGTGGGTGCACAGCCGGGCGCTGGCCTCTTCCATAGTGCGGGCGCCCCCATACCAGCGGGCTGCCTCCTCCAACACGGCGTCCCGGACCAGCAGCTTCACCGCCTGGTCCTCTTCCGAGTCGGAGTTGGCCACCACATGGAGGCGCACAATGTTCTGGGGCAGCTCCTCGCTGGCGGCGGCAAAGGGGAAAAAGCCAGCCAGCACCGTGAGGAAAAAACCGCAGGCAAGGGCCCGGCCTAAAATCGCAGTTCTTTTGGTATGTTCCCATTTCATAGCAAAGACTTCCTTTCCAGTTTCTGGAAGGAGTATGGGCGTGTTTTCTCCCCCTTATGCCGCCCATTTGACAAGGATGCTATAATAAGAGCTGCGAAGCGAGCGCTCGCCGGGCCCGGGCGGGCGCTTTCAGCGGAATTGACCACGGGCCAATCTCACCGCAAGGAAAGGTGCTGCTATGCTGGATATCCTATTGGACGCTCTCATCGACACCCTGAAGACATTGCCCTTCCTGTTTGGGGCTTACCTGCTCATCGAATTTTTGGAGCACCGGGCCAGTGAAAAGCTGACCGGGGCCCTGCGGCGGCTGGGGCCCTTTGGCCCTGTGGGCGGCGCGGTGCTGGGCCTGGTGCCCCAGTGCGGCTTTTCCGTGGCAGCGGCCAATTTCTACGCGGGGCGGCTCATCACCCCGGGCACCCTGGTGGCGGTGTTCCTGGCCACCAGCGACGAGGCCCTGCCCATCCTGGTCTCCCAGCCGGGGGCCCTGCCGGACCTATTGCTCCTGCTGGGGGTAAAGCTCGTCTCCGGCGCGGTGTTCGGGGTGCTGACCGACCTCATTTGGAAGCGCCTGCCCCACCGGGCGCCGGAACACCCCTTTGAGGAACTGTGCAAGGACTGTGACTGCGAGCACCACGGCATTTTCCGGGCAGCCCTCACCCACACGGTGCGCATCGCCCTGTTTTTGCTGCTGGTCAACCTGGTGCTGGGCGGGGCCATCCACTTTGTGGGGGAGGAGCGCATCTCCCAGGTGCTGCTCTCCGGCAGCGTGCTCCAGCCCTTTGTGGCGGCGCTCATCGGCTTTATCCCCAACTGCGCCTCCTCCGTCATCCTGACGGAGCTGTACCTCTCCGGCTCCCTGTCCTTTGGGGCGGCGGTGGCCGGGCTGTGCACCGGGGCCGGGGTGGGCCTGGCGGTGCTGTTCAAGTACAACCGCCACCTGAAGGAAAACCTGCTGCTGGCGGGCATTTTGTACGGGTCCGCTGTGGCCACGGGCCTGGTGTGCGGGCTGCTGTTTTGAGGGCGGGGCACGGCCCCTGTGGCACCCCAAGAGGGGGGACATCCGTCCCCCTTTTTTTGGAGTAGGGGAAGAAGGCAGGGGCTTACGCCCCTTGCAACCCCGAGACCTTGGGGCGCCGCCCCAAACCCCGCAGCTTTTGAAAAAGCTGGCAAAACTTTTCCTTGTCTCTCCCAAACCTGAGCGCGGGCATAAAAGCCAGCGCCTCTCAGAAAACCCCGCCGCCCTAAAGCGGCGTGCGCGTCATGTCCCGCGTGGCCACGCGCCAGGCACTGGGTGAGAAAAAGTTGAAATTCTTCCCCTATCCTATCCCTTATGAGAAAGGAGAGAGGCCCTATGCCATACCGGATCTTAGTGGTGGATGACGAAGCGGATATCGTGCAGATGCTGCAGGACCTGTTCACTATGAAGGGCTATCAGGTGCTGGCAGCCACCGGCGGAAAACAGGCCCTGGCGCTCTGCTCCCAAAAGCCCGACCTGATCTTGCTGGACGTGAACATGCCCGATATGGACGGCTTTACCCTGTGCCGCCAGATTCGGGACTTTGTCAGCTGCCCCATCCTGTTCCTCACCGCCCGCATCGAGGACGCGGACAAGGTGAAGGGCTTTGCCGCCGGTGGGGACGATTACATCTTAAAGCCCTTCTCCTCCCAGGAGCTGCTGGCCCGGGTGGCGGCCCACCTGCGCCGGGAGGAACGCCGCCAGGGCCAGGCCCAGGTGAAGTTCGACCAGGGGCTGGTCATCGACTACGGCGCCCGGTGCCTCTACCAGGACGGCCAGCCGGTGCATCTGGCAAAAAAGGAGTTCGACATCGTGGAGCTGCTGTCCATGCACCCCTCTCAGGTGTTTGACCGGGAGCGCATCTACGAATCTGTCTGGGGCTGGGACAGCGAGGGGGACAGCGCCGTGGTGGCGGAGCATATCCGGCGCATCCGGGCCAAATTTGCGGCGGCGGGCTGTGGGGACCGCATTGTCACTGTGTGGGGCGTGGGCTACAAATGGCAGTGAAACTCTTTCAAAAGAAAGCCCCCTCCGGCGGCAGGGCGCCCTGGCGCCGGCGCGTGTCCCTGCGGTGGGCGCTGGTGCTCACCACGGTGCTGTGCGCGCTGGGCGCTTTTCTCCTCATCGCTTTGGAGAGCTGGGGGCTGGAATGGGCCAGGGACGCCCTGTACCTCAAGTACATCACCCCCTACTACGCCGATGAAATGGAAACGGGAGAATATTACACCGTTTCCCCGGACGGCACCCTCCTCTATGTGGAGGCCACCATGCCCTACGCCTATGTGGACCCGGACACCGGGGAGATTTACCCCATCGAAACCACCTCCCCCACCCTGTTTATCCCGGCGGGGCCCCTGCGGTTTTTCTACAAAAACGTGGGGCAAATTGCCGTATGCGCCTTTGTCCTCACGGCGGCTTTGGCCTTCTTGATCGACGCCTGGTGGTTCTACCGGTGGAAAATCAAAAAGCCTTTGGCAGTGCTGAACAACGCCTCTCAAAAAATTGCCCAGAATGATTTGGACTTCCATGTGGAATCCCCCAGCTCTGACGAGATGGGCCAGCTGTGCCAGTCCTTTGAGACCATGCGGGCCTCGCTGGAGGCAAACAGCCGCGCCCTGTGGGACGCCGTGGAGGAGAGAAAACGCCTGAACGCCGCTTTCTCCCACGACCTGCGCACCCCCCTGACCGTGCTGCAGGGGTACAGCGATTTTCTGCTGGACACGCTGCCCTCCGGGGACCTGTCCCCGGAAAAGACGGTGGACACCGTCTTGACCATGAAGCGCAGCCTGGTGCGCTTGCAGCGCTATGTGGAGAGCATGAACTCCCTGCAGCGGCTGGAGGACCTGCACCCCCACCGGACGGAAGCGGGGTTTTCCAACTTGTGCGGCCAGCTGGCGGAAACCGGCGCCATCCTGCGGGGAGAGGGCCGCTTCCAATTCTTCGCCCAGGGGGAAGGGCCCCTGTTTTTGGACAGCGAGCTGCTGTTCCAGGTGTTTGAGAACCTGCTCTCCAACGCGGGGCGCTACGCCCAGCAGATGGTGTGGGCCCGGGCGGAGCTCTCTGAGGGCAGCCTGAGCCTGACGGTCTCCGACGACGGGCCGGGCTTTCCGCCCGAGGCGCTGAAACGGGCCGCCGAACCCTACTACCGGGGCGAAAAGAACGCCCCGGAGAGGGAGAACCACTTTGGCTTGGGACTGTACCTGTGCCGGGTGCTCTGCGAAAAGCACGGCGGCCGCCTGGAGATCGCCAACCGCCCCCAGGGCGGGGCCCAGGTGACGGCCCGCTTCAACGTGGGGCCTCCTCAGGAAACGTGAGCTTTGAAACAGAAAGAGAAGAGCCCGGAGCAGCAGCTCCGGGCTTTTTTGCCGTATCTTAAGAAACACCGCGCTCCTTCCGGCCCTCCCGCTGGGAATACAACAGGGAAGCGACTGCCGCCGCTGCTGTGGAGGCGATGAACACCAGCGCCGTCCAGGGGCTGGGCAGGAACAGGGAAAGCAGGCTCAACACCCCTGCGGCCATAAATGCCCTGCCGCCGAACCGCTGGCTTTTGGCCCAAACAGCGCCGCTTTGCAGGCTCCACTTGGTGCGCACGCCAATCCAGTGGTTCCGCTTTAGATGGGGCATGGCCGCCCCCAGGGCCACCAGCAGCAGCGCCGCAAGCAAAAGCAGCACCCGCAGGCCCAGCTCCGGCACCTCTCCCAAATCCTCCACCATCGCCCAAGAGGTGTAGAGGATCAAACCGTTCAGCATATTGAACGCCAGCAGCAGGATGAGCCCGGCGATCAGGGCGATCCGGCCGGCCTTCTCCGAGCCCTCCGCCTTGACGCAGGGGGTGAGCCAGCTGCACAGGAGGAGCAGCCCGCCCATCACGAAGGTGATCACTGGGAAAATAAAGCACTCGTACTTGCTGCCCCAGCGGTCCACTGTCCCCTCTACGCCGTAATGGACCGGGATGGTATCCGGCAGGAAGGCCATGCTCACCGCTGTGACCACCAGCGGCAGCAGGGTGAGCGCCCCGCAGAGAAGCATCAGCCCTGCTCCCAATTTTTTTCGCCGTTCCATACGCCCCCTCCTCTCTGCCCCCTATCATACGCCTCCCCGCCGAAAAGTCAAGGGAGATTTCCCTCTCTTTTGGAGAGAGGTTCAAAGCCCCTGTCCCCTGGGAAAAGAGGCAAAAAAGCCGCGGCCCCCGCAAAGGGAAAGCCCGCGGCTTTTCTAAAGCGCAGCCCGTCGTTCACTTGTCCGCGTAGTCCCAGCCCCGGTCCAGGGGGCGGGCCAGATACAGGCGGCCTTTGCCCTCCAACTGCTGCATGCAGGCCCGGGCGGCCTCCTCTGTGGGAAAGAGCCCGAACACGGCAGAGCCGCTGCCAGTCATGCTGGCGCCAAAGGCCCCCGCTGCCTGCATCACCCGTTTGATCTCCCGCACCTGCTGGAGCTTCATGGTCTCGTCGAACCGGTTGGCTACCCCTTCGCCAATGCGGCGCAGGTCCCCGCCAGCCAGCAGGGAAACCATTTTTCCCGTGGCTCTCGCCCGCGAAAGCGGGAACTGGTCGATCAGGGCGTAGGCCCGGGGCGTGCTCATCCCTGCGGGGGGCTTGCACAGCACCAGCCAGCACTCTGGCAGCAGGGGCACCTTTTCCACCTGTTCCCCAATGCCCTGGCAGCGGCAGGCCCCGCCCACCACACAGAAGGGCACGTCGGCCCCCACTTTGGCGCCCAGCTCCACCAGGGCCTCCAGCGGGAGCCCCGCCCGGAACATCTGGTTGAGCCCATGCAGCACGGCAGCCGCGTCGGCGCTGCCGCCCCCCATTCCCGCCCGGCTGGGGATGTACTTGCGGATGTGGATGGAAAGGCCCTGCCCCGTGATGCCGCAGCGCTCGAAAAAGTACTGGGCCGCCCGAAAGGCGGTGTTCTTCGTATCTACGGGAAGGTACTCCCGGTTGCAGAACAGCCGGATGCCCGGCTTGTTGATCCTCTTGATCTCCACCTCGTCCCACACAGAGACACTGTGCATCACAGTGTCCAGGGTGTGATAGCCGTCCTCCCGGCGCCCTGTAATATCCAGGGTCAGGTTGATCTTTGCGTATGCCTTCAGTTTCATCGGTCGCTCCGTTCTGTCCTCCCGGCCGGAAAGAGCCCGGCCCTTCTTCTCTCAAGCATCCTCAAAAATGCAGCAGCCCCCACCGCTTGATGTCGATGACGTGCTTGGGGCACATCTCGTGGCAGCAGAAGCACCGGATGCAGTTTTTATAGTCGATGACCGCTTTCCCCTCTTGGATGCGGATGGTGTGCTGAGGGCAGCTCTCGGCGCACTTGCCGCAGCCCACGCACTCTCCCCTGCGGATCTTTGGGGTGGGGGTGGCCACTTTTTTCGCCACGGGCCGCAGGAACTTGGGCAGGCGGTCGATAAAGTCCGTGCTGGCGGCCTCCGCCTTCAAAAAGTCCGGTTGGGCCAGGGGCTCAATCCCCTCTTTCACCAGCCGGCACTCCTGGGGAGAGAGAGGTCCCAGGCCCCTCTCATGGGCCTCCCGCAGCATAAGGACGCTCTCGGGCTTTAAGCCAATCAGGGAGGTCCCGCACACGTCCAGGGCGTAGGGGCTTTTGCTGGCCCCCAGCACCCCCATCTGCCGTGGCTGCCCGCCGGTGGGGCCGTTGCCCTCCATGGCCAGGATGCCGTCCATGATGCACAGGTCCGGCGCAAGAAAGTCGCACAGGTCCACCAGCATCTCAGAAAAAGCCTGCTTCTCTGGAAAGCGGCAGTGAAGCTCCGGCTTCTGCAGGCCGGGCACCGCGCCGAACAGATTCTTCACCGCCCCGGAAAAGCCCACCATCCCGTGGGTCTTCAGCTTGCACAGGTCGATGAGGTAATCCCGCTCCAAAAAGGGCTCCGCCACAGAGAGCTGGCGGCAGCGCCGTGCCCGGGGCAGGGTGACCTCCCGGCTTCTGCATTCCGTATACAGGGAAAAGCCCCACTCCCGCGCCATGTCCGTGTAGCCGCAGCCACGAAAGATGGCCTTCATGGCCGCAGGGGTATAGGGTCCTCCGGGGCTCTCCGCGATGAGGACCTCCCCCCCGGCTTTCTGGACACACCTGCCCACAGCGGCCACCAGGGCCGGGTGGGTGGCGATGGCCGCCCCGGGTTTGGAGCTCATCACCAAGTTTGGCTTGAGCACCACCTTCATGCCGGGCTTTATCTCTTCCCACACGCCCAGGGCGGTGAAAGCCTCTTCCACCTGGCGCAGCAGCTCCTCCGGATGGTAGACGGCGCACCGGGACAGCCACACCTTCTCCCCAGTCATTGCAGCTCCTTGAGGAACGCTTCCATGCGCTCCAGGGCCTCGATGATGTGCTGGGTGGAGTAGCAGTAGGAAATGCGCACGAAGCCCTCGCCGCAGGCGCCGAAGGCATCCCCGGGCACCACCGCCACCCGCTTGGAGTGGATGAGCCGCTCGCAGAATTCCATAGAGGTCAGCCCTGTGCTCTTCACCGAGGGGAACACATAGAAAGCGCCCTCGGGCTCAAAGCACTTCAAGCCCATCTTATTCAGGCCGTCCACAATCAACCGGCGCCGCATGTCATACTGCTGGCGCATGTACTCAATGTCGTCATCGCCATTCTTCATGGCCTCAATGGCGGCGTACTGGCTCATGGTGGGGGCGCTCATAATGGCGAACTGGTGCAGCTTGGTCATCAGGGAGATAATCTCCTTGGGTCCGGCGGCGTAGCCCATGCGCCAGCCCGTCATGGAGTGGGACTTGGAAAACCCGTTGACCAAAATGGTGCGCTCCTGCATGCCGGGAATGGCCGAAAAGGCGGTGTGCTTTTCCCCCCCATAGGTGAGGGAGGCGTAGATCTCGTCGGAGAGCACCATCAGGTTGTGGCGCTCCACCACCTGGGCCACGGCCTCCAGGTCGCTGCGGCGCATGACAGCCCCCGTGGGGTTGTTGGGATAGGGCATGATGAGGAGCTTGGTCTTATCTGTAATCTTCTCCTCCAGCTCCTCCGCCGTCAGGCGGAACTTGTTTTCCGGCTTGGTCTCAATGATGACGGGCACGCCCCCCGCCATTTCCGTGATGGGGACGTAACAGACAAAGCTGGGCTCGGGGATGAGGACCTCATCCCCGGGCTCGATCAGCGTGCGCACGCACAGGTCGATGGCCTCGCTGCCCCCCACGGTGACCAGCACTTCGCTCTGGGGGTCGTATTTCACATTGTAATGGCGCTCCAAATAATTGGAGATCTCCGCCCGCAGCTTGAGGAAGCCCCGGTTGGGGGTGTAGCTGGTGCGCCCCTTTTCCAGGCTCTCGATGCCCGCCTCCCGAATGTGCCAGGGGGTGTGGAAATCCGGCTCTCCCACGGAAAGGGAGATCACGTCGTCCATCTCGTTGGCGATGTCGAAAAATTTCCGGATGCCGGAGGGCTTGATCTGGCGGACCGTGCGGTTTACCAAAGAATCATAATCAATCACAAAGGTTGCTCCCTCTCTCGTCAATTTCTTCATAGTCGCTGGCGAACACCACGCCGCCGTCCTTGTATTTTGTCAGCACAAAGTGGGTGGCGGTGGAAAGCACCCCATCAATGGTGGCCAGCCGCTTGGAGACAAACAGAGCGATGTCCGACATGGTTTTGCCCGTGACCGTGACAGCCAGGTCATAGCCGCCGGACATGAGGTAGACGCTCTCCACCTCGGGGAAATTCATCACCCGGCCGGCAATCTCGTCAAAGCCGGTGTCCTTCTGGGGGGAAACCCGCAGCTCGATGAGGGCGGTGGCCTGGGGCACCTCGGTGCGCTCCCAGTTGATGAGCGCGTGATATCCCTTGATCACGCCCTCCTTCTCATACTTTTTGATGGCCTTGACCACGTCCTCTTCCTTCTCGCCCAGCATTGCCGCCAGCTGCGAGGTGGTGAGGGTGGCCTGGTCCTGCAAGATCTCCAAAAGATGTTCCATTGCCATATAAGTTCCTCCTTTGCACGATTTCGGTCCTATACGATCCTATCCAACCATGAAAGCCCCCAATTACTGCAGCGGCAGCAAAATGGGCTTGTGCTGCTCATACACGGCAAAGCGGCGGAATCCCGCCTCCCGCAGCAGGTCCATGCCCGCTTCAATGCCCTTGCCCAGGTCTTCCGCGCAATGGGCGTCCGAGCCCAGGGTGACCAGCTCGCCCCCCAGCTCCCGGTAACGGCGCACCAGGGGCAGGTCCGGCAAAGCCCGGCCAATCTTCTGGCGCAGGCCCGAGGTGTTCACCTCCAGCGCCTTGCCCGAATCAATCAGCGCCCGGAAAATGCCGTCGATGGCCTCTTGATGCTTGGAGAGGTCCACCGGGATACCGTGGTCCCCCTCGATATAGCGGAGGGGGTAGGTAAGATGGCCCAAGGCGTCAAACTGCCCCCAGGCGATGACCTCCCGCTCCTCCTCCCAATAGGTGGTCAGCAGGGCGTCGATAAAGCCGGGCTCCACCTGGGAATAATCCAAATAGAAAAAGTCCTCGTAACCCCGGATGTTGTGAATGGAGCCAATGACAAAATCGTAGTCGCGGCCCTCAAGGGCCAGGGCTGCCGAATCCGGGTCCTGGTTGGGCTGGCCCAGCTCGATGCCCTTGTAAAAGCGGGTGCGCCCCCCCTGGGGCACCTGCAGGCTCATCTCCGCAAAGGCCATCTCCACCCGGGGACGGTAGCGGTCGGGAAAATTCTGACACTCGCAGTGATCGGTGAGAGTGTGGGCCCACAGGCCCAGCTCCTGGGCGCGCCGGCGCATCTCCAGAACAGAGTCGCTGCCGTCGAACGAACAGCGCGAGTGGTTATGACAGTCGCAAGCAAAGCGGTATTTCAATGCCGGAAGCACTTCCTTTCCCGCCCCAAAGCCGCCGCAAGGCCGCCAGAGGCGTCTTAGGGTATCTTACCACAAAACCGCGGAAAAGGAAAGGCAAAAGGAGAAAAACAGCCCCACGGCCATTCCACGCTTGACAGAACAGGCGAGATAGGCCATAATTTACCACAAAGACGTACGCACTGGAGAAAGGAAGGGTATGCAATGGAACGGACAGAAAAGGCGGTCATCACAGTGATCGGCAAAGATATGGTGGGTATTTTGGCAAAGGTTTCCGGCATCTGCGCGGAGAAGGGCGTGAATGTGCTGGAGGTGACCCAGTCCATTTTGCAGGACATGTTTGTCATGGTGATGCTGGTGGACATCACCCACGCCACAACAGAAGTGGCTGGCCTGGCCGACGAGTTTGACCAGCTGGGCCAGGAGAACAACTTGAAGATCCATGTGATGCACGAGGACATTTTCAACTCCATGCACCGGATCTGACCCGGCTGTGCCGGAGGAAGGGCGCGGGCAAAGGGCCCGGTTTCCTCCCCCGCTGCTTTTGCCATCACTCTTGGAAAGGAAGACTGCTTTTGAATACCAACGAAATCCTAGAGACCATCAATATGATCGACAACGAGGACCTGGACGTGCGCACCATCACCATGGGCATCTCCCTGCTGGACTGCATCGGCCCCGATGTGCACAAGGCCAGCCAAAAGGTCTATGACAAGATCTGCCGCTATGCCCAGCACCTGGTGAAGACCGGCGAGGACATCTCCCGGCAGTACGGCATCCCCATTATCAACAAGCGCATCTCCGTCACCCCCATCGCTATGGTGGCGGGGGCCTGCCCCACCGCCTCCCCCATCCACTTTGCCAAGGCGCTGGACAAGGCCGCCCATACTGTTGGGGTAAACTTCATCGGCGGGTACTCCGCTTTGGTGCACAAGGGCTTTGGCCCCGGGGACTACGCTTTGATTGAAAGCATCCCCCAGGCATTGGACGAGACAGAGCTGGTGTGCTCCTCTGTGAACGTGGGCACCACCAAGGCTGGCATCAACATGGACGCCGTGGAGAAGATGGGCCGCATCATCCGGGAGACCGCCCAGCGCACCGCCGACCGGGAGTGCATCGGCGCGGCCAAGCTGGTGGTGTTCTGCAACGCCCCCGAGGACAACCCCTTTATGGCCGGCGCCTTCCACGGCCCCGGCGAGCCGGACTGCGTCATCAACGTGGGCGTCTCCGGCCCCGGCGTGGTGCGGGCCGCCATCAAAAAGCACGGCGAGGGCAAGAGCCTCACCGAGATTGCCGAGCTCATCAAGCGCACTGCCTTTAAAATCACCCGCATGGGCCAGTTGGTGGCCCAAGAGGCCAGCCGCCGCCTGTGCGTGCCCTTCGGTATTGTGGATCTGTCCTTAGCCCCCACCCCGGCCATCGGCGACAGCGTGGCCTACATTTTGGAGGGCATGGGCCTGGAGCAGTGCGGCGCCCACGGCACCACCGCCGCTTTGGCCCTTTTAAACGACGCGGTGAAGAAGGGCGGCGTCATGGCCAGCTCCAGCGTGGGCGGGCTTTCCGGCGCCTTTATCCCCGTCACCGAGGACGCCGGCATGATTGAGGCCGCCCGCTCCGGCTGCCTGACGCTGACCAAGCTGGAGGCCATGACCGCCGTGTGCAGCGTGGGCCTGGACATGATCGCCATTCCCGGAGACACCAGCGCCGAAATCATCTCCGGCATCATCGCCGACGAAATGGCCATCGGCATGGTCAACTCCAAGACCACCGCCGTGCGGGTCATCCCGGCGGTGGGCAAAAAAGCCGGGGAGGAGCTGGACTTCGGCGGCCTGCTGGGCAAGGGGCCCATCATGGCCGTGAACCCCGCCAGCCCGGCGGAATTTATCCACCGGGGCGGGAAAATCCCCGCGCCCCTTCAGAGCTTGAAAAACTGAGGCGGCCTGTCCTTGGCCAGCCAGGGAGGAACCTATGAAGCGCGAAAAGAGCTGGCACCGGGAGGACGGCTTTCTCCTGCGGTCTGGGAAACAGGAGGACGCGGAAGCCTACTATTCTCAAAACTACTGCCCCTTGGATGGAGAGGCGGCCCGGCTGACCGGCTGCAAAACAGCCTTCACCCGGGAAGAGGTCACCCAGTTTTTTCTCCACGCGGTGGAATCCGGGGACAGGCACCTGTTTCTCCTTCTCTCTCCCGAAGGCCGCATTGTGGGGGAAACAGCCCTCACTGACATTGATACCCAGCTGCGCAGCGCCAATTTCCGCATGGCCATCTTCCAGCCGGGGCTGCGGGGCAAGGGATTGGGCACCTGGGCAGTGCGGGCTACCCGGGACTTCGCCTTTGCGGAGCTAAAGCTCCACCGCCTGGAGCTGGACGTGTTCTCCTTCAACCCCCGGGCAGAGCGGTGCTACCGCAAGGCCGGGTTCCGGCGGGAGGGCGTCCGGCGGGACGCTGTGGTGGACAGCGCCACCGGCGCCTATGGGGACGACATCCTCATGGCCCTGCTGGAGGAGGAGTGGAAGGCTGTCAAACAGAACGAGACATAGAACCACGTAAAAGAGCGCTTTCCCGGCGCTCTTTTTTGTTTCCTCGGGGCAGGGTGGCCTGGGTGCAAAGGGGAGGCGGTCGGCGCAATTCCCTGTTGACTTTTGAAAAAATATGATATAATACTAAAAAACCGTCAAAAACCCATCTACACTTTTTTGGAATCGAGGAATGCTATGAAAAAGACCACCCATCCCAAGCCCACCCGGGAGCAGCGCCGCCAGCGGGCCCGGGAGGTCCGGGCCCAGGCCAAGCAGGATGTGCGCAGCCATCCCCTGCTGTTCACCACTTATGTAGTGCTGCGGGCCTTAGTGCTGTTGGTGCTGGTGCTGGAAGCCCTCAAGGGTGACTACTACAATGTGTTCCTATGCGGGCTGACCCTGGTTCTGTTTATGATCCCCACCTTTGTGGAGCACCGGCTGCATATTGATGTGCCAAACACCCTGGAAATTATCATCCTGCTGTTCATTTTCTCCGCGGAGATCTTGGGAGAGACCCAAGAGTATTACCTGATGTTCCCCTTCTGGGACACCATGCTTCACACCATGAATGGTTTCCTGATGGCCGCCATTGGCATTGCCATGGTGGATATTTTAAACCGCAGCCGGAAATTCAAGGTGCGGCTTTCCCCCGCTTTTGTGGCTTTGGTGGCCTTTTGCTTCTCCATGACCGTGGGGGTGGTGTGGGAGTTCTTCGAGTACGGCATGGACTTGTTCTTCCACACGGACATGCAGAAGGACACCTGGATCAACACCATCTACTCGGTCAGCCTGAACCCCGAAGGCCGCAATGTGGCCCAGCAGGTGATCGTGGACAGCGTGGTGGTCAACGGAGAGGCTTGGCCCGGCTATTTAGACATCGGCCTGCACGACACCATGAAGGACCTGCTGGTGAACTTTGTGGGCGCGGTGATTTTCTCGGTGATAGGCGCGCTGTATATCATGGGCCGGGGGAAGGGCTGGTTTGCCAAAAAATTCATTCCCCGGCTGAAAGTGGACGAACTGCCGCCCCCCTCGGAGGAACCCGGCCTGCTGGAACCCATCCCCTTAGGCGAGGGAGAGGGCACGGGGGCCTCCCACCCATCCAGCCAGCACTGCCCCTTCTGCCGCATTGCGCAGGGGGAGGCGCCCTGTTACAGAATTTACGAGGACGAGTACTCCCTGGCCTTTTTGGACACCGCCGGGGACGTGGAGGGCCACACCCTGGTCATCCCCAAGGTCCATGTGGAGACCATCGACCACTGCCCGGAGGAGATCGCCCTGCAATTGGCGGGCACTGTGCGGCTGGTCTCTGAGCACTATGTGAAGGACTGCGGCTATGACGGGGTGAATATCCTCAGCGCCAGCGGGAAGACCGCCCAGCAGAGCGTGCCCCACCTGCACTTCCACATCCTTCCCCGGAAGCAGGGGGACGGCTTGAACGCCTGGCCCCGCTTGGGCAAGGACCATCACGACCTGCAAGAGGTGGCCCAGCGCCTGCGGATCGCGCAGCCGGAAAACCCCTGACCACGGCTTCCCCCTATCGTCTGGATTCTCACATTCCCATCAGAATAGAAACTAGAAACAATTGTAAGAAGGAGGAGTTTTTCAATGAAACCCATTATCACCACAAAGCAGGGCGCCGTGCAAGGTACCCTGAGCCAGGACGGGAAGGCCCTGATCTTCCGGGGCGTGCCCTATGCCCAGCCCCCGGTGGGAAGCCTCCGCTTTGCCCGCCCCCAGGAGCACGAGCCCTGGGAAGGCCCGCGGGACTGCACCCAATTCTCCCCCCGGTGCCCCCAGTGCGACCTGACCGCCATGGACTTTTACAGCAAGGAGTTCTATGACGAGATGGTCCCCCCGGAGGACGAGGACTGCCTGTACCTGAACGTGTGGACCCCTGCGGACGCCCAGCCCGGCAGCAAGCTGCCCGTGCTGTTCTGGATCCATGGCGGGGCCTTTATGCACGGCTGCGGCAGCGAAAAGGAGTTCGACGGCGAGGGCATGGCCCGCAAAGGCGTCATCCTGGTGACGGTCAACTACCGGGTGAACGTGTTCGGCTTTTTCGCCCACCCGGACCTGGAAGCCGAGACCCCAGAGCATGTCTCCGGAAACTACGGCATTTTAGACCAGCTTTTCGCCCTGAAGTGGGTGCGTGAGAACATCGCTGCCTTTGGCGGCGACCCGGACAAGGTGACCATTGCCGGCCAGTCCGCCGGCTGCATGAGCGTGCAGACCATCATCTCCTCCCCCCTGACCAAAGGCATGCTCCGGGGGGCCATCCTGCAAAGCGGCGGCGGCCTGTACGCCATGAAGAAGTGCCCCACCAAAGAGGAGATCACCCAGACCTCCCAGAAACTTATGGAGCACCTGGGAGTCTCCACCATAGAGGAGCTTCGGGCCGTTCCCGCCGGACAGCTGCGGGACGCCGCCTACGCCGTGCAGGGCCAGGACCTCAGCTGGCGCCCCCATGTGGACGGCTGGCTGCTGCCTGCCACCACCGACGCCCTGGCAGAGGCCGGGGCCATCCATGACATCCCGTACATGATCGGCTCCACGGGCAACGACATCGGCGACGGGAAGCTGCTCCAGGAAAGCGGCGCCCGCTGGTGTGAAAACCTGCTGAAGCTGGGAAGAACGCCCGGCTGGTTCTACTATTTCGACCGGAAGCTGCCCGGAGACAGCGCAGGGGCGTTCCACTCCTGCGAGCTGTGGTACGAGTTCGAGACCATGAACCGCTGCTGGCGCCCCTGGGAGGACTGCGACTGGGAGCTTTCCAAGACCATGTCCAGCTACTGGGCCAACTTCGTCAAGACCGGCGACCCCAACGGCCCCGGCCTGCCGGAGTGGAAGGCCTACACCGGGGAAAACACCCAGCCCATGGTTCTGGCGGAACAAGTGGGGATGAAGGCGTAAGCCTCCGGGCCCCTTTCATAGCAAAGTCAAAAAGGACGGTCAAGAGAGCTCTTGGCCGTCCTTTTCTGCATATTCACAGGGAGAGATGATCCCCTGGTTTACTTGATCTCTTTGCTCGCCACTTCCTGGCGCATCTTTTCCACGAAAGACTCCAGGCCCATAGAGCCCAGGTCGCCGTCGGCGCGGTGGCGCACGGAAATGGTGCCGCTCTCCGCCTCTTGGTCGCCCACCACCAGCATGTAGGGGGTGCGCTGCAGCCGGGCCTCCCGGATCTTATAGCCGATCTTCTCGTTGCGCAGGTCGCACTCCACGCGGAAGCCGGCCTCCTCCAGCTCCTTCTGGAGCTTCTGGGCATACTCGTGATGGCGCTCGGAGATGGGCAGCACCACCGCCTGGACAGGGCTGAGCCACAGGGGGAACTTGCCCGCGAAGTGCTCGGTGATGACGCCGATGAACCGCTCGATGGAGCCCAGCACCACCCGGTG
>UQRL01000023.1 GCA_900543555.1 uncultured Oscillospiraceae bacterium | reverse complement strand
TAAAAAAGCAGACACCCACACTTTTGTGAGTGTCTACTTTCATTTTACAGGTGCACAGAGCGGTCTGTGTCCTGTCTCTTTCTTTTTCCCGGGAAAGGGCGCTCTGTTTTTCCATTTGACACGCGGCAAGGGCTCATGCTACAATTTTATGGAGAAAAAGCAAAGCGGCAAGAGGGTTTCCCGCCTTGTGAAAGTGGGGGAGTATGGATGGCAACGATCTATGACATTGCCAGTAAGACAGGGTATTCCGCGTCCACAGTGGCCCGGGCCTTGAGCGGGAAGGGCTATTGCAGCCCGCGGGCCAAGGCGGTCATCCTGCGAGCGGCGGAGGAGATGGCCTATGTTCCGCACCAGGCGGCCAAGACCCTGAAAAATAACATTACCAACAAGATCATGATGTGCATTCCCGACATTATGAATCCCTATTATTTTGCCATGATTCACGGCGCGGCAGTGGCGCTGGAGCGGTTTGGCTACAGCATTTTGCTGGAGTACACCATGCACAGCCCGGAAAAGGAGCTGGAGGTTCTGGACTCTCTGAAAGGGCATTTTGTGGACGGGGTGATTTTTGGCTCCTTCGACTATACGCCGGGGCTGATTCAGGCTATTGAGGACATGGGCCTCCCCACGGTGATTACCAGCTACTATCAAAGCCCGGGCGGCTTCAACGATTATGACTGCGTGTATATTGACCAGCCCCGCGCGGCCTGGATGGCGGCCCGCCACTGCCTGGAAAAGGGGCACAGAAAGATTGCGTTTTTGGGAGGAAATGCCAAAGAACAGAACACCCGGGAGCGCTTTGAGGGCTATAAACGGGCCCTGGAGGAAGAGCAGGTGCCCATTTCCAAGCCTTTGATTATCCATGCGAACTTTACCCGGGAGGGGGCTTACCGGGCGTTTACCGAGTTTCTGCAGCGGGGGGAGGAATGCACCGCGGTGGTGGCCTGCAACGATTTGATGGGTGTGGGCTGTATGAGGGCCTGCGTGGACTTTGGCCTGAAGGTTCCAGAGGATATCTCGATTGTGGCCCTGGACAACACAGAGTACTGCCTGTGCACCACCCCCTCTATGACTTCAGTGGACATGCTGCAGGGCCAGGTGGGCCAAGAGGCAGCCAATTTCGTGATGGACCGCATTGTCAACAAGCGGAATTTCCAGAAGAACATGGCGTTTACCCCTGTGCTGGTGGAGAGGGAATCCGTGCGGGAGATTTCCCCGGTGGATTGAGAATCCCAGCGCCTTTGAAGAGTGTGAACAGGATAGAATGTAAAAAGCGGGAGCCGCCGGCAGTTTTAAGCCGGCGGCTCCTTTTCTGCTGAAAGGCCCTGCTGTTCCCGGGCCTTGGAAGCTTTATATTGGGCACCCCACTGCTCCATGGCTTGGATGATGGGCCGCATGGATTCCCCCAGCGGGCTCAGGGAGTATTCCACCCGGGGCGGCACTTCGGGATACACTGTGCGGGTGACCAGGCCGTCCTCCTCCATGGAGCGCAGGCTGTCGGTGAGCACCTTTTGGCTGATGCCCTCCAGGCTTTTGCGCAGCTCGTTGAATCGCCAGGGGCGCGCCAGCAGGTTGCGCAGGATCAGCAGCTTCCACTTGCTTCCAATCAGCTGCACAGTGGTGGCCACGGGACAGGCGGGCATTTCCTCTTTTGTCAGCATTCATTCCGCTCCCTTCTACTGCCCCCTATTATAAAGGGGGGATTTTCCCTTTGCAAGAGGTTACAAAAAGGTGACCCGGTAATAAAAAGGTGCGTACTTGTGATGGGGCCAAGTCCCTGCCATAATGAAAGCACAGAGAGCGAAACAGCCCTCTGAATCCAAAACGGGAGGTCAACATCATGGCACTGTCAAATCTCTTCGGATGGAACAAGAAGGACGATACAGCTCCCGCCGCTGCTTGCGGCACCGCCTGCGGCGCTGGGGACAAGCCGGAAGAGAAACCTGCCGCTTGCGGCACTGCCTGCGGGGCCGGGGACAAGCCGGAGGAAAAGCCCACCGCTTGCGGCTCTGCCTGCGGCGCTGACGATAAGTAATCTGTTCTATCCCCATCACACCCGTTCCCGGCGGGAAGCTGCCTGCCGGGGACACACGAAATCTCACTCGGTCCATCCGATTTACTATAAAGCGAGGTCAAAGACGATGAAACAGTATTTTTCCTTTCAATGGCACATCACCGATGCATGTGACCAGCGCTGCAAGCACTGCTACATCTTCTCTGAAGACACCTGCAAACACCTGGATTCCATGACCTGGGAGCAGATGAGCGACACCTTTTTCAACTGCCTGGATTTCTGCCGGGTGTATGACCGGCTGCCCTACTTCTACATCACCGGCGGCGACCCCATCCTGCATCCCGATTTCTGGAAGCTGCTGTCCCTTATGAAAGAGCATGGCGTTCCCTTTACCATCCTGGGCAACCCTTTCCACCTGAACGACGAGGTCTGCCGCAGGCTGAAAGAATACGGCTGCGAAAAATACCAGCTTTCCCTGGACGGGATGCGTCAAACCCACGACTGGTTCCGCAGGCCGGGCAGCTTTGACATCACCCTGGAGAAGATCGGCTGCATCAACCAGGCGGGCATCCGCAGCGTGGTGATGACCACCGTTTCAGGCACAAACATCGGGCAGGTGCCGGAGATCATCGACGCGGTGGTGCAGGCCGGGGCCGATGTCTTTGCCTTTGCCCGCTACTGCCCCACCAGCGAGGAGAAGGATGTGGGTGTCGCGCCCCAGCGCTACCGCCAGCTGTTGGCGGACTGCGACAAAAAGTTCAAGGCGTATGAGGCGGCGGGCTGCCAGACTTACTTTAACAAGAAAGATCCCCTCTGGACGCTGTACGAATACGAGACCGGCGCGTTCAAAATCCCGGAGACGGTGGAAGAGGGAATGATCTACGGCGGCTGCAACTGCGGCAACTGCCACTTGACCATTCTCCCCACCGGCGACATTTACGCCTGCCGCCGGGTGCAGAACAGCAGGGTGGGCAACGCACTGGAGGACCGGCTGGCGGACGTGTGGGTCTGCCAGATGGAGGCCTACCGGGAGTACTCGAAGTTTGAAAAATGTTCCAAGTGCGAACTGCTGGCCTTCTGCCGGGGCTGCCCAGCGGTGGCCAGCGGCAAGGATGGCGATTTCTACGCCGCCGATCCCCAGTGCTGGAAGGAGGTGGTCTGATATGAGGACCGTGATGGAAGCGATCCTGCACCGCCGGGCCATCCGCCGGTTTGACACCCGGCAGGTGGAAGAGGGGGTCCTGGCGCAGATTCTGGAAGCCGGGCTCTACGCGCCCAGCGCGGGCGGCGGGCAGCGGCCGTTGTTCGTGGTCTGCCAGAACCGGGAGCTGAATCTGCTGCTGGGGAAAAATAAGAGGGCCCACTCCCAGCCCCGCATGGCCAAGGGCGGCCAGTATGTCTCCAAAGAGCAGCCCAGCATTGCCGACGACCCCCGCCTCACCGACGCCTTTTACGGCGCGCCCACAGTCATCACCCTGTTTGGGCCCAAGGGCTTTCTCTTCACCCCGGAGGACTGCGCCGTGGCGGCGGAGAACATGATGCTGGCCGCGGACGCGCTGGGGGTGGGCTCCTGCTACATCGGCCAGGGGTGGACCGCCTTTGCGGGGGACGCCGGGCAGCAAGTTTTGCAGAAGTGGGCCATCCGCCCGGACTACTACGCGGTGATGCAGCTGCTGTTGGGCTACCCCCGGGAAGGAGACCCCCATCCCGCCCCCAAGCCCCGAAAGGAGGGGCGGGTCCTCCGGGTGTGAAGAGCCGGAAGATTTTTTGAAAAGACCCTTGACTCTGACGCTGGGTCATGGTGTATCCTGTTCTCATCACGGAAGGAGGATGGGAACATGAGGACTGTGAAGGAAGTGAGCCGGCTGACCGGAGTGAGCGTGCGCACCCTGCAATATTACGACCGGATCGGCCTGTTGTGCCCTGCCTGCCGCACCCAGGCAGGCTACCGGCTGTACGACCAGGGTTCCCTGGAACGGCTCCAGCAGATCCTGCTGTTCCGGGAGCTGGGCTTTCCCCTAAAGGAGATCGGGGCCATTCTAGACAGCCCTGGTTTTGACCGGGAAAAAGCCCTGGAACAGCAGATCGCCCTGCTAGAGCTTCAGAAGGAGCGCTTGGAAGGCATCCTGTCCTTGGCCCGTGAGATCCAGAAGACAGGAGTGATACCCATGGAATTTTCCACCTTTGACACCTCGCAGATCGACGCTTACCGGGAAAGGGCCCGAAAGCAATGGGGCCGCACACCGGAATTTGCGGAATTTGAGGAGCGCTCCCAAGGCAGGAGCCGGGAACAGGAGCAGGAAGCCGCCGCGGGGCTGATGGACCTCTTCGCGGGGTTCGGCGCCCTTCGGTCCCAAGGGCCAGCCTCCCCAGAGGCACAGCGGCAGGTCAAGGCCTTGCAGGACTACATCACGGCCCATTTCTACCGCTGCACGGACCAGGTCCTCTCTCAGCTGGGAGAGCTGTATGCCAGCCAAGAATTTACCGCCAGCATTGACCGGGCAGGCGGGGCGGGCACGGCCGCCTTCGTCCGGGAGGCCATCCGCCTTTTCTGCGGCCAAGAGGCATAAAAAGAGAGCCGTCCAGAGAGGTCTGGGCGGCTCTCGCTCTGCCGGTTGTAAGGGGTCACAGGCTGTCCATAAAGTAGGCGTTGGTCCCGGCGAACAGGCCCCGGCTGTCCCGCACCTGAACGCGGAACCAGCCCTCTGTCCCCGAAAGGGGGAACTGGGCCTGGGTCAGGGTCTCTCCGGGGGAGACCACCGCCTTGTAGGAGTCCCGCCCCTCCACGGTGACGAAGATTTTCTCTACAGGGGAGGTCTTTACCTGCAGCATCCCGTTCTCAATGGAGAGGCCCTTCAGCTGGGGGCCCTGGGACCAGTAGAACCGGCCGGCCCGCAGGGCCTCGATCACGGCGGGGTAGCTGAGCTCCCGGGCGGCGATCTGCACAAACCCGCCGAAGGAGTCGTTGAGGGGATGGCCCAGGGGCAGGCGGTCGTGGTTGTCATCGGTGGCCAGGGCAAACGGCCGCTGGCCGCAGCGGAGCATCTCGTCATAAACCTGGGGATTGAAGCCGTACAGACCGTCGTGCTCGCAGCCGTGGTTGTAGATCTCCATGGCGAACAGGCCCTTCAGGCCGCTGTAATCCCGCCAGTCCTGCAGGGACCAGTAGGGGTGGTTGTAGCACACCAGAAAGCCCAGGTCGTTCATCTCCTGGATGTAGCGGTTGAGGTCCTCCAAGTCCCCGTAGGCGCAGGCGGGCAG
Source organism: uncultured Oscillospiraceae bacterium (assembly GCA_900543555.1). Lineage (GTDB taxonomy): Bacteria > Bacillota > Clostridia > Oscillospirales > Acutalibacteraceae > Acutalibacter > Acutalibacter stercoravium. The sequence continues at coordinate 35,401 of UQRL01000023.1, read as the reverse complement.
GGGAGAGGCCTGCTTCTCGGCGGCGTGGACGCTGGGGTCCGTGTCAAGCAGGTTTAAATGATAGCACTTGCGCACCGGCCAGTCCCGGCCGGGCGCGGGCTCCTCTGTCAAGTCCACCTCCAGGGCCGCCAGGGCCAGAAAGCCCTCGTCGTTGAGCTGGGTGTGGTTTTCATAGCGCCGGTGGTCCGTGAAGGCCACGATGGAATAGCCCTGCTCCTGGTAGGCAGCCTTGATCTGCTCCGGGGTGAACTCCCCGTCGGAGAGGGTGGTGTGGCAGTGCAGGTTGGCCTTGTAATAGCCGGCCTCTGGCAAAAGGATCTGGTCTTTCATGCTGGCACCTCCTGTTATTTCAGCCCGTCCTCAATGCGGCACTCCCGAAAGTAATATTCCCGGTCGTGATCGCCGATCTCCCGCAGCACCCGGCAGGGCACGCCCAGGGCCACCACGCCCGCCGGGATGTCCTTGGTCACCACGCTGCCCGCGCCGATGACCGAGTTCTTCCCAATGGTCACTCCCGGCAGGATGACCGCTCCCGCGCCCACCCACACATTGTCCTCAATGCGGATGGGGAAATTGTACTGAAAGCCCTTCTCCCGCAGTTCCGGCTCGATGGGGTGCCCTGCCGCGGAGATGGTCACATTGGGGCCGAACATCACATGGTCGCCGATGTACACGTGGGTGTCGTCCACCAGGGTCAGGTTGAAGTTGGCGTAGACAAAGTTCCCCAGGTGGGTGTGGCTGCCCCAGTTGGCCCGCAGGGGCGGCTCGATATAGCAGCCCTCGCCCATGTCGGCGAAGATCTTCCGCAGCAGCTCCTGGCGCCGCTCCATCTGGGAGGGGCGGGTCATATTGTAGTCGTACACCAGCTCGTTGAGGGCCCGCTGCTGGGCCTGGAGCCGTTCATCGGTGCAGTCGTAGAGCTTGCCGCTCTCCATGCGCTCTTCCGGGGTCATCATAGGGAAACCTCCTGTTCCAGCATTTGGGCAAACAGCGTGTTGGCCCAGGCGAACCAGGGCCGGGTGAATTTTGTGGGGTCATCGGCGTCGAAGCCCTCGTGCATAAAGCCGGTCCCGGCGTGGGTGCGGGCCAGGGCCTCCAGGCACTCCCGCTTTTCGGCGGGGTCGGTGCTGGTGAGGATCTGCATGATGAGCCCGATGTGCCAAATGTACCGGTGGGGCGTGTGGGGGCTGCCGACGCCCTTGGCGGCCCTGCCCACAAAGTAATAGGGGTTGTCCTCTGAGAGGACGAACCGCCGGGTGTTCTGGTAGATAGGGTCCTCCGCGGGCTTGTAGCCCAGATAGGGGATGGCCAGCAGGCTGGGGGAGTTGGCGTCGTCCATCAGGTTGTAGTTGCCAAAGCCGTCGGTCTCGTAGGCGTAGATCCTGCCGTACTTGGGGTGGTCGTAGACGCCGTAGGTCTCGATGCCGTCCCGGATCTCCTCCGCCAGGCTGCGGCAGCGCTCCTCCAGCACCTTGTCCGCATACCCGGCCTGGAGCAGCTCTACGGCGTAACCCAGGGCCACCACCGCCATCATGTTGGAGGGGATCAGATACCCGAACTTGCAGGCGTCGTCCGAGGGGCGGAAGCCGGACCAGGTCATGCCCGTGGTGTTGACCGGCCGCCCGTGGCCGCCCATGGGCAAGGTGTCGCTTTTAGGGCAGTTCTCCCGGATGAACCAGTAGGGCGAACGGTCGTGGCGCTGCTCGGTGGTGAAGGTGTCCACAATGGCCTGCACCATCAGCCGGAACTCCTCGGTGAAGATGGAGGCGTCCCCAGTGGCTTCATAGTATTGATGGGCCAGGTACAGGGGCGCGCAGAGGGAGTCCACCTCATATTTCCGCTCCCAGATCCAACCGCTTTGGAAATTGCTGAAGTCGTGTTCGCTGAACCCCTGCTGGGGCGCCCGGTTGAAGGCGTTGGAATAGGGGTCTAAGTTCACATAAAACGCATACTTCTGAAGGACGCTCTTCAGGATGGCCTGTAAGTCCTTGTCTTCCTTGGCATACTTCACATAGGGCCGAAGCTGGGCGGCGCTGTCCCGCAGCCACATGGCGGGGATGTCCCCGGTGATGACAAAATAGCTGCCGTCCTCCAGCTGGGTTACGGTGGTCTCGATGGTGTTCAAAAAGCACTGCTTGGCCAGAGGCGCCAGGTCCGGGAATGCTCTACGGGCCCTTTCCTCCAGCTCCTGCGCCTTTTGCAAAAGGATCTTTGGGATCATGGTCCTGTCTCCTCTCCGAAACTGCCCCCTGGGGGCTTAGGGCCATTGTAGCACAAGCGTCCGCCGATGACCAGAGGGGAAGGGGTGTTTTTCCAAAAAGAAAGGGAGAGCTTTCAAAAAGCTCTCCCTTCTATACTGCGGCGTAAACTCAGTGGGCGTCACAGGCGCACTCTTCACACTCGGTCAGCTCGCCCACAATGGGGGTGGGATCGATGCCCTGATTCCTGTAATAGTCCGCCACGGCGGCCTTGATGGCCTGCTCGGCCAGCACGGAGCAGTGGACCTTCACCGGCGGCAGCCCATCCAGGGCCTCCATCACGGCCTTGTTGGTCAGCTTCAGGGCCTCGTCAATGGATTTGCCCTTGATCATCTCCGTGGCCATGCTGCTGGTGGCAATGGCCGCCCCGCAGCCGAAAGTCATAAAAGAGACATCGGTGATGATATTGTTTTCAACTTTAATGTACATCCGCATGATGTCGCCGCACTTGGGGTTGCCTACTTCGCCCACGCCGCTGTAGTCCTTCATCTCACCCACATTGCGGGGATTGGCGAAATGGTCCATCACTTTTGCGCTGTATGCCATAAAAAGTCAGTCCTTTCGTTTCAGCTTATTTCATCCGCGCCGCCGGGATTCATTTAGCCCGGGGCAAAGTGGTGTCACATATACGGGTCGTAATTGACCTTGCCCTGCTGGATGGCGTCCCACAGGGGGGACATGGAGCGCAGCCGCTCGATGATGGGGGGCAGCACTTCCAGAATGTAGTCGATGTCCTCCATGGAGTTGTAATCGCCGAAGGAGAGCCGCAGGGAGCCGTGGGCCACCTCGTGGGGCAGGCCCAGGGCCAGCAGCACATGGCTGGGGTCCAGAGAGCCGCTGGTGCAAGCGGAGCCCGAGGAGGCGCTGATGCCCTTCAGGTCCAGCATCAGCAGTAGGCTTTCACCTTCCACCCCCTGGAAGCAGAAGCTCACGTTGCCGGGCAGCCGGCGCTCCCGGTCGCCGTTTAAGCGGCAGCGCGGGATCTTCAGCAGCCCGTCGATGAGCTTGTCCCGCATGGCGGTCAGCTTCACCCGGCGCTCCTCCATGGTGGCGCAGGCCCGCTCCATGGCAGTGGCCAGGCCCACAATGGAGGCCACGTTTTCCGTGCCGCCCCGCTTGCCCCGCTCCTGGGCGCCGCCATCCATGTAGTTCTGGATGGAGACCCCGCTGCGGATATACAGAGCGCCCACTCCCTTGGGAGCGTGGAGCTTGTGGCCGGAAAGGGAGAGCATGTCGATATTCTGCTCCTTCACGTCAATGGGCACGTTGCCCACAGCCTGCACCGCGTCGGTGTGGAACAGCACCCCGTGCTTCTTGCAGATGGCGCCGATCTCCGGAATGGGCTGAAGGGTGCCGATCTCATTGTTGGCGTACATAATGGTCACCAGGCCCGTCTCCTCGGTGATGGCGGCCTCCAGCTCCTGGGGCCGGACAATGCCGTTTTCGTGGACAGGCAGGTAGGTGACAGTGAAGCCCTCCTTTTCCAATGCCTGGCAGGTGTGCAGCACCGCGTGGTGCTCGAAAGCGGAAGTGATAATATGGGTCTTGCCCTTTTTCTTCATGGCGTGGGCCGCGCCCTTAATGGCCCAGTTGTCGCTTTCGGTGCCGCAGCTGGTAAAGTAGATTTCCCGGGGCTGGGCGCCCAGGCAGCGGGCCACGGCCTCGCGGGCCTCTTCCAGGGGCTTTTTGGCCTCTTGGCCCAGGGAGTACAGGCTGGAGGGGTTGCCATACACTTCCTTATAAAAGGGCAGTATGGCCTCCAGCACCTGGGGAGCGACAGCGGTGGTGGCGGCGTTGTCCGCGTAAACCTTTCTGCTCATGTGTGTTCATCCTTTCTATCTGTCACGGGAAAGAGGACTTTCCCCTAGCGTTTGTGTGGAACGAGATAAATATACACCATTTTAGTATACATTTCAATACCCTGCGGGGGTGGCCGCGAAAAAAATTTCAAAAGCCCAGGGGCACCGGCAGAATAGGCCGCAGCCCCTGGGCCGAAACTAGGGGGAGAAAAGAAGCGCCCTTCCGCCCCGCTTGACAGGGAGAGGGCAAAACGCTACAATAATAACCAATAGGCTAGGGAAAACCTCTCCAGCGCGCAATGTCCCGCAGGGCGGGAAATCGTTTCTTTTGGCATCGCTGCGGCAGAAGCCGCATGTATTTTGATAGAGCGGAAACAAGGGCCGGGCCCAAGCAGCAGGGGCGCGCCGCGGCAGGCGGCTGCCCAAGAAGGGGAAGCGGGAAGGCTTCCCCAGCCCGGGAAAATAGCAAAGCGGGAAGGCCAGCGCCGGAGGACAGCTTTGTCCGGCGCTTATACGGCTGTTATCTTTTCCCGCCCCACAGGCTGCAGAAAGGCTGCTTGATGGGACTGCCGGCCCCCTTTCACGAAAGCAAAAGAAGATGTAGGAGAAAAAGAGAAGAAAGACCACGTTTAAGGAGGAACAGCAGGTGGCAGAAAAGGAAAGAAAGAATAACCGCACACGCCGCGGCACGGCGGCAGAGAAGGGGTCACGCCAGCAGGACCAGGTCCTGAGCGGGGCGCAGGAGGCGCCCAAGATTGGAAAGATTGCAGGCCCCAAGAAGGCAGAGCGCAGCAGCCAGCGCGCCCGCGGCAAGGCAGCGGAAAAGAAGGGCGAGCCCAAACGGGCAGAGGCGAAAAAGCAGGAGAGCAAGCCGGCGGAAAAGGCTGCTGGCAGAAAAAAGGCAGAAAGTGCCCGCAAGCCCTCCAGCCGGGGGGGCAGAAGGTCCCAGAAGCCTGTGCTGAGCCAGACCGCCGCCCAGGTGGAGGCCCTGCGGGCCCAGCAGGCGGCCCAGGAAAAGCAGGCCGCCAAGCGCGGCCGGGGCAGGCCCCGGAAGTCCCAGAAGCCGGCTGTCAAGGTGTACTTCCTGGGGGGGCTCAATGAGATCGGAAAAAACTTTACTGTGTATGAATGCCAGGGGGACATGGTCATCGTGGACTGCGGCCTCTCCTTCCCCGATGAGGATATGCCCGGCGTGGACAGCGTGATCCCCGATTTCACCTTTGTGGAGAAGAATTGGGACCGCATCCGGGGCGTGGTGATCACCCACGGCCATGAGGACCACATCGGCGCGGTGCCCTACCTTTTGAAGAAGCTGAACGTGCCTGTGTACGGCACGGCTTTGACCATTGGCTTGATTGAGGGCAAGCTGAAGGAGCACAATCTGAACAGCTCCGCCAAGCTCCATGTAACCCCGGCGGGCTCCCACATCCAGCTGGGCTGCATGGATGTGGAGCTTATCCATGTGAACCACTCCATCGCGGACGCGGTGGCGCTGGCCATTCACAGCCCGGCGGGGACCATCATCCACACCGGCGACTTTAAAATTGACATGACTCCCGCCGAGGGCGGCATGATCGACCTGGCCCGCTTTGCCGAACTGGGTAAGGAGGGGGTGCTGGCCCTGCTGGCGGACTCTACCAACGCGGAGCGCCCCGGCTTTACCCAGACCGAGCAGACTGTGAACAACTCTTTGGATTCTTTGTTTATGCGGGCCGAGGGCAAGCGGATTATTGTGGCCACCTTTGCCTCTTCCATCAGCCGGGTGCAGATGATCATTAACTGCGCCGTCAAGTACGGCCGCAAGGTGGCCCTCTCCGGCCGGAGCATGGTCAACGTCATGGGCATCGCTACAGAGCTGGGATATCTCCATGTACCCGACGGAGTGTTGGTGGATTTGAACATGATCAACCGCTATGAGCCCGGCCAGCTGGTGCTCATCACCACCGGCAGCCAGGGCGAGCCCATGTCCGCCTTGACCCGTATGGCCTTCTCCGACCACCGGCAGGTGGCCATCAACCCCAACGACTTCATCATCATCTCCGCCCGGCCCATCCCCGGAAATGAAAAGACGGTGGGCGCCGTGGTGGATGAGCTGCTCAAGCAGGACTGCACCGTTATCTACGAGAGCATGTACGAGGTCCACGTCTCCGGCCACGCCTGCCAGGAAGAGCTGAAGATGATGCAGGCCCTGACCAAGCCCAAGTACTTCATCCCGGTTCACGGCGAGCAGAAGCACCTGCGAAAGCACGCGGGCCTTGCCATGGCCATGGGCATGCCCCGGGAGAATATCTTCATCGGAAACATTGGCAACGTGCTGGAGCTCCACGAGGACCACATGAAGCAGCTGGGAGACGTGCCTGCCGGCGATGTGCTGGTGGACGGCCTGGGCGTGGGCGATGTGGGAAGCATTGTGCTGCGGGACCGGAAGCACCTCTCGGAGGACGGCCTGATTGTGGCGGTGTGCTCCATCGACGCCCAGAGCGGCAAAGTGGTCTCCGGGCCGGATATCGTTTCCCGCGGGTTTGTTTACGTCCGCGAGTCCGAAGCTCTTATGGACGAAGCCCGGGATTTGGTGTATAATACTCTGGAGGAGTGCGCCAGAAACCGCGTGCGGGATTGGAGCGGCATGAAGCAGAGCATTAAGGACGAGCTCTCCCGTTTCCTGTACCAAAAGACCCGCCGCAACCCCATGATCCTGCCCATTATCATGGAGGTGTAAGGGGGCCGCTCTCGGAAAAGTATGCCAGGTGAGGAAGTGAGCCGAAAGTGAGGCGGAAAAAGGTTTGGGTTGTTTCGCCCCTGTTTTATTTGATGGTGGGGGCCATGGCCCTCATGGCCCTTGCCATGTACCGGTACGACAAGATCCTCTGTGTGGTGGAGCTGACCGCCGCCGGCCTTTCTGGGGTGGCGGTGCTGGTCTCTGACCTGCTCTACCGCCGCAATATCTCCACAACGGTGAAAAGCGCCAAGCGGGTCCTTTCCGGAGAGGAAGAGGCCGCTTTTCAGGCCTTTGCCCTGCCGGTGGCCGTGGTGGCCCCCGCGGGGGATATTGTGTGGGTAAACGAGGCATTCACCGGTTCTCTTTGCAGCGGGAAAAGCTGCCTGGGGGACAACATCCTCAAATATATCTACCCCAAGACCTTCCGCCAGGTGATGGGGGAGCGGGGCGCGGCGGTGTCTCATAACGGCCGGGAGTACACGGTGTACGGGTCCCGGGCCCAAGAGGGCTACCTCCTCTACTTTGTGGACGACACCTATTTTAAGGCTGTCAGCAAGGAGTACCGGGAGAAGCGGCCGGTGGTGTGCCTGGCCGCCTTCGACAACCGGGAGGAACTGGTGCGGGACAGCTATGGCGGGGACGATTCCCGCATCACCGGTGAAGTGGACCAGGTTATGCGCCAGTGGGTCATCCAGGAGATGGGCGGCTTTATCCGCCGCCTGGACAACCAGCGGTACCTGTTTGTGGTGGACGACGCCCACATCGAGATGGCCAAGCAGAAGCGCTTCCACGTGCTGGACGAGGTGCGCGAGATCCGCAGCGCCCGCAACAATATGAGCGCCACCATCTCCATCGGCGTGGGCCGCGGGGCCAAGGACGTGGCCGAAAGCGAACGCTGGGCCCGCCAGGCTTTGGACATGGCCCTGGGACGGGGCGGCGACCAGGTGGCTGTCAAGCAGGAGGGGGATGCCTATGAGTTCTTCGGCGGCCTTTCCAAGGGCGTGGAGAAGCGGGATAAGGTCCGCACCCGGGTAATTGCCGCCACCCTCACCGACCATGTGAAGGCCAGCGACCAGGTGTTTGTCATGGGCCACAAGAACTCGGACCTGGACAGCGTGGGCGCGGCCGTGGGCATGTGGGCCGCCATTCACAAGGGGCTGGAAAAGCCGGTGCACATTGTCATCAACCGGAACCAAACATTGGCCGGGCCCTTGGTAGAGATGACGGAGAAGGCTTATCCGGGAGAGCAGCTCTTTATCAGCCCCCTGGAGGCCCTGCAGTCCGCCACTGAGCGCTCCCTGCTTATTGTGGTGGACACCCACTCTGTGAACTTTGTGGAGAGCCGGGAGCTTTTGGACCGGATGTCCCGGGTGGTGGTGATTGACCACCACCGGCTGATGGTCTCTTTGATTAAAAATGCCCTGATCTTTTACCACGAGCCCTATGCCAGCTCCGCCTCGGAAATGGTGACAGAGCTGGCCCAGTACATCAAAGCGTCCTCCATCGACGCGGCGGATGCCCAGGCCCTTCTGGCGGGCATCATGCTGGATACCAAGAATTTTGTCCTGAAGACCGGTGTGCGCACTTTTGAGGCCTCCGCCTACCTGCGGCGGCGGGGGGCGGACACCGTGGCAGTAAAGAAGCTCTTCTCCGACTCTTTGGATACCTACAAGCAAAAGGCGCAGCTGGTTTCCGGGGCGGAGATCTACAAGGGCTGTGCCATTGCCACCTCCAGCTGGGATCATGGGGACCAGCGTATTGCGGCGGCCCAGGCAGCGGATGAGCTGTTGTCCATCATGGGGGTGAACGCCTCCTTTGTGCTGTACCGTTCCGGCGGGGACGTGAATATCTCCGCCCGCAGCCTGGGAGACGTGAATGTGCAGGTTATCTTAGAGGAGTTCGGCGGCGGCGGCCACTTCACCATGGCTGGCGCCCAGATTAAAAACATCACTGTGGGAGACGCCCGCCGGGCCCTCATCCGAGAGCTGGATGACAAGCTGGACCAGACCACGGTGCAGGGATGAGCGAAACGCCGCCTGTGCCGCAATTGAAAGAATCCATGCGGCGGAAAGCCGCTTGCTGAAAGGAAGGGATCAGCCATGAAAGTGGTGCTGTTGCAAGATGTGAAGTCCATTGGGAAAAAGGGAGAGCTGGTAAACGTCTCCGACGGATATGCCCGCAACTTCCTTCTGCCCCGAAAGCTGGCCAAGGAGGCCAACGCCCAGGCCATGAATGAGCTGAAAAACGCCGAGGCAGCCCGGGAATACAAAATTAAGACCGAGACGGAGAACGCCCAGAAGAACGCCTCCGCCCTCTCTGGCAAGACGCTGAAGATCTACGCCAAGCCCGGCCAGGGCGGGAAAATCTTCGGGTCGGTGACAGCCAAGGAGCTGGCCGAGGAGATCAAGCGCCAGTTTGGCATCGAGGTGGACAAGCGGAAGGTGGTCCTCCCTATGGACATTAAGGCCTTTGGCACCTACAATTTCGATGTGAAGTTTTACGCGGGCATCACTGCCACCATGAGCGTGGCTGTCTGCGAGAAAGACTGAGACACAGCGCCCTTCCCGCCCAGGGAGGGGCTTTGGCCTTTTCCGGCGGGTGGCCGGGAGGGCTGGAAGTTTGGAAAGGCGGTGGATGAAACATGGATAACGGGATGGACGGGATGCTGGACACCCAGGCCCAGCCGGGAGCGGAGATGCCTTTCAGCCTAGAGGCGGAGCAGTCTGTGCTGGGGGCCATTCTGCTGGAGCCCTCCTGCCTTTCCACAGTGGTGGACCTGCTGCCCGGCCCCCAGTATTTCTATGCGGTGAACAACCGCATGATCTACGGGGCCATGCTGGACATGTTCACCTTAGGGTTGCCGGTGGACTTTGTCACCGTGCTGGAACAGCTTAAGGAGAACAGGAACTTCGACGAGGCCACCGGCAAGGTGTACCTGACCCAGCTGGCCCAGCTGGTGCCCTCCATTTCCCATGTGGAGAGCTATGCCAAGATCGTCCGGGACAAGTACGACCTGCGCACCCTGATGCAGGCCGCCCGGAACATCCTCAGCGACGCCAGCGCGGGGGAGCAGGACGCCTCTCTGCTGCTGGATTCCGCCGAGCAGCGCATTTACGATATCCGCCGGGGCAAGAGCACCCAGGGCCTGCAGTCCGTGCGGGAGATCCTGCTGGAGACCTTTGACCGGCTGGACAAGCTCAACTCCGTGGACAAGGAAAAGTACCGGGGCCTGCCCACGGGCATCAAGGAGCTGGACAACACCATCACCGGCCTGAACCGTTCGGACTTGATCGTCCTGGCGGCCCGGCCCGGCGTGGGCAAGACCAGCTTTGGCCTGAACATCGCCCGGCATGTGTCGGTCACCGCCGGCCGGCGGGTGGCTTTCTTCTCTCTGGAGATGGGCCGGGAACAGCTGGCCTCCCGCCTGCTGGCCAGCGAGGCCCTGGTGGAGGGCACCAAGCTCCGCTCCGGCGACCTGACCGATGGGGAGTGGTCCCGCCTGGTGGAGGCCGGGGACATCCTGCGCCGGGCCAACCTCTACTTTGACGACACCCCCGGCCTGACGGTGCCGGAGATGAAGGGCAAGCTCCGCCGCCTGGACTATGTGGACCTGGTGGTGGTGGACTACTTACAGCTGATGACCGGCACCCGGAAGACCGACAACCGGGTCAACGAGATCTCGGAGATCACCCGGAATCTGAAGGTGATGGCCAAGGAGCTAAACGTGCCGGTGATCGCCCTGTCACAGCTGCGCCGCGCCACGGACCGCACCAAGGACCGCCGCCCCGGCCTCTCGGAGCTGCGGGATTCCGGCTCTATCGAGCAGGACGCGGATATCGTCATCTTCCTCCACCGGCCCTACTACAACATCACCAGCGAGGGCGGGGAGATTACAGAGGACGTGGACCGGAACGCCGCCACCATCATGGTGGCCAAGAACCGCCACGGCGAGGTGAAGGACATCGACGTCCACTGGCAGGGCGAGTACATGCGCTTCACCTCCCTGGAGCACATCCGCCATGAGTAAGCCTCTCGCCGCGGCGGACCTTTCCGGCCTGCCCCCCCGGGGGCGGGTGGTGGTGGGCTTTTCCGGCGGGGCGGACTCCACCGCCCTGGCCCACTGGCTTCTGGGAAAGGTGGAGCCCTCCCGGCTGGTGCTGGCCCATGTAAACCACTGCCTGCGGGGAGAGGCCTCCCAGCGGGACGAGGAGGCCGCCCGGCAGTTTGCCCGGCGGTTCGGGCTGGCCTTCCAGGTCCATCGGGAGGACGTGGCCGCCCTGGCCAGAGAGCGGGGCCAGGGGGTGGAGGAGTGCGGCCGCCAGGTGCGGTACCGTTTTTTCCAGTCCCTGGCGCCGGGGGAGGAGGACCGCATCCTCACCGCCCACAACGTCGGCGACAACGCGGAGACCGTGCTGCTGCACCTGTGCAGGGGGACCTCCCTGCCGGGGCTGCTGGGCATTCCTTACGCCCGGGGGAAGGTTCTCCGGCCCCTGCTGCAGGTGCCCCGGGAGGAGATCGAGGCCTATTGCCGGGAGCAGGGGCTCTCCTATGTGACGGACGAGAGCAACTTCTCCCTGGAGTACGCCCGGAACCGGGTGCGTTTGCAAGTGGTTCCGGCGCTGCGCCAGCTGAACCCCGCCTTCCTGGCGGCGGTCTCCCGGATGACGGAGACCCTGTCCCAGGACTGCGAGTATCTGGAAGGGGAGGCCCGCGCCCTGCTGGAGCGCTGCCGGGGCCCCTGGGGCCTAGAGGCCGCTCCCCTGGCCCAAGCCCACCCGGCCCTTTCCAGCCGGGCTCTGCGGCTGTGGTGTGAGGGGCAGGGCTGTACCTCCCTGGAAAAGGTCCATGTGGAGGCCCTGCTCCATTGCCTGGGGGCGGGGGGAGAGGCGGATTTGCCCGGAGGATTCCGGGCCTGCTGCTCCCAGGGAGTGCTCTCGCTCCAGCGCGGGAACCCCAGCGCCAGAGGCTTCTCTCTGGCGGTGGGGCTGGGGGAGACGTCCCTCCCCTGCGGGAAAGTGCTGCTGCTGGAGGAAAAAATCCTGGAAAACCAGGAGGGAAAGCCAAAAATTCACAATTTGTTGTTCAAAAACGCTTTGGACTGTGCTATAATTACAACCACTTTGGTAGCCCGCTCCCGGCGGGCGGGGGACCGTTTTTCCCCGGCTGGGCGGGGGGTGTCCAAGGGCCTGAAACAGCTGTTTCAGGAAAACAGGGTCCCAGTGCCCCAGCGGGGGCGGGCGGTGCTGCTGGAATGCGGCGGCCGGCTTGCCTTTTGCGAAGGGGTGGGCCCCGCAGAGGGCTTTCAGGTGACAGAGCGCACCCGGCGCGCCCTGGTGGTGCGCTTGCGGGAGGCGGAAGAAGGCCCCACAGCGCTTTGAGGGAATGGATTTGGGGAAAGGAATGGGAAAATTATGAGTGAGAATATGCTGCTGGACATCCAGGAGGTACTGTTTACAGAAGAGCAGATTGCCAAAATGGTGGAACGCGTGGGGGCAGAGATCTCCCGGGACTACAAGGACAAAAACCTTCTGCTGGTCAGCGTGCTGAAGGGCTCTGTGGTGTTTATGGCCGACCTGATGCGGGCCATCACCATCCCCGCGCGCATTGACTTTATGGCCACCTCCAGCTATGGATCGGGTGTGAAGACCTCTGGGGTTGTCAAGATCCTGAAGGACTTGGACCTGGAGCTTTCCGGCTATGACATCCTCATGGTGGAGGATATCCTGGACAGCGGCAAAACCTTGAGCTACCTGACAGAGCTGCTCCAGTCCCGCGGGCCGAAGAGCATTCGGGTGTGCACCCTGTTTGACAAGCCCGAGCGCCGGGAGGTAGAGGTGGAGGCCACCTATGTGGGCTCTCAAATCCCCGACGCCTTCATTGTGGGGTATGGGCTGGATTTTGACGAAAAATACCGCAACCTGCCCTTCGTGGGTGTGCTTAAGCCCTGCGTTTACGAATGACCAGCGGCCCTTCCATGGACAAGAACCGCTGCCCCGCCGCGGCAGGCGCTTAAAAGCGCCCTGCCCTGTGCATTCTATAAGGGAGCGTAGGCGGGAAGCGGATCAGAGTTTTTAGAGCTAATAGGAGGACACATCTTTGGACGGAAATCAAAGAAAGCTACGAAACCTGCTGCTGTATATCGGCATCCCGGTGGTGGTGCTGTTCATCATCATCCTTCTGTTTAACAACAGGGTGCCCCAAACGGCCGCCTATAAGTATTCGGACATTCTGGATTACTTTCAAAGCCAAGAGGTCACCGGCTACCGGCTGAACCTGGGTACGGGAGACATGGCAATCCAGCTGGAAAGCGGCGAGACCATCGGCTATCAGCTGCCCAGCGTGGACCTGTTCTACATGGATGTGCGGGATTCCATCCAGCAGTATAACGAGGAGCATCCCGACAGCAAAATGGTGCAGGATATCATCCGCCCCCAGGAAACCAGCTGGCTGATCAGCCTGCTGCCCACACTGATTATGTTCGCAGTGCTCATCATCTTCTGGGTGGTTATGATGCGAAGGCTGGGAAGCAGCATGGGCGGCGACAAGCAGATGAATTTTGGCAAGGCCAAGATCAAGCAGATGAGCGACGAGAAGCGCAAGACCACCTTTGCCGATGTGGCCGGCGCCGATGAGGAAAAGGAAGAGCTGCGGGAGATTGTGGAGTTTTTGAAGAACCCCTCGAAGTACAACTCCCTGGGCGCCCGGATTCCCAAGGGCGTGCTGCTGGTGGGCCCTCCCGGCACCGGTAAAACCCTGCTGGCCCGGGCCGTGGCCGGAGAGGCCGGGGTGCCCTTCTTCTCCATCTCCGGCTCTGACTTTGTGGAGATGTTTGTGGGCGTGGGCGCCTCCCGCGTGCGGGACCTGTTCGACAAGGCCAAGAAAAACCACCCCTGCATCATCTTCATTGACGAAATCGACGCCGTGGGCCGCCAGAGAGGCGCCGGCCTGGGCGGCGGGCACGACGAGCGCGAGCAGACCCTGAACCAGCTGCTGGTGGAGATGGACGGCTTTGGCGCCAACGAGGGCGTCATTATGATTGCCGCCACCAACCGCCCCGACATTCTGGACCCCGCTTTGATGCGTCCCGGCCGGTTTGACCGCCAGGTGATGGTGGGCTATCCCGACATCAAGGGCCGTGAGGAAATTCTGCGGGTCCACGCCAAGGGCAAGCCCTTGGCCCCGGACGTGGTGCTCTCCACCATTGCCAAGTCCACCGCGGGCTTTACCGGCGCGGATTTGGAGAACCTCCTCAACGAGGCCGCCCTGCTGGCCGCCCGGAAAAACCACCGGGCCATCACCATGGAGGAGATTGAGGAGGCCACCATCAAGGTGGTGGTGGGCACGGAGAAGAAGAGCCGCGTTATGAGCGAGAAGGAGAAGAAGCTCACCGCTTATCACGAGGCGGGCCACGCCCTTGCCACCTATTACTGCAAGACCCAGGACCCTGTGCACCAAATTTCCATCATTCCCCGGGGCATGGCAGGGGGCTACACCATGCACCTGCCCACCGAGGACCGCAGCTACAAGAGCCGGGATGAAATGCGGGAAGAGCTGGTGGTGCTGCTGGGCGGCCGTGTGGCCGAGGCTTTGGTGCTGGATGACATCTCCACCGGCGCCAGCAACGACATCGAGCGGGCCACCAAGATCGCCCGGGCCATGGTCACCAAGTACGGCATGAGCGAGAAGCTGGGCCCCATCACCTATGGCAGCGACGACTCCAATCCCTTCCTGGGCAAGGAGATGGGCCACATCAGCAACTACTCGGAGCAGACCGCCTCTGAGATCGACGAGGAGATCCAGAGCATCATCTCCACTGCCTATCAGAAGACCGAGCAGATCCTGCGGGACCACATCGACGAGCTCCACCGGCTGGCCGGGGTGCTCTATGAAAAGGAAAAGATCGACGGTGTGGAGTTCCAGCAAGTGATGGACGGCAACCTGCTGCCCAGCGGGATGGCCGCCCAGGCCCTGGGCCAAGAGCCCCAGGCTGCCCTGCCCCAGGAAGGCGGGGACGCGGACCAGCCCCAAGAGGACGCCGGCGCGCCGGAGCAGGATTGATTTTTAGAAAGCATCATGCAACCAAGGGAAGGCCCTTCTTCCCTTGGTTGCTGTTTGTAAGCGAGCAAAGCGAACGAGCTTGACAGGGAACTAGGAGGACCTATGGCAAAAAAGCAAACCTATGGCAATGAGAGCATCACCAGCTTGAAGGGAGCGGACCGCGTGCGGCTGCGGCCCGCGGTGATCTTTGGCTCAGACGGCATCGACGGCTGCCAGCACTCCATCTTTGAAATCCTCTCCAACTCCATCGACGAGGCCCGCCAGGGCTATGGCAAGGAGATCACCATTACACGGTTTCTGGACCACTCCGTCCAGGTGGAGGACCACGGCCGGGGCATCCCGGTGGACTACAACCAGAAGGAGCAGCGCTTCAACTGGGAGCTGGTGTTCTGCGAGCTGTACGCCGGCGGCAAGTACAACAACGACGCCGGGGAAAGCTACGAGTACTCCCTGGGCTTAAACGGCCTGGGCCTGTGCTCCACCCAGTACGCCTCCGAGTATATGGACGTGGATATCCGCCGGGACGGCTGCCGCTACACCCTGCACTTTGAGCACGGGGAAAACGTGGGAGGCCTGCACAAGGAGCCCTACGCCAAAAAGGGCACCGGGTCCCTCATCAAGTGGAAGCCGGATTTGCAGGTGTTCACCGATATCGACGTGAGCCTGGAGTATTACCAGGACATTTTGAAGCGCCAGGCGGTGGTCAACGCGGGCATCACCTTCCACCTGAAAAACGAGGTGGCCCCGGGCAAATTTGAGACCACGGACTTTTACTATGAAAACGGCATTTTGGACCACGCCAAAGAGCTCTGCGGAGAGGACGCCCTCACCCCGGTGCAGTTCTGGCAGAGCGAGAAAAAGGTGCGCGACCGGGCGGACATGGCCCTGTACAACGTGAAGATCAACGTGGCGGCGGCTTTCTCCAACCGGGTGCACTGCACGGAGTACTACCACAACTCCTCCTGGCTGGAGCACGGAGGCGCCCCGGACAAGGCGGTGCGCAACGCCTTTGTCTACCAGATCGACGCCTATCTGAAGCAGAACAACAAGTACAACAAGAATGAGAGCAAGATCACCTTTCAGGACGTAGAGGACTGCCTGGTGATTGTCATTTCCTCCTTTTCCAACCAAACCTCTTATGAGAACCAGACGAAAAAGGCCATCACCAACAAGGGCATCCAGGAGGCTATGGTGGAGATGCTCCGCCACAACCTGGAGGTCTACTTTATCGAGAACCCCCTGGACGCGGAGAAGATCGCCGGCCAGGTGCTGGTGAACAAGCGCAGCCGGGAGGACGCGGAAAAGACCCGCCTGAATTTAAAGGGCAAGCTCACCGCCAAAATGGACATCACCGGTCGGGTGGCAAAGTTTGTGGATTGCCGCAGCAAGGATGTGGGGGAGCGGGAGCTCTTTATCGTGGAGGGCGACTCCGCCCTGGGCTCGGTCAAGCAGGCCCGGGACCCCAACTACCAGGCGGTGATGCCCATTCGGGGCAAGATTTTGAACTGCCTGAAAGCCGACTACGACAAGATCTTCAAAAGCGAGATCATCACGGACCTGATCAAGGTGCTGGGCTGCGGGGTGCAGGTGAAGAGCAAGGCCAACAAGTCTATTGGAGCCTTTGACATGAACGCCCTGCGCTGGAGCAAGATCATCCTCTGCACAGATGCCGACGTGGACGGCTTCCACATCCGCACCATGCTGCTGACCATGCTCTACCGCCTGACCCCGGACCTGATTGAGAACAACAAGGTGTTCATCGCCGAGTCCCCCCTGTATGAGATCACCAGCAAGGACAGGACCTACTTTGCCTACAACGAGCGGGAAAAGGACCAGTTCTTAGGGGAGCTGGCGGGGCAGAAGTACACCATCCAGCGCAGCAAGGGCCTGGGCGAGAACGACCCGGACATGATGAACCTGACCACCATGAACCCCAAGACCCGGCGGCTCATCCAGGTAAAGCCCGGGGACATCCAGCAGGCGGCCCAGATGTTCGACGTGCTGCTGGGGGACAACCTCACCGGCCGGAAAGACTACATTGCCCAGCACGGCAGCGAGTATTTGGATGACTTGGACGTGTCCTAAGGAAAGGAGGGGAACCGGTTATGCCAAGAAAAAAACAGCAGCCCCAGCGGGAGAAGCCCGCCAAGATGCAGGGGTTTATCGCCGGGGCGGGGGAGATCGTCCAGCAGGATATCAGCGACACCCTGCGGCAGAACTTCATGCCCTACGCCATGAGCGTCATCATGTCCCGGGCCATCCCGGAGATCGACGGCTTTAAGCCCTCCCACCGCAAGCTGCTTTACACCATGTATAAAATGGGGCTTTTAGGCTCTGCCCGGACCAAGAGCGCCAACATTGTGGGCCAGACCATGAAGCTGAACCCCCACGGGGACGCCGCCATCTATGACACGATGGTGCGCCTCTCCCGGGGGTACGAGGCCCTTTTGCACCCCTATGTGGACTCCAAGGGCAACTTCGGCAAGTTTTACTCCCGGGATATGGCCTGGGCGGCCTCCCGGTACACAGAGGCCCGCTTGGACCCCATCTGCCGGGAGCTGTTCCAGGATATTGACAAGGACACGGTGGACTTTGTGGACAACTACGACAGCACCATGAAGGAGCCCACCCTGCTGCCCGCCACCTTCCCCAGCGTGCTGGTCAACGCCAACACGGGCATCGCCGTGGGCATGGCCAGCAACATCTGCCCCTTCAACCTGCAGGAGGTGTGCCGCACCACCATCGCCCTGATCCGGGACCCCCAGGCGGACCTGTTCGCCACCATGCAGGCCCCGGACTTCCCCGGCGGCGGCCAGATCCTCTTCGACCGGGAGCAGATGGGGAAGGTCTACGAGACCGGCCGGGGCAGCTTTCGGGTGCGCAGCCGCTATTCCTATGACAAGGGCCAGAACTGCATCGACGTGACCCAGATTCCGCCCACCACCACCATCGAGGTGATTGTGGAGCGGGTCATCGACCTGGTGAAGCAGGGCAAGGTGAAGGAGATTGCCGACATCCGGGACGAGACCGGTTTGGACGGCCTGAAAATCACCATCGACCTGAAGCGGGGCACCGACCCGGACAAGCTGATGCAG
Organism: uncultured Oscillospiraceae bacterium; assembly: GCA_900543555.1. Taxonomy (GTDB): domain Bacteria; phylum Bacillota; class Clostridia; order Oscillospirales; family Acutalibacteraceae; genus Acutalibacter; species Acutalibacter stercoravium. Next base: position 17,472 of record UQRL01000023.1, on the reverse strand, counting down.
AAGCTGTTTAAGCTCACCACCCTGGAGGACAGCTTTGCCTGCAACTTCAACGTGCTCATTGGGGGCGTGCCCCGGGTGCTGGGGGTGCGGGAGCTTTTGGAGGAGTGGACCGCCTTCCGGGTGGAGTGCGTCCGCCGCCGCACCTATTACGATTTGCAGAAGAAGCGGGAGAAGCTCCACCTCTTGCAGGGCCTGGAGCTGATTTTGCTGGACATCGACAAGGCCATCCGCATCGTCCGGGAGACGGAGGAGGAGGCCGAGGTGGTGCCCAACCTGATGATCGGCTTCGGCATCGACGAGACCCAGGCCGAGTATGTGGCGGAGATCAAGCTGCGCCACCTGAACCGGGAGTACATCCTCAAGCGAACCCAGGAGATTGCCCAGCTGGAGGAGGACATTGCCCGGCTAGAGGGCATTTTGGCCTCTAAGGCCAAGGTCAAGTCCATCATCGTGGGAGAGCTGGAGGCCGTGGCCCAGAAGTACGGCCAGCCCCGGCGCTCCATGATCCTCTACGCCGACGAGGTGGAGGAGGCCCAGGTGGAGGAAGAGGTGCCCGACTATCCCGTGCACCTGTTCTTCACCAAGGAGGGGTACTTTAAGAAGATCACCCCCCAGTCCCTGCGGATGAGCGGGGAGCAGAAGCTGAAGGAGGGGGACGAGATCACCCAGCAGCTGGAGGAGCAGAACACGGCAGAGCTGCTGTTCTTCTCCGACAGGAGCCAGGTCTACAAGCTGAAGGCCGCGGACTTTGCCGACACCAAGGCCAGCGTCCTGGGCGAGTACATCCCCGCCCGGGCCCAGATGGACGAGGGGGAGAGCGCGGTGTACATGGCCGTTACCCACCAGTACGAGGGCTTCATGCTGTTCTTCTTTGAGAACGGCAAGGTGGCCAAGGTGGAGATGAGCGCCTATCAGACCAAGCAGAACCGGAAGAAGCTGCTAAACGCCTACAGCGACAAGTCGCCCCTGGCGGCGGCCCTGTATGTGAAGGAGGACCGGGAGGTGCTTCTGACCGCCTCCTCCGGCCGGATGCTGCTGTTCCACACGGGGCTCATCGCCCCCAAGACCACTAAGAACACCCAGGGCGTCCAGGCCATGAACCTGAAAAAGGGCCAGCGGCTGATGAGCGCCCGCCTCTACGAAGAGGGCATGCTGCAAAACCCCAACCGGTACAAGAAGAGCCTGCCCGCCCTGGGGGCCCTGCCAGAGGCGGGAGAGACCGCCGGGGAGCAGCTGAAGCTGTCTTAAAGACAGGGAAAGGCGGACCGGCGCCCTTCTCCCAGGGTGAGGGCAGCGGTTGAACCCGCCCGGTCTTTATGGTATAATAGAACGAATCTGCGGGAGAGGAGGCAGGCAGGTGCGCATTTTGGGCATTGACCCCGGCTACGCCATTGTGGGCTACGGCGTCATCCAGGCGGCGGGCGGCAGCTACCGCCCGGTGGAATACGGGGCCATCACCACTCCCGCGGGGGCGGACTTTGGCCAGCGGCTTCTGGAAATCTACCAGGGCATGGAAGAGCTGCTAAGGCGCCTTTGCCCAGAGGCCGCCGCCGTGGAGAAGCTGTACTTTTCCAACAACAAGACCACGGGCATTGGCGTGGCAGAGGCCCGGGGGGTCATTTTGCTCTCTCTGGCCCAGCACGGGGTGCCCCTGTACGAGTACACTCCCATGCAGGTGAAGCAGGCTGTGACAGGCTATGGCAAGGCTTTAAAGCCCCAGGTGCAGGAGATGACCCGGCGGCTGCTCCACCTGCCCAAGGTTCCCAAGCCAGACGACACCGCCGACGCCCTGGCTTTGGCCATCTGCCACGGTCAGGCAGCGGGCAGTCCCCTGCGGCGGGTGCTGCTGGAACGGGACCGCAAACCCGACCAAGCCATCTAGGCGCAGTGCCTGCGCTCTCAAGTCGCGAACGCCGCTTTAGGGCGGCGGAGCTGGGTGAGGGCCGCTGGCTGGAAAGCCCGCGCCCAGGTTGGGTGGAGAAACGTAAAAGTTTCGTCCACCTTTTCAAAGGTGGCAGGGTGTGGGACAGCGTCTCGTGACCCTAAGGGGGTTGCAAGGACCGTAGGTCCTGCCTTCCCCTACTTCCCAAAAAGGGGGGACGGACGTCCCCCTCTTGGGACAGCACAAAAGCCGTTGCCCCAGGGCTTGAGAGAGGGAAATGAGCGAGTCTGCAAAAAAGTCAGTGTTTATGCGGCCTGGCGGACTTGTTCAGATGAGCGAGGCTGATGGGGAAATGAGCGAGTTAAAAAACAGCCTCGTTCATGTGAGCGAGGCCGCAAACCCGCATAAAACCTGAGAAAATTGGAAACTTGCTCATTTTCTTATTTCAAGTAGGGGCCGGAGAAATGGATTTGTCACTTTCACGGAAAAAGCTAGGAAACATGCGGCTTTGCGAAGTTGCCACGTTGTCATGTTCAGAAGGGTTGATTTATCGAATCAACTTGCTAAAGTGAACTTCCAGTACCTGTGAAAGTGACAGGCTGGAAAGTTCGCAAACCCGCATAAACACTGGGTTTTCGGGTGAACATGACAAATTCTTATCTCAAGTACCCCCCGCACAGCGCCGCTTGTTTGCGAAAAATAAAAAACACGCCAAGCCCCCAGTGCTTTGGGTGGAGAAAGGATACACCATGATCTACAGCGTAACAGGCAATTTGGTCCACACCGAGCCGGGAGCGGCCGTGGTGGATGTGGGGGGCGTGGCCTTCCGGTGCATGACCTCTATGAACACACTGCGCAGCCTGCCCCGGCTCTCGGAGAAGGTGACGCTGTACACCTATCTCAACGTGCGGGAGGACGCCCTGGACCTGTTCGGCTTTGCCACCAAGGGGGAGCTCTCCTGCTTCCGGCTGCTGACGGGGATCAGCGGCGTGGGGCCCAAGGTGGGGCTGGCCATCCTTTCCCAGCTCACCCCGGAGGACGTGGCCCTGGCCGCCGCCGCCGGAGACGCCAAGCGCTTTACCAAGGCCAGCGGCGTGGGGCAGAAGCTGGCTCAGCGCATTGTGCTGGAGCTGAAGGACAAGGTGAAGGACCTCTCCGGCGCAGCCCCTGTGGCCGGAATGCCAGAGCCCGGCGGGCCCTCCGCCTCGGGGAACGCCTCTCAGGCGGTGGGGGCCCTGGTCACCTTGGGGTATTCGGCCAGCGAGGCCGCCGCCGCCGTGGGCCGGTTGGACAGCGCCCTGCCCCCGGAGGAATTGATCCGCCTGGCGCTGAAGAGCTTTGGCAGCGGGAAATGACCATCAGCTAAGTGAAAGGAGGAGCCAATATGCCAGTGGAACCCTATGGCGGGGAGATGGACCTGGAGGGCGGCTGGGATTATGAAAACCGCATGGTAGAGCCCGGCTACACCCCGGAGGACCAGGCGGTGGAAAATCCTCTGCGGCCCCGCACCTTCGATCAATACATTGGCCAGGACAAGGTCAAGGAAAACCTGAAAATCTATATCGAAGCGGCCAAAAGCCGGAAGGAATCTCTGGACCATGTGCTGCTCTATGGCCCCCCAGGCCTGGGCAAAACCACCCTGGCGGGGATTGTGGCCAACGAGCTGGGGGTCAACCTGCGCATCACCAGCGGCCCGGCCATTGAAAAGCCCGGGGACCTGGCGGCCCTGCTGACCAACCTGAGCCCCGGGGACGTGCTCTTCATCGACGAGGTGCACCGCCTGCCCCGCACGGTGGAGGAGATCCTCTACCCGGCGATGGAGGACTTTGCCCTGGATATCATCACCGGAAAAGGGCAGATGGCGGCCTCTTACCACCTGCCCCTGCCCCGGTTCACCTTGGTGGGGGCCACCACCCGGGCCGGGCAGCTCTCTGCCCCCCTGCGGGACCGGTTTGGCGTGGTGCTGCGGCTGGAGCTGTATTCCCCCCCAGAGCTGGGCAAAATAGTCATGCGCAGCGCCGGGATCTTAAACGCCCAGATCGAGGCGGACGCCGCCCTGGAGATCGCCTCCCGGTCCCGGGGCACGCCCCGCATTGCCAACCGGCTTTTAAAGCGGGTGCGGGACTTTGCCGAAGTGATGAGCGGCGGGGTCATCACCCTGAACACCGCCAAGATCGCCCTGGACCGCATGGAGATCGACGAGCTGGGGCTGGACTCCAGCGACAGGAACATGCTCAAGGCCATCATCGAGAATTACAACGGCGGGCCCGTGGGGCTGGAGACCCTGGCTGCTGTCATCGGGGAAGAGGCCGTCACCATTGAGGACGTGAACGAGCCCTATCTCATGCAGATCGGCTTTCTCACCCGCACCCCCCGGGGACGGTGCGCCACGGCGGCCGCCTACCTGCATTTGGGCTATCCCGTGCCCGGCAGGCTGCGGGAGGACGGCCAGCTCACCCTGGAAGAGGGCTGAGGAAGGGCTGTATCCTCATAGAAATGTGCAGAAAACAATATTGAACAGAGAAGGATGGTTCGACTATGGGAAGATTGTTTGGAACAGACGGCATTCGCGGCATTGCCAACAAGGATTTGACCTGCGAGCTGGCCACCCAGCTGGGCCGGGCGGCGGCCAAGGTGCTCACCAACAAGTCCAACCGGCACCCCCGGGTGCTCATCGGCAAGGACACCCGCCTCTCCTCCGACATGCTGGAGACCGCTATGGCCGCCGGGCTGTGCAGCATTGGCGCCAGCGTGGTGACCCTGGGCGTGGTGCCCACCCCGGCGGTGGCCTATCTGGTGGAGAAGTACAAGGCGGACGCCGGGGTGATGATCTCCGCGTCTCACAACTCCTTTGAGTACAACGGCATCAAGATCTTCTCCGGGGACGGCTACAAGCTGCCCGACGATTTGGAGGAGAAGATCGAGGACATCATCCTGGGCAAAGAGGACATCTCCCAGGAGTTCCCCGCGGAGGACGGCATTGGCACAGTCAGCCACGCGGAAAACGCGGTGCGGGATTATATCGACCATGTGAAGAACACGGTGCACTTCTCTCTGGATGGGCTGAAAATCGCCATCGACGCGGCCAACGGCTCCGCCTCCGCCACAGCGGAGACCCTGTTCACCGAGCTGGGGGCCCAGGTGACCATGCTGCACCACAAGCCCGACGGCGTCAACGTGAACCGGGACTGCGGCTCCACCCACATGGAGTCTTTGATCGACTATGTAAAGACCCACCAGGTGGACGCGGGCGTGGCCTTCGATGGGGACGCCGACCGCTGCCTGATGGTGGATGAGCAGGGTAACTTTGTGGACGGCGACTTCATCATGGCCATCTGCGCCATGGATATGAAGAGCCGGGGCAAGCTGGCTGGCAACGCGGTGGTGGGCACCATTATGACCAACCTGGGCTTCCAGCGCTTCTGCGAGGAGAACGGCATGAAGTTTGAGGCCACCAAGGTGGGCGACCGCTATGTGCTGGAGGAGATGCGCCTGGACGGCTACAACTTTGGCGGCGAGCAGAGCGGCCATGTGATCTTCCGGGACTTTGCCACCACTGGCGACGGGCAGCTGACGGCCTGCCAGCTGCTGAGCCTGCTGCGCCGCCGGGAGGCGAAGCTCTCCTCTCTGGCCACGCTGATGCAGCGCTTCCCCCAGACCATGGTGAACATCCAGGTCTCTCCCGAGGGGAAGCTGGCCTTCTACACCGACCACAAGGTGAAGGAGGCCATCGACAGGGCCGCCCAGACCTTGGGCCGGGACGGCCGGATTATCGTGCGGCCCTCTGGCACCGAGCCCCTGCTGCGGGTGATGGTGGAGGGCCAGGATGAGGACCTCATTGAAAAGCTGGCCCAGGATGTGGCCCAGGTCATCCGGGAGGAATTGGTATAACACAGGGCGGGGCCTCCCGCTCTGCCGGTCATGCAGAGGAGAAAGGCGGTACAGGATGCGCGCGGCACAGTGGCAGGACTATGAGCTCATCGACACCCTGGATGGGGAGCGGTTAGAGCGGTGGGGAGACATCCTCCTCATCCGCCCGGACCCCCAGATCATCTGGTCCGGGGAAAAGAAGGACCCCCGCTGGGGCCAGGCCCACGCCCGGTACCAGCGCTCCAGCTCGGGGGGCGGCAAGTGGACCCACTATAAAAAGGTCCCAGAGGTGTGGAAGATCCAGTGGGAGGGGCTGACCTTCCGCTTAAAGACCATGGGCTTTAAGCACACGGGCATTTTCCCCGAGCAGGCGGTGAACTGGCGCTTCGCCATGGAGAAGATCCAAGAGGCCCGCCGTTCCCCGGAGGACCCGGTGCGGGTGCTGAACCTGTTTGGGTACACAGGGGCGGCCACCCTGGCCTGCATGAAGGCCGGGGCCGTGGTTACCCATGTGGACGCCAGCAAGGGCATGGTGCAGTGGGCTAAGGAGAACGCCCAGGCCAGCTCTCTGGCGGAGAGGCCGGTGCGCTGGCTGGTGGATGACTGCATGAAGTTTGTCCAGCGGGAGCAGCGCCGGGGCCGCACCTACGACGGCATCATCATGGACCCGCCCTCTTACGGCAGGGGGCCGGGGGGCGAGGTGTGGAAGCTGGAGGAGCAGCTGTACGGCCTCATCCAGATGTGCGTGCCCATTTTGAGCGAGGACCCCCTGTTCTTCATTTTGAACTCCTACACCACAGGGCTGTCCCCCTCGGTGATGGAGTATCTGCTGGGGGTGCTGCTGCAAAAGCGGTTCGGCGGCAGGGTCAGCTCGGACGAGATCGGCCTGCCGGTGACCAGCACGGGCCTGGTGCTGCCCTGCGGGAGTACGGCGATTTACGAAGCCTAAGGGGCCCAGTGCCTGGTGCGTGACCGCACGGGACAATTCGCGCTTTGGGGCGGCGGCTACGGCCGCGCCTGTGCTGACAGCCAGCGCACGTCCGCGCCCAGTGCCTGGGCTCTCAAGTCACGAACGGCGCTTAAAGGCGCCGGGGTTTTCTGAGAGACGCTAGCTTTTATGCCCGCGCTTGGGTTTGGTAGAGACAAGGAAAAGTTTTGCCAGCTTTTTCAAAAGCTGCGGGTTGTAGGGCGGAGCCCTACGGTCTACCAGGGGTGCGGGGGCGAAGCCACCGCCTTCCCCTACTTCCAAAAAAGGGGGGGACGGATGTCCCCCTCTTGGGACAGCACAAAACCCGTTGCCCCAGGGCCTGGAATAAGAAAGTGGTAAAGTACTTCAAAAAGCTAGGAAACATGCGGGTTTTATTCTATACCAGGGTGGTAAAGTACTTAGCCCGGTGGTAGAGTACTTGTCCGCTAAACCCAAGTACTTTACCAGGGTGGTAAAGTTCAAACCCCGCATAAAACCTGGGTTTTTCCAGTACTTTACCACTTTTGGATCTCAAGTAGGGAGGCGGTGGACACCCGCCCTGCTTTAAAAAACGTGAGGTGAAACCATGGCATTTATCGAAGCCCAACAGGTGCGCTTTTCCTATGAGCCGGAATCTGTGGACGCCCGGGAGGTGCTCCACGGCGTGGACCTGTCCATCGAGGAGGGGGAGTTCGTGGCCCTGCTGGGGCACAACGGCTGCGGCAAGTCCACCATGGCCAAGCTCTTCAACGGCATGCTGGTGCCCACCGCGGGCAGGGTCCTGGTGGGGGGCATCGACACCCGCGTGGAGGAGACCCAGCTGGACGTGCGCCGCCAGGTGGGCCTGGTGCTCCAAAACCCGGACAACCAGCTGGTGGCCGGCGTGGTGGAGGAGGACGTGGCCTTTGGCCCGGAAAACCTGGGCGTTCCCCCCGAGGAGATTCGCCGCCGGGTGGAGGCCGCCCTCAAGGCCGTGGACATGTACCAGTACCGGGAGCACGCCCCCCACAAGCTCTCCGGCGGGCAGAAGCAGCGGGTGGCCATCGCGGGCATCATCGCCATGGAGACCAAGTGCATCGTTTTGGACGAGCCCACCGCCATGCTGGACCCCCGGGGCCGCACCGAGGTGATGGAGACCATCCAGCGCCTGAACCGGGAGAAGGGCATCACCATTGTGCTCATCACCCACTATATGGACGAGGCGGTGCAGGCGGGCCGGGTGGTGGTGATGGACGAGGGGAACATCCTGCGGGACGGCACGCCCCGAGAGGTCTTTGCCGATGTGGAGTTTTTAAAGCGCCACGATTTGGACGTGCCCCAGGCCACAGAACTCAGCTACCGGCTGGCGGCCGCGGGCATCAAGCTGCCGGGCATGCCCCTGGGCGTGGAAGAGTGCGTGGGCATGTTCCGGCGGTATCTGGCCGGAGAGGCCCGCTGAGAACCGGCGGGAATGGAAAGGGGAAAACAAGCTTTGCCGATCATTGAGACAAAAGACCTGGCGTACCGCTACAGCGTGGGCACGCCCTTTGAGAAGGCCGCCGTGGAGCAGGTCTCCATCCAGGTGGAGAAGGGGGAGCTTCTGGGGGTGATCGGCCACACGGGCAGCGGAAAGTCTACCCTCATCCAAATGCTCAACGGCCTGCTGCGGCCCACCGGCGGCCAGGTGCTGCTGGATGGCAAGGACATCTGGGCCGAGCCGAAAAAGATCCGCAGCGTGCGGTTTCGGGTGGGCATGGTGTTCCAGTACCCCGAGTACCAGCTCTTTGAGGAGACGGTGCTCAAGGACATCATGTTCGGCCCCAAAAATATGGGCCTCTCCGACCAGGAGGCGGAGTCCCGCGCCCGGGAGGCCGCCCACTTCACCGGCCTGAAGGAGGAGCTGCTGGGGAAGTCCCCCTTCGAGCTCTCCGGCGGGGAGAAGCGCCGGGCGGCCATTGCCGGGGTCATCGCCATGGACCCGGACGTGCTCATTTTGGATGAGCCCACCGCCGGCCTGGACCCCCGGGGCCGGGACGTGCTGCTGGCCCAGATCACCCAGTACCACAAGAACCGGGGCAACACGGTGCTGCTGGTCTCTCACAGCATGGAGGACATCGGCCGCACCGCCGACCGGATTTTGGTGATGAACGGGGGCCGCGCCGCCATGCTGGATGAGACCAAGAAGGTGTTTGAGAGGGGCCCCCAGCTGGAGGCCATGGGCCTGCGGGTGCCCCAGATCACCAAGATCATGCAGGAGCTGCAAAAGCTGGGCCTGCCGGTGGACCCCTCCACCCTGACGGTGGACAGCGCCCTGCAGCAGCTGATCCCCATTTTAAAGCGGAAGGAGGAGCTGCGATGATCTCCGATATCACCCTGGGCCAGTATTTCCCGGGCAAGTCCCTGCTGCACCGCACCGACCCCCGCTTGAAGATCTGCCTGGTCATCTACGGCATTGTGCTGCTGTTTGTGGCGGGGAACTTCGGCTCTCTGGCTGTGGCGGTGGCCTACATTTTGGCGGGCATGGCCCTCTCTCGAATCTCCCTGGGGCTGTACCTGAAGGGCCTAAAGCCCATCCTGTTCCTGGTGGTGTTCACCGGCGTGCTGAACATCTTTTACGGCACCGGGGACCCCCTGTGGCAGTGGGGCTTTTTGAAGATTACCCGCAACGGCATTTTGAACTGCGTGTTCATCTCGGTGCGCATCATGGCCCTGATTCTGGCCAGCTCGGTGCTCACCTTCACCACCTCTCCCACCCAGCTCACCGACGCCATCGAGCGGCTTTTAAAGCCTCTCTCGAAATTGCGGGTGCCGGTGCACGAGTTTGCCATGATGATGACCATTGCCCTGCGGTTTGTGCCCACCCTGCTGGAGGAGACAGACAAGATTATGGCCGCCCAAAAGGCCCGGGGCGCCGACATGGAGAGCGGCGGCCTGGTGCAGCGCATCCGGGCCCTGGTGCCGGTGCTTATCCCCCTGTTCATCTCCGCCTTCCGCCGGGCCTATGACCTGGCCACCGCCATGGAGAGCCGCTGCTACCACGGGGGAGAGGGCCGCACCAAGATGAAAAGCCTGCACTTCGGCGCTTCCGACTGGGGGGTGCTGCTGGGCTCTGTGGCCGTGCTGGGGGCCTTCATCGCCCTGAACCTGCTGCTGCCCCCGGCGGTGCGGCTGTAAAAGGAGGACCCTATGCAGCGGAATTTTCTCATCAAGCTCTGCTATGACGGCAGCTGCTACCACGGCTGGCAGATTCAAGAGAACGCCCTGACCGTGCAGCAGGTATTCCAAGAGGCCCTGGGGAAGATTACCGGCCTTTCAGAGGACATCAAGGCCTGCTCCCGCACGGACACCGGCGTACACGCCCGGGAGTTCTGCGTCAGTCTGAAGACAGAGAGCCCCATCCCGCCGGAGCGCCTGCTGGCGGCGTTGAACCACTACCTGCCGGAGGACGTGGCGGTCCGCTCGGTGGAGCAGGTGCCTTTGGACTTTCACGCCCGCTACTCCTGCAAGGGCAAGGAGTATGTCTATCAGATCTGGAACCACCCGGTGCGGGACCCCTTCCTGCGGCAGAGGGCCCTGCACTACTGGTATCCCATCGACGAGGCGTTGCTGGACCGGGCCGCCCGCCACTATGTGGGCCGCCACGATTTTTCCTCTTTCTGCACGCTGGACCGGCGGGAAAAGGGGGATCTGAACCGCACCGTGACAAAATCCCAGGTCACCCGGGAGGGGGACATGGTGCTGTTCACCGTGGCGGCGGACGGGTTCCTCTACAACATGGTGCGCATCATGGTGGGCACCTTGCTGCGGGTGCAGCAGGGAAAACTTGCCCCAGAGGATATCCCCGGCGTGCTGGCCGCCCAAGACAGGCGGGCGGCCGGGCCCACCGCCCCCGCCTGGGGGCTGTACCTCAACCGGGTGTTTTACTGAACAAGGGCCCGCTTGCCGGGGCTCGGGAAAGGAAGGGAAGCTATGGCCAAGCACAGCGAAAAACGGAACCGCCGGAAGATTATCCAGCTGAAGGACCACCAGCCGGAGAGCCTTCGGGAAGAGGAGACCCCAGAAGAGGCCCCCAAGGCCGCCGTGGAATATGACGGCGAGCCGGAGGAAGAGGCCGGCCAGAAAAAGGCCTGGCAGGCTCCCAAGGCTTTTTACCGGGCGGCCGTGGTGCTGGTGGTGCTGGTGCTGGGGCTGGCCCTTTGGGTCAACCGGGAGAGCCTGACCCCTGAGAATATTTGGAGCTGGGTGCAAACCCAGGTGATGGGGGCCCAGGGGGGAGACGGTTACCCGGTGTCCATCACCGGCTCGAATGTGTCCCAGGGGAACTTCACTTCCTATGGGGGCAACGCGGTGGTGCTCAGCGACACGGCCTTCACGGTTCTGGGGCCCGCAGGGCAGGAGCTCTTCTCCCAGCGCCACAGCCTGAACCAGCCTGTGCTGAAGGAGGCTGCCGGGAACTACCTGCTGTATAACCAGGGCAGCACGGGCTACCTGATAGCCTCTGGGACAGAGGTGCGGCTGGAAGACTCTGCCGGGCAGGATATCCTGGCGGGAGCCGTGGCCGCCAACGGGCGCTTTGCCCTGGCCACCCAGGGAAAGGAGGGCGCCTCTGACCTGACGGTCTACCTGGAAAACGGCGAAGTGCAGTTTACTTACAGCTTTGCCCAGGATTACATCACCTCCCTGGCGCTCAGCGCGGACGGCACAAGCGGGATTGTATGCACGGTCCGCAGCCAGGGGGGCGAGCTGGTCTCGAAAGTGACGGTGTTCCAATTTGACCAAGCCGATCCGGTGACCCAGTATGAGAGCCGGGACAACCTGCTGCTGGGGGCCTCTTGGGGGGAAAACGGCATGCTGTACGCTGTGGGGGACAGCTCTTTGCTGTGGGCCCGGGCCTCGGACCTGGCCTTCTCTGAGTACAGCTACCAGGGCCGCTCTCCCACGGCGTTCCGGCTGGAGGGAGGGCAGGCCTACGTCTCCATCTCGGCCTACGAGCACGCGGGGGCCAGCACCCTGCTGGTCTTTCGGGACGCGGGCGACCCGGTGGAGATTCAGGCGGAAGCCCGCATTCAGGCCCTGTCCGTTTCCGGCGGCACGGTGGGGGCGCTGATCGGCCAAGAGCTGGTGCTCTACGACGCCTCCACCGGCAGCGAGCTGGCCCGGGCGGACGCGGGGAGCGATGCCCAGAGCATCGCCCTTTCCAGCGAGAGCACCGCCTGTGTGCTGGGCGTCAGCGAGGTGCGGCGGATTCAGGTTCGCTGAGAGCCCCCCAAAAACAGAACAAAAGGCAGGCACTGGGATGCCTGCCTTTCTTTTATGTATCGGATGCCTTTACCGGGGCAGAAAGTACTGGTTCTCCCGGGGTTCCTTCAGGCGCTGGGAGAAGGCCTGGGCAAAGCTCTCGTACTCTGGGGTAAAGCAGCCCTTGGCCTTGACCGGGCAGCGTTTGACGCACCGGAAGCAGGAGATGCACCGGCTGCTGTCAATGGAAGTACAGTCCTCCCCAATGGCCCCCATGGGGCACTGGTCCCGGCACAGGCCGCAGCGGGTGCAGTTTTCCAGGGTGGAGGGCACAAAGCTGCCGCCCTTGCCCCCCTCCCGGTAGGGGCGGTTTCCCGGAGGAGAGAAGCCCTCCCAGCCGGCGTTCCAGTCGTCCCAGGCCTCCAGGGCGAAGGCCCGGTCCTGCTCCAGGTCCTCCGCTGTGGGACGGCCCACCTGGATGGAGCCGTAGGTGTGCTCCCCCACCAGGGCGGCCCCGGCAAGGGGGACAAACCCCCGCTCCCGGCAGAAGTCCGTCAGCTCCAGGAGGGCGTCGTCAAAGTCCCGGTTGCCGTAGGTGACAGTGACGATGCAGGGGGTCCCCTGCCCCCGCAGGGGGGAGAGGCGCTCTAAAGCCCCTGCAAAGACCCGGCCCCCGTAGACCGGCGCGCCAAAGACCACCAGGTCCTCTCGGGAGAAAACCTGCGCGGCAGCCGGGGAGAGGGTCACATCCAGAAGGCGGGCCTCCCCCAGGGCAGAGGCCATGGCCCAGGCGCCTTTGCGGGAGGTGCCGGTGGGGGAGAAGACAGCGGCGTATACAGCCACGAGAAAACACGACCTTTCTGTTAAATCTGTGAAAAACGCAGAGGTCCTTCCCCCTGATTATAGAGCCGGCAGGGCCAATTTGCAAGAAAAAGTGGCGCAATTAAGATTTCCGTAAGGGGGATGGGGGTTGTGAAAAGGCCGGGTTTGTGCTATATTTTATGAAGCGGCATTTTTTGAGAAAAGGGAGGGCCTTTCCTGTGGGCTATGTGCTGGACATTTTGATTGTAGCTGTGTGCGTGGTGTTCATCGTTGTGGGAGCCTACCGGGGATTGATCCGTTCCGCCGCCCATTTTTTGGGGGCTGTTCTTGCCGCCTGCCTGGCTTCTGCCCTGGGGGGGCCCCTGGCACAGTGGGTCTTTGACACCCTGTTCCGCCCGGCGCTGGTCGAGCGCATTGGAGAGTCCCTGGCTTCTTTTGGCAGCGGGGACACCTTGGCCGCGGTGCAGCAGGTGCTTTCCTCCCTGCCAGACTTTATCCTCCGCGCGCTGGAGCAGGCGGGAGTTACCGATGTGACCATCGCCTCCTCTTTGGCAAACCAAAGCAGCCAGGCGGCCAGCGCAATCGCCGACGCCCTCTCGCCGGTCTTTGTGGGCTTTTTGAAGGTGCTGGCGGTCATCGTGCTGTTTTTCCTGCTTATGATGGTGGTGCGGGCTTTGGCCGGCGTGCTTTCCACTGCGTTCCACCTGCCCATCCTGCGCCAGGTGGATGCGCTGCTGGGCGGTGTGCTGGGGCTGCTGCTGGCGGTGGTCAGCCTGTGGATTCTGCTGGCTGCGGTGGAGGTGTTCACCCCCATGCTGGCCTCTGACATGCAGGCCCAAATGGAGGACGCCCTGCGCCAGTCCACCTTGGCGGGGCCCCTGGTCAACTGGAACCCCCTGGACATCATGTTCCAATAAAGCGCTTTTGAAATTGCCCTGCCCGTTGGGAGCGGGTTGAAGAATTTGTGAGAGTTTCCCCTTATGCTGATAAGGACTGTGAAATTGGTGAAAAAGAGAGGAAGGCCGTTCATGCCCAAAGAGAGAAAGCCGATCAACCAGAATTTGACGGTGCCCAACGCCCTGTCTGTACTCCGTATTTTGATTATCCCTTTTTTCGCCTGGTACTTTATGCAGGACCAGCTGGTGGCGGCGGTGGCGCTTCTTGTGCTCTCCGGCCTTTCAGACTGTGTGGACGGCTTTATTGCCCGCAAGCTGAACCAGGTCACGGAGCTGGGCAAGATGCTGGACCCCCTGGCCGACAAGCTGACCCAAGGCGTGGTGGCCCTGTGCCTGGCGGTCAAGTTCCCGGTGATTGGGCCGGTGCTGCTGGTGTTCATCGCCAAAGAGCTGGTGATGCTCTGCGGCGCCGTGGTGCTACTGAAAAAACAGAAGCGCCCCTGTGCCGCCCAGTGGTATGGCAAGGTGGCCACGGTGATGTTCTACGTCTCTGTTGCCGTCATTGTGGTGATGGATGGCTTCCTGCATGTGAAGGGGCTTGCCTTTACTATCACCTCCAACGTGCTGCTGATCCTTACGGCGGCCATGATGATCTATTCCGCGGTGAAGTATTTCCAAATCTTCCGGGAAATCTTCCATTCGGACGACGCCCAGTATGAGCTCTCTCTCCACGATGAGATCCGGGCCAAGACCGTGCGGGAAAAGCGGAAACGTCCTTGATGCGAGCTCCCCAAGGGGGAGTTTCCGCTTTTTTCACGGTTCTTTCATACTGCGCTCATAATTGTTCGCTTTAATTGGAACGCTGTTTCTTATCTGTTTAGAAAGGACGAAAACCATGCTGATGTGTACACGCTGCAAAAAGAGGCCGGCCGTTGTGTTTGTTTCCAACGGCGTGGACGGCCAGCCCACCCAGGGGCTCTGCCTGGTGTGCGCCAGAGAGCTGGGCATCAAGCCGGTCAATGATATTATGGAGAAAATGGGCATCACCGACGAGGAGCTGGAAGCGGCTACCGCCCAGATGACCGAGCTGATGAACCTGAACAACGACAATGACGAGGAAGAGGACCTGTTCGCCCCCGGCGGCGCGGCCACCCTGCCGGTGGACCAGATGCTGGGGGGCCGCCCCGGAGAAAACGGCGGCTACGGCGGGGCAGGCGTCCAGCAGAAAAAGGAGAACTTCCACAAGAAGAAGCGCAAGCATATCCAGAACTTCTGCACCGATTTGACCGCCAAAGCCCGAAACGGCGAGCTGGACAACATCATCGGCCGGGAGAAAGAGATCCAGCGGGTGGTGCAGATCCTTTCCCGCCGGACCAAGAACAACCCCTGCCTCATCGGCGAGCCCGGCGTGGGCAAAACCGCCGTGGCCGAGGGCCTGGCCCTGCGCATCGCCCGGGGAGAGGTCCCTGCCAAGCTGCGCAACAAGGAGGTCCAGCTGCTGGACTTGACCGCCCTGGTGGCGGGCACCCAGTTCCGGGGCCAGTTCGAGAGCCGCATCAAGGGCTTGGTGGACGAGGTGAAGGCCGATGGAAATGTCATCCTCTTCATCGACGAGGTCCACAACCTGGTGGGCACCGGCGACGCCGAGGGCAGCATGAACGCCGCCAACATCCTGAAGCCCGCCCTCTCCCGGGGGGAGATCCAGGTCATCGGCGCCACCACCTTCAACGAGTACCGGAAGTACATTGAGAAGGACGCGGCCTTGGAGCGCCGCTTCCAGCCGGTCACGGTGGCAGAGCCCTCCATCCAGGACGCCGTCCAGATCCTTCTGGGCATCAAGGGCTATTACGAGAGCTACCACCGGGTGAAGGTGTCTGAACAAATCTGCCGCCGCATGGTGGTGCTGGCAGAGCGGTACATCAACGACCGCTACCTGCCCGACAAGGCCATAGACCTGTTGGACGAGGCCTGTGCCTGCGCCGCCCTGCGCAACAAGAAGCTGGAGGAATACGACGAGACGGAGCTGGCCCTGACCAAGGAAAAAAACCGGGAGCAGGATCTCTCCAGCCCCACGGACGGCAGCCAAATCGACTATGAGGAGCTGGCCAAAACCCATTACCGCATTGCCACCCTGGAGGAAAGCCTGGATAAGCTGAAGGGCGAGGGGGTCTTTGCCAATGTGGAAGAGTGGGACGTGGCCAAGGTGATCGAGCTGTGGACGGGCATCCCCGCTTCCCGAGTGCAGGAGAACGAGCTGAAGAAGCTGGCCAACCTGGAGGACGTGCTGAAAAAGCACATCATCGGCCAGGACGAGGCGGTCTCCGCCATCTCGGCGGCCATCCGCCGCAGCCGGGTGCAGATCAGCCCCCGGCGGCACCCGGCCTCCTTCATCTTTGTGGGCCCCACCGGCACGGGCAAGACCGAGCTGGTGCGGGTGCTCTCCCAGGAGCTGTTCGACACCCCAGAGACCCTGATTCGCCTGGATATGAGCGAGTTTATGGAGAAGCACTCCGTCTCTAAGATCATCGGCTCCCCGCCCGGCTATGTGGGCTACGACGAGGCCGGCCAGCTGACGGAGAAGGTCCGCCGCCGGCCCTACTCGGTGCTGCTGTTCGACGAGATTGAGAAGGCCCACCCGGATGTGCTGAACATCCTGCTGCAAATCCTGGACGAGGGCCGCATTACCGACGCCCACGGCCGCACGGTGAACTTTGAGAACACCGTTATCGTGATGACCTCTAACGCGGGCAGCGACCGCCGGGAAAATTCCCTGGGCTTTAATAAGACCGCCGCGGACATGAACCGGGAAAAGGTGATGAAGGCCCTGGGTGAGTTCCTCCGGCCAGAGTTCCTCAGCCGCATTGACGAGGTGATTGTGTTCCGTCCCCTGGATGTGGAGGACTACAGGAAGATCGCCGCCCTGATGCTGGATGAATATGTGGGGACTCTCCAGGAAAAGGGCATAGCCCTCACCTACACGCCAGAGGCCTGTGCCTATTTGGCAGAGAAGTCCATCCACGGGCAGAGCGGTGCCCGGGACCTGCGCAACAACATCCGCCGCATGGTGGAGGATAAACTGGCCATGGCCCTGGTAGAGCGGGGCGAAGGCGCCATTGCGGGTGTGGACCTCTCCGTGGAAGAAGGGGAGCTGCGGCTCTCTTATATGTGAGAAAAGTGAGCGGGGATGCCGTTTGGCATCCCTGTTTTTCTTTCTTGAGGGAGGAACAGCATGTTTTCCGCTGCAAAGGGATTTCTCAGAAAAAATCCCTTGACGTGGGGCGGCGTCTGTGCTATAATAATCACCGTCGCAAAATGCGCGGGTGTAGTTCAATGGTAGAACCCCAGCCTTCCAAGCTGGTCGTGTGGGTTCGATTCCCATCACCCGCTCCACGGATGGGGGAAATCGAACCCGAGAGGGTCTGGCCGTTGAGAAAATGTCCCGGCGGGACATTTTTAGGACAGAGTGGCGAACGGGTCCTGCACACAAAGTGTGCGGGAGGTGAGCCATCAAGCGTTCTGTAGGAACGCTTGGCTATTCCCATCACCCGCTCCAGCAGCGTGACGCTGCACCCGATCCGCGCGCATGAGCGCTTTGGTGTTCGCTGGATAGCGGCCCGCGTTTTTTGCGCCAGGTCACAGCGGCAAGGAATGTCGCTTTTAACTCCCGTTTGCACGGGGATTAATACGTTTTGCGGGCCAAAAGACGCCCCCCTTACAGATGCGCCAATAGCTCAGCTGGATAGAGCAACTGCCTTCTAAGCAGTAGGCCAGGGGTTCGAGTCCCTTTTGGCGCGCCAATATGGTGGATGTAGCTTAGT
>UQRL01000022.1 GCA_900543555.1 uncultured Oscillospiraceae bacterium | reverse complement strand
GGGGGTTGCAAGGACCGTAGGTCCTGCCTTCCCATACACAAAAAAAGGGGGGACGAATGTCCCCCTCTTGGGACAGCACAAAAGCCGTTGCCCCCGAGCCGAAGAGATCAAAAGGGTCAAGTATAGAAAAAAGCCAGGTTTTATGCGGCTTTCAGAACTTGACCCAAGGGTCGAGAGTCCCTCACTCTTGCCCCTGTTTTCCTGCACTCTTGACCCTGGGGACAAGTTTAAAAAACCCAGGTTTTATGCGGGTTTTGGCCACTCTTGACCCTCTGGAATATTCAAGTGGACCCTGTGCCGGCAAGAGGGGGCTTTCCCCCTCTCTCACTATTACAACTGATGGGAAAGTGTTTCTGACCCAAAAGAAAGGATGATTTTCCATGTACAATCCCAAGTCTTTGAAAGCAGAGGAATTTATCGACCACCAGGAGATCCTGGACACCCTGGAGTATGCCGACGCCAATAAAAACAACGTGGCGCTCATTGACGAGATTTTGAACAAGGCCCGGGAGCGCAAGGGCCTGTCCCACCGGGAGGCCTCTGTGCTGCTGGCCTGCGACATCCCCGAGAAGGTCCAGGAGCTGTATGCCCTGGCCGAGCAGATCAAGAAGGATTTTTACGGCAACCGCATTGTCATTTTCGCGCCGCTGTACCTCTCGAACTACTGCGTCAACGGCTGCCTGTACTGTCCCTACCATCAGAAGAACAAGCACATCCCCCGGAAAAAGCTGACCCAGGAAGAGGTGGAGAAAGAGGTCATCGCCCTGCAGGACATGGGCCACAAGCGCCTGGCCATCGAGACCGGCGAGGACCCTGTCAACTGCCCCATCGAGTATGTGCTGGACTGCATCCACACCATCTACTCCATCAAGCACAAAAACGGCGCCATCCGCCGGGTGAACGTGAACATTGCCGCCACCACCGTAGAGAACTACCGCAAGCTGAAGGAGGCGGGCATTGGCACCTACGTCCTGTTCCAGGAGACCTACCACAAGGAGAGCTACGAGCACCTGCACCCCACCGGCCCCAAGAGCAACTACTGCTACCACACCGAGGCGATGGACCGGGCTATGGAGGGCGGCATTGACGACGTGGGCCTGGGGGTGCTCTTCGGCCTGGAGCTGTACCGCTATGAGTTCGCGGGCCTGCTGATGCACGCCGAGCACCTGGAGGCCGTCCACGGGGTGGGGCCCCACACCATCAGCGTGCCCCGTGTAAAGCACGCCGACGACATCGACCCCGACGAGTTCGACAACGGCATTGACGACGAGACCTTCCTGAAGATCTGCGCCTGCATCCGGGTGGCGGTGCCCTACACCGGCATGATTATGTCCACCCGGGAGAACCAGTCCGTGCGGGAGCGGGCGCTGCATCTGGGCATCTCCCAGGTGTCCGGCGGCAGCCGCACCAGCGTGGGCGGCTACACCGAGGAGGAGCGCCCCCACGACACCGAGCAGTTCGACGTCAGCGACAACCGCACCCTGGATGAAGTGGTGAAATGGCTGATGGAGCTGGGGTATATTCCCTCTTTCTGCACGGCCTGCTACCGGGAGGGCCGCACCGGCGACCGGTTTATGAGCCTGTGCAAGGCCGGGCAGATCCAGAACTGCTGCCACCCCAACGCCCTGATGACCTTGAAGGAGTACCTGATGGACTACGCCGCCCCGGAGACCAAGGCCATTGGCGAGCAGCTGATTCAGGCGGAGCTGGGCAACATCCCCAAGGAGAAGGTGCGGGAGATCTGCAAGGACCATTTGGAGAAGATCGAGCAGGGCATCCGGGACTTCCGGTTTTAACCGCGAAGCGGCGTAAAAGTTTTGATCAAACTTTTTCAAAAGTTTGCAGAGCGCGGGGCGCTGGTCTCCTGAGGAGACCGTTCAGCGCTTGACCGAACCGGCAGGTGAGAAGCGTCTCGCGACCTTGACCTTGAAACGGCGCAGCCGATGGAAAAGTACAGCGAGCGGGGCGCATGCTGCGCAGCAGATAGCCCCGGGAGCGGGCGCGGTGGCACCGTACTTTTGAAACACCGCCGTCGCTTCCGCCAAAGGGCGGTGGGCGCTTGGGGCGGGTTTCAGGCGGGCTTGCGGTAATCCACGCAGAGCCTCCGGCTCTGTCAGGGAACCCCCGACGAGGGTTCCCTGCGAAAAGCCTTCCGCAGGAAGCCTTTTCTACCCTCCTGCGTTTGCCGAAGGCGACTAAGGCCGCAGGGGCGTCGCCCCCGCACCCCCACAAGCCTTTTGAAAAAGGCTTGAGCGAAAACTTTCCTTTTTCGGCACAATACATTCGATCCAACCTGCGAAAGGAGGCACTGCCACCATGAGCCTAAACAACACCCCCTCTGCGGAGAGGGTACACATCGGCTTTTTCGGCCGGAGAAACGCGGGCAAGTCCAGCGTAGTCAACGCCTTTACCAACCAGGAGCTCTCCGTGGTCTCCGACGTGAAGGGCACCACCACCGACCCGGTGATGAAATCCATGGAGCTGCTGCCCATGGGGCCGGTGGTCATCATCGACACCCCCGGCTTTGACGACGAGGGCGCCCTGGGAGAGCTGCGGGTGAAAAAGACAAAGCAGGCCCTCAACCGAGCGGACTGCGCCGTGCTGGTGGTAGACGCCACCCAGGGCAAGACCCCCGCCGACCAGGAGCTGATTGCCCTTTTCCAGCAGAAGGACATCCCCTATCTGGTGGCCTACAACAAGAGTGACCTGGCCGCCGCCCCCCTGCTGGGGGAGAACGAGCTGGCCGTCAGCGCCGTGACCCGGGAGGGCATCGAAGAGCTGAAAGAGCGGGTGGCCCGGCTGACCCGGTCTCCCAGCGAGGGCAAGCGCCTGGTGGGGGACCTGCTTGCCCCCGGGGACCTGGTGGTGCTGGTCACCCCCATTGACAGCGCCGCCCCCAAGGGCAGGCTCATCCTGCCCCAGCAGCAGACCCTTCGGGATGTGCTGGACGCCGGATGCCTCTCCCTTGTGGTAAAGGAGGACGGCCTGCGGGACGCCCTGCAAAAGCTGGCCGTAAAGCCCCGCATGGTCATCACCGACAGCCAGGCCTTTTCCCAGGTGGACCGGGACACGCCAGGGGACATCCCCCTGACCTCCTTCTCCATCCTGATGGCCCGGTACAAGGGCTTTCTCACGGACGCTGTCAAGGGCGTGGCCGCCATTGACCGGCTTCAGGACGGCGACAAAGTCCTCATTGCCGAGGGCTGCACCCACCACCGCCAGTGCGAGGACATCGGCACGGTGAAGATCCCCCGGTGGCTGAGGGAATACACGGGAAAAGAACTTCAGCTGGAGCACTCCTCCGGCCGGGATTTTCCAGAAGATCCCTCCCCCTACAAGCTGGTCATCCACTGCGGCGGCTGCATGCTCAATGACAGGGAGGTGGCTTACCGCCGCAAGACCGCGGCCGACGCCGGGGTGCCCTTTACCAACTACGGCATCACCATCGCCCACTTAAAGGGCATCTTAAAGCGCAGCGTGGAGCTGTTCCCAGACCTGCACGCCCTGCTGCCCTGAGAAAAAACCACAAAAAAGTCCTTGACAATCCCCAGAGATGGTGCTATAGTAACACTAATCAATCAACCTGAAACCGGTGACCGGGACGAGTACCCTTTCGGAGCCGTTTCCAAGCGAGCTGTGGGCGGTGGGAGCACAGCGGAACGGAGAAAGGCGAATGGACCCGCGAGGGCAAACCGAGCAGGGCGTTTTCCCTGTTAGGCGAGACGGAGGCTGACCGTTACAGCAGCTAGCGTATCACAGTGTACGCGATGAGCGCGCCCCCCAGGGGCGAAATTAGGTGGCACCGCAGATGCGAAAGTTTACGCACCTGTCCTAAGTGTTTAGGACAGGTGCGTTTTTTCGTTTTTCATGTTGGTTGAGCGCATTTCAAAACCACAATTTGAAAGGATGGTTCATCATGGCACAGATCCCCTACAAAATCTATCTGGATGAAAGCGAGCTGCCCCAGGCATGGTACAACCTGCGGGCCGACATGAAAAACAAGCCTGCCCCCCTGCTGAACCCCGCCACCCATCAGCCCATGACCTTCGAGGAGCTGCGGCCTGTGTTCTGCGACGAGCTGGTCAAGCAGGAGCTGGACGACACCACCCCCTATTTCGACATTCCCGGGGAGATTTTGGACTTCTACAAGATGTACCGGCCCTCTCCCCTGGTCCACGCGGAGTTTTTGGAGAAGGCCCTGGGCACCCCCGCCAAGATCTACTACAAGTTTGAGGGGAACAATACCTCCGGCTCTCACAAGCTGAACTCCGCCATCGCCCAGGCCTACTACGCCAAAAAGCAGGGCCTCAAGGGCGTTACCACCGAGACCGGCGCCGGCCAGTGGGGCACCGCCCTCTCTATGGCCTGCTCCTTCTTTGATTTGGACTGCAAGGTCTACATGGTGAAGGTCTCTTACGAGCAGAAGCCCTTCCGCCGGGAAGTGATGCGGGTGTACGGCGCCTCTGTCACCCCCTCCCCCTCAGAGACCACCGCCATCGGCCGGAAGATTTTGGAGGCCCACCCCGGCACCAGCGGCAGCCTGGGCTGCGCCATCAGCGAGGCCGTGGAGGTGGCTACGGGCCTCCCGGGATACCGGTATGTGCTGGGCTCGGTTTTAAACCAGGTGCTGCTGCACCAGTCCGTCATCGGCCTGGAGGCCAAGGCCGCCTGCGACAAGTACGGCATCAAGCCGGACATCATCATCGGCTGCGCCGGCGGCGGCTCCAACCTGGGGGGCCTGATCTCCCCCTTTATGGGCGAGAAGATCCGGGGCGAGGCCGATTACCGCTTCATCGCCGTGGAGCCCGCCTCCTGCCCCTCCTTCACCCGGGGCAAGTTCGCTTACGACTACTGCGACACCGGCATGGTGTGCCCCCTGCAGAAAATGTACACTTTGGGCTCCAACTTCATCCCCTCGGCCAACCACGCCGGAGGCCTGCGGTATCACGGCATGAGCAGCGTGCTTTCCCAGCTGTACGCCGACGGCCTGATGGAGGCCCGGGCTGTGGAGCAGACCAGCGTGTTCGCCGCGGCGGAGCTGTTCGCCCGGGTGGAAGGCACCCTGCCCGCCCCGGAAAGCAGCCACGCCATCCGGGCCGCCATTGACGAGGCCCTGAAGTGCAAAGAGACCGGCGAGGAAAAGACCATCCTCTTCGGCCTGACCGGCACGGGCTACTTCGACATGACCGCCTACCAGAAGTTCAACGACGGCCTGATGAGCGACTACATCCCCACCGACGCGGAGCTGGAGGAGAGCTTTAAGCAGCTGCCCCAGGTGTGATCCCCCGGGAAGCTCCTCAACAGGAATCGTTAGAAAATGAAAAAGGGCGTCCAGGCCAAAACCTTGGGCGCCCTTTTCTCTTGCCCTGCCTCAGTCCAAGACCTCATAGACCAGGTTCTCCCAGCGCAGCCGGGTGCCCACGTCCACGCCCTCCGGCAGCAGGGCCATGGCGATCATCATGGGCTCGCCCCCATCCGGGATGTCCGTGCGCCGCAGATAGGCGTACTCCCCTTCGATGCGCTCCACCACATATTCATAAGGACCCATTGCAAAGCCCCCCTTTCCTCCTCCATCCTACCCCATCTTTTCCAAAAACGCAACCTGTTTTTCCGCCTTGACATCCGGGAAAATCCTGGGATAATAATTAGGAAGGACCCTTATTTCCCCAGAAAGGAAGTTTCTCTATGGAGTTTGTCAAATTTCAACCCCTTCCCGGCTCTTCCGCCCAGGTGGAAGGCTACCTGCATCTTCCCTCCGGCGACGCCCAGAACCGCCGGGAGGCCTTCCCCGCTGTGGTGGTGTGCCCCGGCGGCGGGTATGAATCCATCTCCGCCCACGAGGCCGACCCGGTGGCCCTGGATTTTCTGGCCCACGGCTGCCAGGCTTTCGTGCTCACCTACTCCATTGGGGAGGAGGCCAAGGACTTCCGCCCCTTGAAGGAGCTCTCTGAGACGGTGCGCCGCATCCGGGAGAACGCCGCCCAGTGGCGCGTGGACCCGGAAAAGATCGCCGTGTGCGGCTTCTCCGCCGGCGGGCACCTGGCCGCCTCTCTGGGCACCCTGTGGAACGACCCGGAGTTTTTAAAGCACTATGACAGCCACGGCGGCCAAAACCGCCCCAACGCCATGATTTTGGGGTACCCCGTCATCACCGCGGACGAGTTTGCCCACGAAGGTTCCCTCCGCCACGTCAGCGGCTGCCAGCCCGGCGAACCCGGCTATGAGTACTTCTCCCTGGAGAAGCATGTGACAAAGGACACCTGCCCCGCCTTTTTGTGGCACACCATGGACGACGACTGCGTCCCCGTGGAAAACAGCTTTGCCATGGCCGCCGCCCTGCACCGGGCGGGCATCCCCTGCGAGGCCCACTTCTTCCCCACTGGCATTCACGGGCTCTCCGTCTGCACCCAGGAGATCGGCATGCCCCATCCCCACAACGCCCAGTGGATGGACCTGTGCCTGCGCTGGCTGGAGGCCACCTTCGGCTACACCCTGTAAAGGGGGCTATTCAGATGGAACACAGCCCCCGGGCCCAAGAGCTCCTGACGGGGCTGCGCGCCGCCTTCCCCGGCCTGCGCCCCCTGGAGGAGGGGGACCTGCCCCTGGTCCTTGCCCTGTACCAGCGCAACACGTTTTTCAACTCTGTGGCCCTAGAGGCGCCGCCCACCCTGGAGAGCTGCCGGGAGGACCTGGCCGCCCTGCCCCCCGGCCGGGAGCCCCGGCACAAGCTGTTTTTGGGACTGTTCCAGGGGGAGGCCCTGGCCGCCGTGCTGGACCTGGTGGAGGGGTACCCCGGCGAGGGGACCCTCTACATCGGCCTGCTGGAGCTGGAGGTGCAGTTCCACCGCCAGGGGCTGGGGAGCCGGCTGGTCCGGGCCCTGAAAACCACCGCCCAAAAGGCCGGGTTTTCCTCCCTGCGCCTGGGGTGTTATGAGCGCAACGCCCCGGGCCTGGCCTTTTGGAACGCCATGGGGTTTGAGAAGGAGGGAGAGGTCCTGCGGGAAGGGCGCGCCCTGTATAAAATGCGCCTCTCCCTATAGTCCCTCCAGGCTTGCGGGAACCCCAAAAGAGCGGTATAATACAAGAACACGGTCTGCAAGCGGGCAAAAGCTGTCCCGCTGGTTGCGGCAGCAGCGCCCACCCATTGTGAAAAAAGGGCGTAAAAAGGGCGTAGACAAAATTTAGAGAAAGGCAGAAAGCCCCTAAAAGCAAGGCTTTTTGGATAGGTAAAGAGAGAAATGAAATTAGGAATCGTGGGCCTGCCCAACGTGGGCAAAAGCACCCTTTTCAACGCCATTACCAACGCCGGCGCCCAGTCGGCCAACTACCCCTTCTGCACCATCGAGCCCAACGTGGGCGTGGTGGCTGTGCCGGACAAACGCCTGGACAAGCTGGCTGAAATGTACGAGCCGGAAAAATTCACCCCCGCCACCATCGAGTTTGTGGACATTGCCGGCCTGGTAAAGGGCGCCTCTAAAGGCGAGGGCCTGGGCAACAAGTTCCTCTCCAACATCCGGGAGGTGGACGCCATCGTCCACGTGGTGCGCTGCTTTGAAAACGACGACATCATCCATGTGGAGGGCAGCATCGACCCCAAGCGGGACATTGAGACCATCGACCTGGAGCTGATCCTCTCGGACATCGAGGTGCTGGACCGCCGCATTGACAAGACCCGGAAAATGCTGAAGGCCGACAAGAAATACCAGGCCGAGCTGGACTTTTTAGAGCGGGTCCACCAGGCGCTGGAGGAAGGGAAATCCGCCCGCAGCGTGGAGTGCACCGAGGAGGAGGCGGAAATCCTCTCCACCGTGTCCCTGCTGACCAACAAGCCCATCATCTTCGCCGCCAACATGAGCGAGGACGACTTCCGGGGCGGCGTGGAAAACAACCAGTATTTCCAGGTGGTGCAGGAGTTCGCCCAGGCCGAGCACGCCGCGGTGCTGCCCATCTGCGCGGAGATCGAAGCGGAGATCTCCGGCATGGAGCCCGAGGAGAAGAAGCTGTTCCTAGCGGACATGGGCCTGGAGGAATCCGGCCTGGACAGGCTCATCCAAGCCTGCTACTCCCTGCTGGGGCTCATCTCTTACCTGACCGCCGGCAAGCCCGAGGTGCGGGCCTGGACCATCAAAAAGGGGACCAAGGCGCCCCAGGCGGCAGGCAAGATCCACTCCGACTTCGAGCGGGGCTTCATCCGGGCGGAAGTCATCGGCTTTGACGAGCTGATGGAGTGCGGCACCATGGCCGCCGCCAAGGAGAAGGGCCTGGTGCGCAGCGAGGGCAAGGACTACGTCATGCAGGATGGGGACATCGTGCTGTTCCGCTTTAACGTGTAAGTCCGCCGCGGGGGCAGCTTTGCCGCCCCCGAAAAAAAGAGGATGGCCAAACGCCATCCTCTTTTTTCACACCCTTCCACGGCCCCGCGCCCTTGGGAGAGGGAGCCGTCACCGGCCCTCGGCCTGTTTCAGGCGCTGGATCTTGTGCTCGATCTTTTCCAGGTGGCGCTGCAGCTCCTGGATCTCCTCCAGCACCCGCTGGCGGTGGCCGGTAAAGATCTGCAGCCGCTCTTCCACGGTGCTTTTTCCCTGGGCCACCAGGTCGAAATAGCGCCTGATCTCTTTCAGGGGCATCCCGGTGCTCTTCAGGCACATGGCCATTTCCAGCTGAGAGATGTTCTCCTCGGTGTACACCCGGACGCCATTTTTGCTTCGCTGGGGGTGGATGATGCCCTCCTTCTCATAAAACCGCAGGGTGTGGGGCTCCACCCCAAAGCGCTGGGCTGTTTGGGAAATGCTGTAACCCTCCATTGCGCCTCTCCTTTCCAACAGGTGATTAAACTATACTTTAAGATTAATCTTTCGGCGCGGTTTTGTCAACCGGTTTCTCCCCACCGCGGGGCCAGTTGTATTTTTATACAAATATGGATACAAGAAATCCCCGATAATTTCCCTTTTTCCCTCTTGAAAACGGAGAAATAAGTTGTATAATGTGTATATTCCCTACAAAGAAACCCATAAAGGACGAAGGAGAGAATTACCTATGAAAAAAATTGCAACGCTTCTGGCAGCCCTGATGCTGATGACTGCCGCGTTCTCTGGCTGCGGCGATGCTGGGACAAGCTCCTCTTCCGCCGCTGGCAGCGAATCCTCTGCTGTAAGCGAGTCTTCCGCCGTTTCCGAAGAGAGCTCTGCCGCCTCTGAAAGCAGCGCCTCCAGCGAGGCCTCCTCTGCGGAGACCGCCGCTGGCGACTACGGCGAGTTCACCACCATTGAAGAGGGCAAGCTGATTATGTCCACCAACGCCCAGTTCCCTCCCTACGAGATGGTGGCCGACGGCGAAGGCTTTAACGGCACCGGGTTTGAGGGCATCGACGTGGAAATCGCCTCTGCCATTGCTGACAAGCTGGGCCTGGAGCTCCAGATTGATGACATGGAGTTTGACTCCGCCCTGCTGGCCGTGCAGAACAACACCGCCGATGTGATGCTGGCCGGCCTGTCCTACTCGGAAGAGCGGGACGAAGTGGTGGACTTCACCGACAGCTACGCCACCGGCGTGCAGGTGGTTATTGTGAAGGACGGCTCTGACGTGACCATGGATAACCTGGGCGAGAAGATGATTGGCACCCAGCGGGGCACCACCGGTTACATCTACGCCTCTGACACCCCTGAGAACGGCGGTTACGGCGAAGACCATGTGCTGGCCTACGACAACGGCGCCACCGCTGTGCAGGCCCTGATGAACGACCAGATCGACGCCGTCATCATCGACGAGGCCCCTGCCAAGGAGTTTGTGGCCGCCAACGAGGGCCTCACCATCCTGCCCGGCAACTGGGTGGAAGAGCAGTATTGCGCCGCCGTGGATGAGGGCAACACCGCGCTGCAAAACGCCATCAACACCGCTCTCAACGAGCTGATGGATGACGGCACCGTGGACGAGATCATCGCCAAGTACATCAGCGCGGAATAAGCGAAATGATACCATTGTCCCAAGGAGCGGCCCTGCGCCGCTCTTTTGGTCTATGGAATCCCTAAGGAGAGAGGAGTGGGCAGATGAATTTTTCCCAGTTGTACGAGCAGTTCGCCGCCCTGGAGGACCCCGGCTTCTGGCAGACCGCTTATATGAACTTTTACCGGGCCTGGTTTGAGGGCGGCCGGTGGATGCAGTACTTCGAGGGCCTGGGCGTTACCATTCTTGTCACAATCATCGCCTTGCTGATTGGCGTGGTGCTGGGCGTGCTGGTAGCCGTTGTGCGCACAGGCCACGACCAACAGCGAAAAGGCCACCACAACCCCATTTTAGCGGTGCTCAACATGGTCTGCAAGGTGTATGTCACCGTCATCCGCGGCACCCCTATGATGGTGCAGCTGCTGATTATGGGCTTTGTCATTTTCAAAAGCAGCCGCAACCATTCCATGGTGGGGGCCCTGGCCCTGGGCATCAATTCCGGGGCCTATGTGGCAGAGATCATCCGCGGCGGCCTGATGAGCCTGGACCCCGGCCAAACAGAAGCCGGGCGCTCTCTGGGGCTGGGCTACCTCACCACCATGCGGTGCATTGTGGTGCCCCAGGCTTTCAAGGCCATTCTGCCCGCCCTGGGCAACGAGTTCATCACCCTGCTGAAGGACACCTCTCTCATCTCGGTGGTGGCCGGCACAGAGATCGTCTACTTTGCCCAGGCGATTGTGGCCCGCACCTATGAACCCATGTGGCCCTACCTCATCACCGCGGTGATGTACCTGATCCTGGTGCTGATCTTCACCTGGCTCCAGGGGATTCTGGAAAGGAGGCTGCGCGCCAGTGATCGACGTTAAAGGCTTGACCAAGACCTATGGGGACCATCAGGTCCTTAAAGGCATCAACGAGCACATCTCCAAAGGGGAGAAAGTGGCCATTATCGGGCCTTCCGGTTCGGGCAAGTCCACCTTTCTGCGGTGCCTAAACCTGCTGGAGGAGCCCACTTCCGGCACCATTACCTTTGAGGGCGTGGACATCACCAACCCCAAAAACGACATCAACAAGCTGCGGGCCCGCATGGGCATGGTGTTCCAGCAGTTCAACCTGTTCCCCCACATGACCGTAAAGCAGAACATCACCCTGGCCCCCACCAAACTGAAGCTGATGACCAAGGCCCAGGCCGACAAAAAGGCCCTGGAGCTGCTGGAGCGGGTGGGCCTGCCGGACAAGGCCAACGCCTATCCCAAGCAGCTTTCCGGCGGCCAGCAGCAGCGCATCGCCATTGCCCGGGCTTTGGCCATGAATCCGGATGTGATGCTCTTCGACGAGCCCACTTCCGCCCTGGACCCAGAAATGGTGGGCGAGGTGCTGGAGATCATGAAGGAGCTGGCGGATGACGGCATGACCATGGTGGTGGTCACCCACGAGATGGGCTTTGCCCGTTCCGTAGCCACCCGGGTCCTCTTTATGGACGAGGGCAATATCGCCGAACAGAACGAGCCCGAGGCCTTCTTCACCCACCCCCAGAACCCCCGGTTGAAGGAGTTTCTCTCCAAAGTTTTATAAGACTCTCTGTTTCATGCAAAGCAGCCTGGGTATTCCAGGCTGTTTTTTTGCGCAAAAAAAGGGGAGGGCGAACGCTCTCCCCTTTTTTTATTCCTGGGGTGGCAGAGTATACAACTCGGCTTTTCCCATCCGGTCAGAATACATCTCGACATCCACTTCCTGGCTGGGATCCCCTTGGGAGGAACCCTCTGGCAGGTCCACCCCCGTGAATTCCCCTACGCTGTTTCCCTGACCGTCCACCAAGCGGCCTCGGATCAAATTCCCGTGAGTCTCCACGTCCTCCACGGTAAACCGGCCCCCGGTGATCGTTTGGAGAAACTCCCCCAACCAGGAACCACCGGTGGCGGCGTTGGCGCCCACGGCCAAGGCCCCCATAAGGGCGGCGGCCAGAGCGGCCACAGCCAGCCGCCGGGCGATGAACTTTTTCGGTCTGCGTTTCTGTTCTGTCAATTGCAAAACCTCCGTTTCCAGTTGGGGAGGCGCCTTCAATTTGGCAAAGGTCTGCCGGTACCGTGTGTTCAGAGCCATCTGTCTCTCCCCTTTCTAATCGTCGCTCAGTTCCTTTTTCAGCCGCTCCCGGGCCCGCTGCAGACGGGTCTGGGCTGTGGATTCCTTCAGCCCGCAGAGAGCGGCCACCTCCTTCACCGGGTATCCCTCGTAGTAGTAAAGGTACAAAGGCACCCGGTACTTTTTCGGGAGGCCCATCACCGCCTGGAACAGCCCGGTCTCCTGGGGGGACTCCATCCCCAGGGACTGGGCGTACTCCTCCAGCGGCACACGCCTGTGAAACCACGGCGAGCACACCAGCCGCCTGGACTCGTTCACCGCCACCCGCAGGAGCCACCGCCGGGCGTGCTCTTTGCTTTCAAAGGTGGGGCTGGTCCGGTACAGCCGCAGGAACACGTTCTGCACAATGTCCTGGGAGTCCGCCGGGTTTTTGCAGGCGTGGAAGGCCACCCGGTAGACGGCGTCTGCGTATTCCCGGACGTAGCCGGTGAACTCCTGCTCCTCCATGGCCTCCACCTCCTTTTGAAAAGCTCTTCACACTTTATACCCGGCAGGGGAGCGTTCTATCCCGCCCGCCGCAAATTTTTTTGCCGGAAACCAGGGGGATACAAAAGGGGCTGCCGTTTTCACGGCAGCCCCTTAAAAGCATTATAAGAAGAGGTTGAAATAAAATGGTGAGAAAAGCAGCTTACTCGGCGCAGTTCTTCTTCAGGGTCTCCAGCTGGTTGCGGAGCTCCTGGGGCAGCTTGTCGCCAAACTGCTTGTAGAACTCCTCAATGCCCTCGGCTTCCTTGGCCCAGGCAGCCTTGTCCACTTCCAGGATGGACTTCAGGGTCTCGATATCGAAGTCCTGAATGCCCTCCAGGTTGATGTCCTCGGCGTAAGGCACATAGCCGATAGCGGTCTCCTTGGCGTCCACCTTGCCCTCGCAGCGCTTGAGGATCCACTCCAGCACGCGGAAGTTGTCGCCGAAACCGGGCCACAGGAAGTGGCCTTCGCTGTCCAGACGGAACCAGTTGACGTTGAAGATCTTGGGAGCGTTCTCGCCCAGCTTCTCGCCCATCTCGAACCAGTGCTGGAAGTAGTCGCCCATATGATAGCCGCAGAAGGGCAGCATAGCCATGGGATCGCGGCGAACCACGCCCACAGCGCCGGTGGCGGCGGCGGTGGTCTCAGAGGCCATGATGGAGCCTACGAACACGCCGTTGTTCCAATCGCGGGACTGGTACACCAGGGGAGTGGTCTGAGCGCGGCGGCCGCCGAAGATGATGGCGGAAACCGGCACGCCTTCGCCCTTGTCAAACTCGGGGCTGATGCAGGGGCAGTTCTTGGCGGGAGCGGTGAAGCGGCTGTTGGGATGGGCGCCCTTCTTCTCAGAGGTCTTGCCATTCCAGGGCTCGCCGGTCCAATCCAGAGCGTTCTCAGGCGGGTTCTTGTCCAGGCCTTCCCACCACACGGTGTTGTCGTCCAGGTTGTGGGCCACGTTGGTGAAGATGGTGCCCTTCTGGGTGGAGATCAGAGCGTTGGGGTTGGACTTCATGTTGGTGCCGGGGGCCACGCCGAAGAAGCCGTTCTCGGGGTTGATGGCATACAGCTTGCCATCGGCGCCCTGGCGCATCCAGGCGATATCGTCGCCCACAGTCCAAACCTTGTAGCCCTTGTTGCGGTAACCTTCCGGCGGGATGAGCATGGCCAGGTTGGTCTTGCCGCAGGCGGACGGGAAGGCGGCGGTGACGTACTTCACCTCGCCCTGGGGATTCTCAATGCCCAGGATGAGCATGTGCTCGGCCATCCAGCCCTCGTTCTTGCCCAGGTAGGAGGCAATGCGCAGGGCGAAGCACTTCTTGCCCAGCAGCACGTTGCCGCCGTAACCGGAGTTGACGCTGATGATATAGTTGTCCTCGGGGAAGTGGCAGATATAGCGGTTCTCTTCCTCGATGTTGCACTTGCAGTGCAGGCCCTTCACCCAGTCCTCGCTGTCGCCCAGCACGTCCAGCACAGCCTGGCCCACGCGGGTCATAATGGCCATGTTCAGCACCACGTAGATGGAGTCGGTGACTTCCAGGCCGATTTTAGCCAGAGGAGAGCCGATGGGGCCCATGGAGTAGGGGATCACATACATGGTGCGGCCCTTGTAGCTGCCACGAGCAATGTTGAACAGCATCTTATAGGCGCCCTGGGGCTCCATCCAATGGTTGGTGGGGCCGGCATCCTCTTCCTTGCGGGAGCAGATGAAGGTACGGCCTTCCACACGGGCCACGTCGTTGATGGCGGTGCGGTGCAGATAGCAGCCAGGCAGCTTCTCCTGGTTCAGCTTAATCATTTCGCCGGTCTCGCAGGCCTGCTTGCGAAGGCTTTCCAGCTGCTCCTCAGAGCCGTCGATCCAGACGACCTCATCGGGAGTGACCAGCTCTTTCATTTCGTCAAGCCAAGCCAGCACGGACTTATTGTTGGTCATTTGTATGATCTCCTTTCGCCCAATGGCAAAATTTGTGCTTGTCTTCCAGTGTTTATTCTAGCACAGCGGGGCCTAAGAATCAATGACTATTTTGTTAAAAAGACAGCAATCTGGCCGGGGGCGTTCAGCCCTCCCCGTTCAAGACGCTATTCCTCTTCCACCAGCACCACACGCCCCTGCTTGCGGGTCTCCTTCATGTTGATGAGCCGCTGGTTCTCGCTGCCCCGGAAGCGCAGCTCCAGGTTGCGCTGTTCCAGCACAAAGGGCCCGTCGATGAGAAGGTCCACCTCTGCCAGCAGGGCGTTGACGGCAGGGTCGCCCTTTTCCAGCAGCTGCTCGTAGGTCCAGCCGGTGTAGCAGGCCACGTCCTTCCCCGCGCCGTGGACCAGCTTTGCCAGCTCTGTCAGCGGCTCCGGCTGGCAGAATGGCTCCCCCCCGCTGAAGGTGACTCCCTTTAAAATGGGGTCCTTTTGAAAGTCCTCGAACAAAGCCTGGGGCGTGGTCTGCTGCCCCCCCTCGAAGGCCCAGGTCTGGGGGTTGTGGCAGCCGGGGCAGTGATGAGGGCAGCCCTGGGTGAACACGGTGTAGCGGATGCCCGGCCCGTCCACAATGGATTCTTTGATAACGCCGGCGATTGTCAGTTCCATACCTCTCTCTCCTTAGCGGCAAACATATTTGGAAAAGAAAGCCGGGTGGGTTTCCCCATCCGGCTTCCCATGTATGACAGCCCTCTCTTACAGGTTGGAAAGGGTGTGCTTCACCCGGTCCTTTTCCTCGGCCCGCTTGGCGTTGTTCCAGCGGTCGATGGTGCCCACCAGGTAACCGGTGATGCGGCGGATGCGCTCGAAGTCCCGGCCCTCGCCCACCAAAACCTGCTCTTTATTTTCCACAACTGTCTTTGCCATGACAAATTCCTCCTTATTCTAAAATCCAAAAGGGTTTTTCTATCAAAAATCAAGAACTATTCTTATTTTAGCAGAATCCTGTGTCCCTGTCAACAGTATCACACAAGATTTTGAGGGCCGTGCCCGGATGGAGCGATTCGCGGCGGAGTGCCTCCGCTGTCTCTTCGCGCCCTGGGCAGCTCGCTGACGCTCGTGCCGATCGAGCCGCCAACGCGCGTCCGCGCCGCTGGCTTCGCTGGGACCTTCCCGGCCTTGCCGCAGGCAAGACAGCCGGCTTGTCCCGTCCGGTCACGGACTTAGCGGATCAGGCAGGAGTAATCCGGCACGTCGTGGTACTTCTTGCGCAGCTCCTGGAGCTTCTCCAGGGGCACGCCCTCCCCGGCGTGGCGGCCGCAGCGGGGGCACACGTCATCGATAATGCCGTTATAGCCGCAGACAGGGTCCCGGTCCACCGGATGGTTCACAGAGCCGTAGCCGATGCCCGCCTCCTTCATGCAGCGGATGACGCTCTCAAAGGCGTCGATGTTCTTGCACACGTCCCCGTCCAGCTCCACATAGCTGATATGGCCCGCGTTGGTCAGGGCGTGGAAAGGCGCTTCCTTCTTAATCTTCTCAAAGGCGCTGATGGGGTAGTACACCGGGATGTGGAAGGAGTTGGTGTAGTACTCCCGGTCGGTGACGCCGGGGATTTTCCCAAACTTTTTCTGGTCGATGCGGACAAAGCGGCCGGACAGGCCTTCGGCGGGAGTGGCCAGCAGGGTGAAGTTCAATCCCGTCTCCTGGGACTTGTCGTCCATGCGCTTGCGCATGTAGGAGATGATCTCATAGCCCAGCTGATAGCTTTCCTCACTCTCGCCGTGATGCTTGCCGGTCAGGGCCACCAGCGTCTCTGCCAGGCCGATGAAGCCCACGGAGAGGGTGCCGTGCTTCAACACTTCGGCCACAGAGTCGTTGCGGTCCAGCTTTTCAGAATCAATCCAAACCCCCTGCCCCATCAGGAAGGGGTAGTTGTAAGCCTTTTTGCTGCACTGGATCTTGAACCGGTGCAGCAGCTGCTCAATGCACAGGTCAATGCGCTCATCCAGGATCTGGTAGAATCTCTTGATATCTTTTTGGGCCTCAATGCCGATGCGGGGCAGGTTGATGGAGGTAAAACTCAGGTTGCCCCGGCCGCAGGTCACCTCGCGGTTCCTGTCGTGGACGTTGCCCATCACACGGGTGCGGCAGCCCATGTAGGCCACCTCGGTGTTGTAATCGCCGGGCTTGTAATACTGCAGGTTAAAGGGGGCGTCCAAAAAGCTGAAGTTGGGGAACAGCCGCTTGGCGGAGACCCGCATGGCCAGCTTGAACAAATCGTAGTTGGGGTCGCCCTCGTTGTAGTTGACGCCTTCCTTCACCTTGAAAATCTGCACCGGGAAGATGGGGGTTTCCCCGTCGCCCAGGCCGGCCTCGGTGGCCAGCAACAGGTTGCGGATGACCATGCGGCCCTGCTCGCTGGTGTCGGTGCCGTAATTCAAGGAGCTGAAGGGCACCTGGGCGCCCGCCCGGGAGTTCATGGTGTTCAGGTTGTGCACCAGGGCTTCCATGGCCTGGTAGGTGGCCTTGTCCGTCTCCCGCCAAGCTGTCTCGGCGGCGTAGCCGGCGGCTTTCTGGGCCTCCTCCTGGGTGATCTCCTGGAAGCCGTTTTCCCGCTGATGGCGGGGCAGGTAGTCCACAAACTTCCGGGCAAATTCCTGGGCCTGGTCCATGTTGACCCGCTCCCCCAGGTTCTCCTTCACGTTGTCCACCAGGGCCTTCACCTGGTCGTAAGGCATGCCTTTTTCCAGCTGAATAAACTGAATCAAAGCCTTAAAATATTCCTTGGAATAGGTCTTATCCACGCCCTGGGCCATGGAGTAATCGAAGTTGGGCACGCTTTGGCCGCCGTGCATCTCGTTCTGGTTGGCCTGAATGGCAATGCAGGCCAGGGCCGCATAGCTGGAGATGGCGTTGGGCTCCCGCAGATAGCCGTGGCCTGTGGAGAAGCCGTTGTGGAACAGCTTGATCAGGTCGATCTGGCAGCAGGTCTCCGTCAGGGTGTAGAAATCCTTGTCATGGATGTGGATTTTCCCCTCGGCGTGGGCCTTGGCGATGTGGGGCGGGATGACGTATTTATCATAAAAGCTCTTGGCGCCCTCAGAGCCGTACTTCAGCATGGTGCCCATGGCGGTGTCCGCGTTGATGTTGGCGTTCTCCCGCTTCAGGTCCACGTCCTCGGCGGCCACAAAGGTGAGGGCAGAGTAGATCTTCACCAGCTCGTCGTCCATCTCGCGGAGCTTCTGGTGCTCGGCCCGGTACAAGATGTAGGCCTTGGCCGTCTTGGCATAGTCGGCGGCAATGAGCTTTTCCTCCACCACGTCCTGGATCTGCTCCACCGTGGGGACCTCTTTCATCTTTTCCAGCTCTGCCACAACAGCCTGGGTCAGCTGGTCCAGCTGCTTGTCGCTCATCTTTTCGGTGGCGTTTCGCACGTTGGCCTTAAAGATGGCGCCGCGTATCTTGGAAGCGTCGAAGGGGACTTGCTCCCCACTGCGCTTGATGATGGTTTTCAGCATGGCGTTTTCCTCTTTCTCAAATTCTCATTGAGCCTCCCAGAGGGGGCGTATCCTCCCCCAGTTCTTCGGGGGAGGACGCTTTTTATTATAGTCCAAAGCAGGGGGGCTGTCAACAGGCAAAACACTATATATTGTGGGTTTTTGAAATTCCCTCTGAGAAATACCCAAAATATACAGCCCCCAAACAGCGTTTCACAACGCCGCCGGAGGCTGATTTCACAAGGTTTTATCCTGCTTTGCTCACTCTTCTTCCGAATGTTCCACGACCTGGATGGAGAGCTCTTCCAGCTGGGCCGGGGTGACGGGGGCGGGGGCGTCCATCATCAAATCCTGGGCGCTCTTGTTCATGGGGAAGGCGATGACCTCCCGGATGGAGCTCTCGCCGCACAGCAGCATGACCATCCGGTCCACCCCGGGGGCAATGCCCGCGTGGGGCGGCGCGCCGTAGCAGAAGGCGTTGTACATGGCGGGGAACTTGGCCTTCACGTCCTCTTCTCCCAGGCCCACCAGCTCAAAGGCCTTCACCATGATCTCCGGGTCGTGGTTCCGCACCGCGCCGGAGGACAGCTCCACGCCGTTGCACACCAGGTCGTACTGCTCGGCCAGGATGGTCAAGGGGTCGGTCTCTCCCCGCTCGGCCTTGAGCAGGGCCTCTAAGCCGCCGGAGGGCATGGAGAAGGGGTTGTGGCAGAACTCCAGCTGGCCGCTCTCCTCCCCAATCTCAAACATGGGGAAGTCCACAATCCAGCAGAACTCGTACCGCTCCTTGTCCAGGTGGCCTTCGCACTGGGCGCCGGCCAGCTTCACCATGACGCCGGAGGTCTTCCACACCTGAGAGCGGGTCCCGGCGCACAGCAGCACCAGGGTGTCGTTTTCCAGGGAGAGGCTTTCCTTCACCTGGGCGGCCAGGTCCGGACCGGCGTTGAGGAACTTGGCGATGCCGCCCACGATCTCCCCCTTGTCGTCCACCCGGAACCAGTAGGGCTTCTGCCCCGCCTGCACCTCCACGTCGGCGCACAGCTTGTCGATGGCCTTGCGGGTCAGCTTGCAGCCCGACACCGGCACAGCCTTGACCAGGTTCCCCTCAAAGGGGCCGAAGCCGCAGTTTTGCAGCAGGCTTGTCACGTCCTTCACCCGCAGGTCGATTCTAAGGTCCGGCTTGTCCGAGCCGAACTCCTCCATGGCCTGGAAATAGGGAATGCGCTGGAAGGGCGCTTGGGAGGCGATATGATAGGCGCCATATTTGGCAAAAATGGGGGGCAGCACCTGCTCCAGCACGGCGAACACGTCCTCCTGCCCGGCAAAGGCCATCTCCATATCCAGCTGGTAGAACTCGCCGGGGGAACGGTCGCCCCGGGCGTCCTCGTCCCGGAAGCAGGGGGCAATTTGGAAGTACTTGTCAAAGCCGGAGGTCATCAGCAGCTGCTTGAACTGCTGGGGGGCCTGGGGCAGGGCGTAGAACTTGCCCGGATGCTTGCGGGAGGGCACCAGGTAGTCCCGGGCGCCCTCGGGGGAGGAGGCGGTGAGGATGGGGGTGGTGATCTCCAGAAAACCCTGGTCCTCCATGGCCCGGCGCAGGGCAGAGACCACTTGGCTGCGCAGCACGATATTCCGCTTCACCTGGGGGTTGCGCAGGTCCAGGTAACGGTACTTCAGCCGGGCGTCCTCCCCGGCGTCCTTGGAATAGTTGATTTCAAAGGGCAGCTCGTTGTACTGGCAGCGGCCCAGCACGGTAATCTGGCTGGGGGCTACTTCAATGTCGCCGGTGGGCAGCTTGGGGTTCTTGCTGGTGCGCTCCCGCACCAGGCCGGTGACGGCGATGGTGGTCTCCTTGTTCAGGGCCTTCACCTGCTCCATCATCTCTTCTGTCTCGATGACCACCTGGGTGGTGCCGTAAAAGTCCCGCAGGATCAGGAAGCCGAAGTTGCTCCCCACCTCCCGCAGGTTCTCCATCCAGCCCGCCAGGGTAACGGTCTGGCCCACATGCTCCATGCGCAGCTGGCCGCAGGTGTGGGTGCGATACTTTGTCTGTGTCATAGTTCCTCTTTCCCTTTCTCACGTTTCTGAAAGCCGCCCATCAAATAGGCGGGCGGCATCCCATTAAAAGAAAATCCCGTCCTGCGAGAAGTCCTCCGCCTCGGTGCTCACCGTGACGTAATCATTGATAAAGTCCTCGCCGCTGATGGCAATTTTCCTCTTCTCGCCGGTCTTCATGTTTTTCATTTCAGCCTTGCCCTCTTGGAGCTCGTTGTCCCCCAGCACCATGGTGAACTTGGCGCCGATTTTGCCGGCGTACTTCATCTGGGCTTTCAGGCCGCGGCCGCACAAATCCGTGTCGGCGGGAATGCCGCAGCGGTGCAGCTCATCCAGCAGAAGGAAGGCCTTTTTCTGGGCTTCCTCGCCCATGGTGGCAATGTACATCTCGCACTTCGGCAGTTGGGGGAACTCCACTTGCTGGGCCTCCAGGGCCATCAGGATGCGGTCCAGGCCCAGGCCGAACCCCAGGCCGGGGGTGGGCTTGCCGCCGAATTCCTCCACCAGGCCGTCGTACCGGCCGCCGCCGCCCAGGGCAAAGCCCAGGCTCTTGGAGGGGAACTCAAATACGGTGCGGGTGTAGTAGTCCAGGCCGCGGACCAGGCCGGGGTCTATCTCAAACTCGATGCCCAGGGCGGTCAAAAACTCCTGAACCTTGGCAAAGTGGGCTTTGCAGTCCTCGCACAGGTAGTCGGTGATCTTGGGCGCGCCCTTGCACACCTCCTGACACTCGGGGCTTTTGCAGTCCAAAATGCGCATGGGGTTGCGCTCCAGCCGGGAGAGGCAGGTGTCGCACAGCTGGTCCTTGCGGGCGGTGAAGTACTCTTTGAGCGCCTTGTGGTACTCCTTGCGGCACTCCGGGCAGCCGATGGAGTTCAGCTGCAATCCCACGTCCTCCAGGCCCAGGCGCTTAAAGGCGGACAGGGCCATGGCGATGATCTGGGCGTCGGCCACGGGCTCTGCGGCGCCGAACATCTCCACGCCGAACTGGTGCAGCTCCCGCAGGCGGCCCGCCTGGGGCTTCTCATACCGGTAGCAGGAGGTCAGGTAGTACAGCTTCACCGGGTAGCCCGCGTTGTACAGGCCGTTCTCCAGCATGGCCCGCACAGCGCCGGCTGTGCCCTCGGGCCGCAGGGTAATGGAGCGCCCGCCCTTGTCCTCAAAGGTGTACATCTGCTTTTCCACCACATCGGTGGTGTCGCCCACGCCCCGGAGGAACAGCTCGGTGTGCTCGAACACCGGGGTGCGCACCTCCCCAAAGCCGTTGAGCTCCGCCTCGCTGCGGAACACGTCCTCCATAACCTGCCATTTTTCCGCTTTGCCCGGAACGATGTCCACCGTCCCCTTGGGCGCTTTCGTGATGAGTTCCATTCTGATGTCTCCTTTCTCAGTTTCCCCCCTGGGGAAAACTGCGCCATGTCTCCCCTTTCTCTCACAGAAAGGGGCCAAAGAACGCCGGGCGGCCCCGGCTGGACCATTCGCGCCTGCCGCCGGGGACAGAAAAAAGACCCTCCCCTGGGGACGCGGCAAACAAAGGCCGTGCCAGGGACGAAGGTCTCTCCGTGGTGCCACCCTGATTCAAAAGCGGGAAACCCCGCTCTCCTTTTTTTATACGTTTGCGGCTGGCGGGCGTCTTTCTCTTCCTCATTCCCCAAGGGGGCTCGCAGCGCCCAAAGGGCGCCCCCTCTCTCTGCCGGGCATCCGAAGGTACTCATCCCGCGTCATTGCCGGACGTGTCCTATTATAGCCGCTTTTCCCGTTCTTTGCAACAGGAAAAAGCTCAATCCCGCAGGATATTGCGCCAATCCAGGTCGCCTCGTTCTAAACCGTGGATGAGCACCTCGGCCGTGGCGATGTTGGTGGCCACCGGGATGTTATGCATATCGCACAAACGGAGCAGGTTCATGTCGTTGGCGGCCTCATGGGACTTGGGGTTCAGCGGGTCCCGGAAAAACAGCAGCAGGTCGATCTCGTTGCAGGCGATGCGGGCCGCAATCTGCTGGTCGCCGCCCTGAGAGCCGCTTAAAAACCGCTGGATCTCCAGGCCGGTGGCCTCAGAGACCATCTTGCTGGTGGTGCCGGTGCCGCACAGGGTATAGCGGCTTAAAATGCCGCAGTAGGCAATGCAGAACTGCACCATCAATTCTTTTTTCGCGTCATGTGCCGTAATTGCAATGTTCATCTTGATTCAATTCCTCCTTGCTTTTCCAATACAGCTCGTCTGTACCCCATTTATGTAATTTATGCTGGAATTTTAATTTTTATAAAGAATCCGGGATGGGGATAGCCTCCCCCTCCAGCCGGCCCGCCATGCGGGAAAGCGCCATCATCCCGGGGGAATTCTCCCGGGCGCTTTTCCCCTTTAAAAAAGAGGCCGCTAAAGAAAAATCCTCTGGAACAACGCCAAAAAGGCGGATGCCCGCCTCATCAATGACGCCGTCCAGGTCGCCATAAACGCCGGTCTCCCAAAAAAGCCTGCCGTTAAAGCGGTTCACCGCCAAACGCATATCAGAAATGGAAAGCCTGGAAAGCAGCTGCCGCACAGCGCCGGCGCTTCGCACGCACACCGGGTCCGGGCTGCACACCACAATGGCCCTGTCCGCCCCGCAGGCGGCCGAGCGGAACCCACCGCCCACCCCCGCAGGGGAGTCCAGCAGGACGTGGTCAAAATAGCGGGAAAGCAGGGGCACCAGGCGCTTCATCACCGCCGGACGGATCATATCCTCTCCCAGAGAGGGGGCCGGCAGCAGGAAAAGGCCCTCCGACTCCCCGCAGGGGTAAATGGCCTCTGCCGGAGCGCACCGGGCAAAGACCACATCGGCCATATCGAACACCAGGTTCTCTTCCGTACCGGTCATGCGGTCCAGGCTTCGCAGGCCCGCGTCGCAATCCACCAGCAAAACACGGCGGCCCCGCTTGGCCAAAGCCCGGCCCAGCCCCACCGCCAAAGTGGATTTGCCCACACCGCCCTTTCCAGACGTGATGACTGTTGCTATACCCATAAATTACTCTACCTCGGCTATCATCTTAGCACACTTCCAGCAAATTGTCAAAAACAAATAGATGCAAATTATACGTTGAAATAAAATATGTGGCGAACATCCAGTTTTTAAGCGATTCTTTTGAACAAGACGCCCCACCTGGGCCCGCCTACTCCCTTCTGTAATAGGGTGCGCCCGAAGGCACCCCGGGCGCGCTCTCTTCCGAAGAGCTGGCGCTGCTCTCCTCCTGGCTGGATTCGCCGCTGCTTTCACTGCCGGCATCCGGCGCGGGAGAGGCGCTCTCCCCTGTAAAGGGTGTGTCTGGGATATCGTTGCCCCGGCCCGGGGTGGGAGAGGCAGAGGGCTCCTGGCTGGCGGCGTCCCCGTCCTCGCTGTCGGAGGAGGCGTCCCCGCTCTGCTGCTCCTGTGCGGCCTGTTCCTCTGCCAGCTCTTCGGCCGTCTTGATGATGACACCGTCATCGTCCACCTGGTTGCCCTCCTGGTCGTACTTGTTGCCGTCCTCGTCCCAGGTGTAGAAGCCGAAGTACTGGTCCAGGATGTCTTTGGCCACATTTTTGGCGTAGTTGCCGGTGTTGCCCTGCTCGATCATCACCGCCACGGCAATCTCCGGGTCGTCCGCGGGGGCGTAGCAGATAAAGCTCAGGTTGGGCTCGGTGTAATCCGGGTCCGTGTCCGGGACACTGGAGGTCTCCGCGGTGCCGGTCTTGGCGGCGATGGACACCGGGTAGTTGGCAAAGACATTGGATGCGGTGCCTTCGGTGGCCACCATCTGCATGCCGGCCTGCACCACGCCCAGCACATCGCCGGAAAGGCCCGCGTCGTACAGCTCCACAGGCTCATACTCCTCCAGCACCGTCTCGCCGGTGTAGTCGGTGATCTTGTCCAGAAAGTGGGTTTGCAGCCGCACGCCGCCGTTGGCGATGGTGGCGCACATGGTGGCCAGCTGGATGGGGGTGAACATGTTGTCCGCCTGGCCGATGGCCGTCTGGGCGGATACGCCGTCGGTCCAGTTCACACCGTGGTTTTCCCGGTACTCCTGGGGGTTGGACATGGTGCCCGTGGATTCGCCAATCTCCACGCCGGTGGTGGTGCCCAGGCCGAAGTACTCGGCATAGGGCGCAAGCCGGGCAATGCCCAGGTTTAAGCCCACGTTGCTGAAGTAGGTGTTGCAGGAGTGGGCCAGGGCCCCGTACAGGTTCCAGGTGCCGCCGCCGCAGAGGCAGCCCTGGCTCAGGTCAAAATAGTTCCACACGCGGGTACAGGTGTAGGTGGTGCCCGCGCTGATGACCCCTTCCTGCAGGGCCGCCAGGGCCACCACCGGCTTGAACACAGAGCCCGGCGCGAACACGCCGTTGAGGGCCAGGTTCACCATGGGCTGGTTCTCGTCGGCCAGCAGGTTGTTGTAGTACTCACCGTCCCCGGCGATGCTCTCCACCAGCTGGTTCACGTCGTAGGTGGGGTAGGAGGAGCAGGCCAGCACCCCAAAGGTGTCCACATCCAGCACCACCGCCGCGCCAGAGGTACAGTTGCGCGCGTCAATATTGCCCTGGATATTCTTCTCCAAGGAGAGGTTGGCCACCCGCTGCAGGTCAGAGTCCAGGGTGGTCTGCACCGTGTGCCCTTCCTCCGGGGCGGTGGTCACGGCAGTGCTCTCCACTCCGCCGCTGGAATCGGTATAAATGGTCTCCTCTCCCCGCTGGCCGCGGAGCTCCTCCTCAAAGGCGGCCTCAATGCCCGAGCGGCCCATGGTGTCGCTCCACTTGTAGCCGGAGATGTTGTTCTCCGCGTCATAGGTGGTGCCGTCCTCCACGGCCTGCTGGTACTGGGTGTCCGTAATAACGCCGGTGTAGCCCACCACATGGGGGGCCAAGGCGCCGTCCTCCCCGTAATAGCGGGTGACCGCCACCCGGGTCTCGATGCCGGGCCACTCCTCCGAACGCTCGCTGATGACGCCCACTGTCTCGGCGGAAACATCCTCGGCAATGACATAGGGGCTGGTGCGGGAAAACCCATCTTGGGTCATGGAATAGCGCACAGAAGCCACGTTGCGCATATCCTCTTTGGAATATCCCTGGCAGTCATACTGCTGGGCCAGCTCTGCCATGCACTCCTCCGCCGTGGCGTACTCCGCCAGGCTCAGGGCCTCCTGCAAGGTTTGAATGGCGCTTTCGCTGTCCTCTTTATATTGGTAGGTCCCATCCTCCGCCAGGACAATGGGCAGCCGGTCCCGCCAGGTCTCCCCCCGCTCCTCCAGCAGGTCGATGACCTGGATGATGGTGGCGTTGCGCCGGTCATAGTCCATGTCCAGGGCGTCGTAAACGATGTTGTAGCTGGAGCGGTTGCCTGCCAGCACATTGCCGTCCCGGTCCAGGATCTCCCCCCGGGCCGCCTCAATTTCGATGGTGTCCGTGCGGCTGGAAAGGGAAAGCTGCTCATATTTATCCCCTTCCACAAGCTGCCATTGGACCAGGCGAAGCTCATAGACCACAAACACCGCCAGCACCAACAGGATGCAGGCGGCGGAACGGCCGATCTTTCCCAGCTTGGGCATTTTCAAAGGGAGGGCCTCCTTTCCCGGGCAAATTGCTTCTCACATTACAGGGTCCCCTTCTCCTGCGCGCCCAGCGCCTGCGAAAGGCCCCGGTTGAGCAGATAGAGCAGGGGAAGGAACAACAGGGTGTAAAAATACTTTGGCAGATAGTGGTGGGTAAGGGCATAGGCCGGATAGGAATATTGGAAGAAATACAGAAAGAACCACTGGGCCAGCACCACCAGGCCCAAGCTCCACACCCCCGTAAGGATGGCCGTGGCCATATTGTTCTGCAGGTAGGCGCGGATGACCAGGCTGATAAAAAAGCACAGCACCCCCAGCACCAGGGCGTGGAACCCCAGCATGCCAGAGAGGCCAAAATCGCAGAACAGCCCCCCCACAACGCCAAACAGCAGGGCGGGCACTTCGGGCTCCAGCATGGCAATGGCCACCACCGCCGGAAACAGCAGCACCGGCCTTGCTCCAAAGATGGAAGGCAGCAGGCCCGGCGTCTCCTGCAGCATGAACAGCACCAACAGCTCCAGCACATAGGCCAAATAACGGATCAGCTTATTGAGGTCCCTTATCATTCCGCATCCTCCGTACCCTCGGGGTCGGCCTGGGC
This sequence comes from uncultured Oscillospiraceae bacterium, assembly GCA_900543555.1. Classification (GTDB taxonomy): domain Bacteria; phylum Bacillota; class Clostridia; order Oscillospirales; family Acutalibacteraceae; genus Acutalibacter; species Acutalibacter stercoravium. Next base: position 14,720 of record UQRL01000022.1, on the reverse strand, counting down.
AAGGTAGTCCTCCCCCTCCCCGGCTCCGGGGAAATCAATGATGACGAAGACCTCCTGCACGCTGGTCAGGTCCTCATAAGGGCGCACCACCGCATATTGGGAGATATCGCTTTCCGATTTCTGCACGCTCTCCACCCGGCCGATGATGATGTCCGCCGGATAGGCGCTGCCCGCGCCAGAGGTGGTGATGATGTCCCCCACCTGCGCCTGGGTGTCGCTGGGCAGGTACTCCAGGCGCAGCAGCCCAGAGCTGGCCGAGGCGATGTCGCTGGCGATCACGCCGCTCTCCCCGCAGGCAGAGTCCACCGCCGAAACCTTCACGTCCTCCGACAGCAGGGTGGTCACCTTGCTGGTGGTGGCATAGGCCTGGCTGACAATGCCCACCAAGCCGTTCTGGGTGATCACCGGGTCGCCTTCCTCCACGCCGTTGAGGGTGCCCTGGTCGATGGAGAAGCCGTAGAATACATCGTTGGGGTCCCGGCCGATGACCGTGGCGGCCCGCAGGGTGTTCTCCGGTTCCTCCTCCGTGATCTCCAGCTGGACCTTCAGCTGCTCGTTTTCCTGCAGGGTGTTCTCATAGTCCACCAGCTGGTCCCGCAGCTGGGCGTTCTCCTGGGTCAGGCTGTCGATCATGGATTTGAGCTCGTCCCGGGAGAGGGCGTCCAAATCCACAAACTCCGTAACGGCCCCGGTGGCCTGGGTGCTCACACTCTGCATGGGAGAGGTGACAAAGCCCAAAAGGCTTGCCAGCAGAGAGCCCCCCGCCGTAGCCGTATAGATAATCAGCCCCAGCAGCACCACCACCGCGATGGCCAGAACCTTAAATGAGCTGGTTTTGAAAAAGTCCTTCAAGCAAAAGCGCTCCTTCTGGTAAATTCCCGTCAAAGCCAATGCGGACTGCCGGGAGGTCCCAGCAGTCCTCATGCTTCCTCACATCCGCGCCCATCCCCCTTTGGGCGGGCAGCGCGAAAGGCGCCCCCTCTTCCAGGCGCCGGCAGGGCAGGCCCCGCCTTATTTCCTGCGGCCGCGGTAGCGGTTTTTGGGCAGCTCTACCTCCAGGCTTTTGCCGGTGCCCTCCACCACGCAGTCCAAGGGGCGCTCCGCCACATGGACTGGGATGCCCGTCTCCTGGGCCACCAGCTTGTCCAGGCCCCGCAGCAGGGCCCCGCCCCCGGTGAGCATAATGCCCCGGTCGATAATATCCGCCGCCAGCTCCGGCGGGGTCTTCTCCAAGGTGTCCTTGATGGCGTCCACCACAATCATCACGCTGTCCGCCAGGGCCTCCCGCACCTCGTCGGCGTGGATGGTCACATTCTTGGGCAGGCCGTCCACCAGGTTGCGGCCCTTGATCTCCACAAAGGCATTGATGGTCTCCTCGGTGGGGAAGGCGGAGCCAATCTTGATTTTGATTTCCTCTGCGGTGCGTTCACCGATCAGCAGGTTGTACTTTTTCTTCACATAACTGACAATGGCCTCGTCGAACTTGTCCCCGGCCATGCGCACAGAGACAGAGGTGACGATGTCCCCCAGGGAGATGACGGCCACCTCGCTGGTGCCGCCGCCAATGTCCACCACCATGCAGCCAGTGGGCTCGCCCACCGGCAGGCCCGCGCCAATGGCGGCCGCCATGGGCTCTTCTATCAGGTCCACGTTGTTGGAGCCGGCCTGGCGGGCGGCGTCCTCCACAGCCCGGCGCTCCACCTCCGTGACGCCGGAAGGGATGCACACCACAATGCGGGGGCGGTTGAGGGTGCCGGACTTCAGGGCCTTTTTAATAAAATACTTCAGCATGGCCGCGGTCACATCGAAATCGGCGATAACGCCGTCCTTCAGGGGGCGCACCGCCACAATGGAGCCGGGGGTGCGGCCCAGCATCTCTTTGGCCTGCTTGCCCACCGCCAGCACCTCATCGGTGCGCACGTCCACCGCCACCACAGAGGGCTCGCGCATGACAATGCCCTTGCCCCGCATAAACACCAATGTATTGGCAGTTCCCAAGTCGATACCAATGTCCTTGGAGAACATCGTAAACATAGAAAAGAACCCAGAAAGAAATCCCTTTGCCGCCATACCAAAAACTCTACCTTTCCGGCCCCCCACGGGCCATAGATTTCCACTTCGCAGGGGCGGGCGTACCCACCTATATCAATTCAGTCCCAAGAAAAAACGGGGCACTTTTTATGGTTTCCCGTTTTCCCGCAAACACACATTGTCAAGAGCCGCCCGCTCTCCTGGAGCGTTCCCCGTGAGAGCGCCCCTGCCCCGAGAGCCGGGAACATGAAATATTATAGCCTATTTTCCAGCATTTCTCAAGACGAAAGTTTACATAAACCTATAAAAACCCATTTTTCCTTATATATGCACCTTTCCAGCGCCCACCCCACAAGATATGCGGGGCCGCGCTTTCCGGGGCGGAAGCTCATTTCCCCGTGCTGCCAAACCCGCCCTCTCCCCGGGCCGTTTGGGTAAGCTCTTCCACTTCCTCCACCACGGGCAGGCACACCGGCGCAACCACCAGCTGGGCAATGCGCTCGCCAGGCGCCACCGTATAGGGCTCCCGGCTCAAGTTCACCAGGGGAACCTGCAGTTCCCCGCGGTAATCGCTGTCGATCACACCCACGCAGTTGGGCAGGGAGACGCCGTGCTTGACCCCCAGCCCGCTGCGGCAGAACACCAGCCCCACGCAGCCCTGGGGGATCTCCACCGCCCAGCCGGTGCAAAAGGTGGACCGGTCCCCCGGCTTCAGGGTGACAGGCTCTTCCATGCAGGCTTTCAGGTCAAAGCCCGCGCTGCCCGCTGTCTGGCGCTGGGGCGGTTCCGCCCCGGGCCGCAGCCGTTTCATGCGCAAAACCATTGATTGCTCCATACGCTCAAACGCTCCTTTCCCTCCGGCCAAGTTTTCCACATCCAGCTTTTCCACATTTTCAAAATCCAGGGCTTATCGGGCCTTGAACCGGTATTTACATAAAATAATCCACACTTTCCACCAAGTTTTCCACATTCATTCCACGCCCCGGTGAAAAAGCCCGCGGGTGTAGTCAAACCCCGGTGTTTCGCCGCGAAAACAGGCGGTTAGGATCTCCCCACATTCCACAGGGTTTTCCACGGTAAAACGGAGGATGCCAAAATCCACTGGGGAAAGCTCCCGCTTCAAATCGCACAGCCACAGGGGGACAGAGTTCAGCAGCTCAACGCTTCTGCCGCCCCGGCACACCACGGGGAACTTCTTCCTCTTGCGGTCGGTCAAACATCCCGGCTCCTTGCAGTGCAGGCATCCCTTGGGGGAATTGGCCAGCGGGCAGTTGCGGGTGAGCATCAGCGCCTGGCGGCCGTAGACCATCAGGCCCCGGGGAAGCTCTCCGCCCAGCCGGGACACCTCCCCCGCCGTGAGCTCCATGGAGAGCTCCGCCGTGGAAAGGCCCAGCTTCTGAAAGAAATCCAGCGCAGCCGTGTTGAACACATTCAGGGAAAAACCGCCGTGCACCCGGGCGCCCAGGTCCCTTCCCAACGCGACAGCTCCCAAATTCCCCGCCACAAAATCCAGAAAGCCCGCCTGCATCCGCTCCTTCATCTGCTTCACTGTCCTGTTTTCCTCTCCGAACAGCCCGCGCGGGATGTCCAAAAAAATGGACAGGAATCCCTCTTCCCGCAAACGGAGCAGCTCTTTAAGCGGCGTTTCCAGGGGCAGCACAATTTCCCGGCAGTCCCTTGCCTGCGCGCACACTTGCGAGGCCTTTCGGAAATGGGCGCGCAGGGGCAGCTCCCCCGTGCCCTTGGGGCGGGGGGAGAAGAACAGCTCCCCTTTGGAAAACGGGATGGGGCCGCGCCGCTCCCGCAGGCGCAGAAGCTGCTCCAGGGCCTCCCGGCGCAGTGCGTTCAGCACAGAGACTCCACAGGGAACGCCCTCTTCCGGCACGGACACGCCCTCCACCCGGAAAGGCGTGCCCCCCGTCTTTTTCAGCTGCTGCCCGCACCGCTCCCGGGGCAGCAAAGAAAGGCCCTCCCCCAGGGGCGCGGCGGAAACGGCCCGATGGCCTTCCCCATCCCACGCGGAGAGAAGCAGCTCCGTCCCCTGCACTTTTAAGTCCAAAAAAACGGACACTCTCTGCATCTCTCCTCGGTACAAATTCCGCAGGGAGGAAAACACTTTCTCCGTGGCGCCGGTCACATCCTCTTTGGTACGGGTGCCGAACATCTCCCGGCCCCTTTGCCCGGTGAGATAGCCTTTGGTGAACCCGGAGCGGGAAAACACCGCCTCCAGGCCGTCCAGCAGCTGCTGGGGCACCTGCTCCCCATCGGCGGCCCGGCGGCAGGCGGAAACAGCGGCGGCCACATATTCCGGCCGCTTCATCCGCCCTTCAATCTTAGCGGAGCACACCCCCGCCTCTTTCAACTGTCCCACTTCCTGGACAAAGGAGAGGTCCTTCAAAGAGAGGTCGTGGCCGGTGCCGCCCGGCGCCGCAAAGGGCAGCCGGCAAGGCTGGGCACAGGAGCCCCGGTTGCCGCTGCGCCCCCCTAAAAGGGCGCTGAGGTAGCACTGCCCTGAAACGGACATGCACAGGGCCCCGTGGACGAAACTCTCCAGCTCCACAGGGCAGGCCCGGCGGATCTCCCGGATTTCCTCCAGGGAGAGCTCTCGGGAGAGCACCACCCGGGAAGCGCCCAGCTCCCACAGCAGCTTGACTCCGCCAGGCGTGTGCAGGCTCATCTGCGTAGAGGCGTGCACGGGCAGCGCCGGGGCCCATTGCCGCAGCAGGGAGAACAACCCCATATCCTGAACCAGCACCGCGTCCACCGGCAGGGAGCACAGGTACTCTACAAAGCCCAGGGCGTCCGGCAGCTCGCGGTCCTTGAGCAAGGTATTCACCGTCACATGGACCCGCACGCCCCGGCCGTGGCAAAAGCGCGCCGCCTCTGCCAGCTCTTCCCGAGAAAAGTTCTTGGCGCTGGCCCGGGCGCCAAAGGCGGGCCCGCCCAAATACACCGCATCCGCCCCGGCAAACACAGCGGCTTTCAGGGCCTCCGGCCCGCCGGCAGGGGCCAAAATCTCAAAATACTCGTTGCTCATTTCTTTTCAAAAAAGCTGACAAAGCCCTCCTGCTCAAAATCCTCCTCATGGCGCAGCGGGTTTTTCCGCTTGTGGGGCTGCTTCTGCGGCCCTTCCCCGGCCTCTTCCTCCAGGCCTGCCCCCAGCAGGGAGGTCTGCCCCTCTGGGACAGCCCCGGAGCTCTCTCCGGTGCCGGCACGCGCCTCATCCACCAGCCGTTTGGCCTCTTCCACAGCGCGTTTGGCAGCGCTTACGGTGGCCTGGCGCTCCTGCTCCGCTTTCTGCGCCTGAGACTCCTTTTCCTCCACGGCCTGCTTTAAGGCGGCGTTGTCCGCAGCCAGTTTTTCCAGCTCCTCCAAGAGGGCCTCGTTGTCTGGGGCAGCCCCTGCCATCCCCTGGCGCAGCCGCTGGTTTTCCTCCCGCAGCTGCTCCACTTCCCGGTGGAGCGCCTCCAGCTGGGGCCCTCCCGCCGCACGCTCTTCCAGGGCCTTCTTCTCCTTTTCCAGGGCCGCGGCCTTCCGCCGCAGCTCGTCCACCTCGCCCGCAATCTCCTGCAGGGCGTTGTTGCGCCGGATCAGGTTCTCTATGCGGGCCCGGGTCTCTGGGTTGGGGCCGTTTTGAACCATATCGGCCCGCTCCTCATGCCAAACCTCGGCCTCCACTTCCAGCTCGTCCACCCGGTCCTGCAGCTGCTTTCTCTTCTGCCCGTTCTTCCTGGCATCATCGCAGTAGTTCAGCGCCACAGTGAGGGCCGCGGCCTCCCGCGTGATATAGGGGGACGCCAGCTGGACCTCCATCAGCTTTTCCTCCAGCTCGTTGGCCAGAGATCTCATATATTCGTCGCTTTCCTGGGTGATAAGCCCGCAGACCACACCGTTGATCTCAAGCCGCACACGCCTTTTTTCCATACAAATGACCACCCTTTCCCGCGCCCTGCCCTTGGGCCGGCGCTTACGTAGTTTATATTATATTGCAAAACACGGATTTGGAAAAGGCCTTTCCCCACTTTTTCTGCATTTTTCCCAAAGCGGGGCCTCCCCGGCGGAGAAGCCCCTTTTTTCCTGGATTTTTGTTGTATCCCAGCCGTTTCTGTGGTATGATAGATACAACATAGGACCGTTTCCCCCTTGCGCAGGCCCCGATTTGTTGAGAATTGCCAAATATGGGGCCGCAGCTTGGGGCTTTATTGCGGTTGTTTTTCCCTTTCTTTTAGTGTACAATGCACATGATACTAATTATTCAGCGGATTTTAAGAAACAATTTTATATATTTTAAACACATTTGGAGGAATTTGCATGGATTATAAAATGACAGTTCCGCAGATTAAGGAGGCCATTCGTGACAAGCTGGCCCACACCTTTGGCGTCTCTTTGGAAAACGCCACCGACGAAGAATATTACAAGGCCAGCGTCCTGATTGTGCGGGAACTGCTGACCAAGGGCCGCTCTGAGTTTGTTCAGAACGCAGAGAAAACCGGCACCAAGCAAATCTATTATCTCTGCATGGAGTTCCTCTTGGGGCGCTCTCTGCGCAACAACTTGTACAACCTGGGCCTGGAGGAGCCCTTCCGCAAGGCCCTGGCGGAATACAATATCAAGCTGGACAATCTGTATGAACAGGAGCCCGACGCCGGCCTGGGCAACGGCGGCCTGGGCCGCCTGGCGGCCTGCTTTATGGACGGCCTGGCCACCCAGGGCTATCCTGCCATGGGCTATTCCCTGCGGTATGAATACGGCCTGTTCCGCCAGAAGCTGGTGGACGGCTGGCAGACCGAGCTGCCGGACACCTGGCTGCCCGGCGGCGGCATTTGGCTGCAGCGCGTGCCGGAAAGCTCTGTGGAGGTCCGCTTTGGCGGCCACATCGAGGAGCAGTGGCACGACCAGTACCACTCTGTGCGCCACAAGGACTACACCTCCATCACCGCCATCCCCTATGACATGTGCATTGCCGGCATGGATGGAAAGGGCGTCAGCCTTCTGCGCGTGTGGAAGGCCGAAAACGACAAGTTTGACATGAAGCTCTTCAACGGCGGCAACTATATGCGGGCCATGGAGCAGCAGGCTATGAGCGAGGTCATCACCAAAGTGCTCTACCCCGAGGATAACCACACCGACGGCAAGCTGCTGCGGCTCTCTCAGCAGTACTTCCTGGTCAGCGCCTCCATCCAGGATATCATCCGGCGGCACCTGTACGCCCACGGCAACCTGGACCAGCTGCCCGAGCTGGCGGCCATCCACCTGAACGACACCCACCCCGTGCTGGCCATCCCCGAGATGATGCGGGTGATGCTGGACGAGTGCGGCTATGGCTGGGACGCCGCCTGGGACATCGTCAAGCGGACGGTGGCCTACACCAACCACACCGTGATGAGCGAGGCCCTGGAGACCTGGAACCGGGACCTGTTCAAGATGCGCCTGCCCCGTATCTACCAGATCGTGGAGGAGATTGACCGCCGCTTCTGGAACGAAATGCGCGCCAAGGGCGTGGACGAGGCCAAGATCTACCGCATGGCCCCCCTCAACGACGGCTATGTGAAAATGGCCAACCTGGCGGTCATCGGCTCTCACTGCGTCAACGGCGTCTCCGCCCTGCACAGCGAGATCTTGAAGGACGATGTGTTCCACGACTTCTATGTGGAGGAGCCCTCTAAATTCACCAACGTGACCAACGGCATTGCCCACCGGCGGTGGCTGAACCAGTCCAACCCCAAGCTGGCCGGGCTCATCACCGACCTGATCGGAAAAGACTATATCTACGACGCGGATAAGCTGCAGGGCCTGCGGAAATATACGGAGGACGCCTCTGTGTTGCAGAAGCTGCAGGAGATCAAGCAGGCCAACAAGGAGCGGCTGGCCAAGTACCTGAAGAAGACCCAGGGGGACATTGTGGACCCCTCTACCCTGTTCGATGTGCAGGTCAAGCGCCTGCACGAGTACAAACGCCAGCACATGAACGCCCTGAACATCCTGGCCACCTACCAATGGCTGCGGGAGAACCCCAACGCGGACTTTGTGCCCCACACCTTCTTCTTTGGGGCCAAGGCCGCCCCGGGCTACTACTTTGCCAAGCAGATCATCCAATTTATCGCCGCCCTGGCCAAGGCCATCAACAGCGATGAACGGGTGAACAAAAAGCTGAAGGTCATCTTTGTGGAGAACTACTGCGTCACCTGGGCCGAGCTGCTGACCCCCGCCGCGGAGATCAGCGAGCAGATCTCCCTGGCCGGCACAGAGGCCTCTGGCACCAGCAACATGAAGTTTATGATCAACGGCGCGGTCACTCTGGGCACCTTGGACGGCGCCAACGTGGAGATCCACCAGACCGTGGGGGACGAGAACATCATTCTCTTCGGCATGACCGCCTCTCAGGTGGAAGAGCTCAAGCGCACGGGCTACCACCCCAACAACCAGTACCAGAACGACGGCCTCATCCACCGGGCCATGGATGAGATGGGCTCTATGAACGGCGGCCAGTTCAAGGATATTTTCAATGCCTTGCTCCGGGAGGACCGCTACATGGCCCTGGCGGACCTGCGCTCCTATCACGAGGCCCAGCAGCGGGCAATGGCGCTGTACCGCGACCAGCAGAACTGGAACCGCATGTCCCTGGTGAACATCGCCGGGGCGGGCCGTTTTGCCGCGGACCGGGCCATCCGGGATTACTGCGGAAACATCTGGCACGCCTCCCCCGTGCCCCCGGTCAAGAACCTGAACGCCAAAAAATTGGAGAAATAACCCTCTCGCAAGTCTACAACAAAAAGCGCAGCGTGAGCCGGAGCCCTTGAGAAGCCAGGCCTTGCGCCGCGCTTTTTCTTGGGGCGCTCTCTGTAAAGCCCCGTTAGAATCTCAGTGAAATTTTGGAAAGAAGGCGCAAAGCAGCATGTTTAATTCCCGCAGCCGGAAATACCGGGACCCCCTTGGGGCCGTGGCGGACGGCACCTCCATCCATTTCCGCATCACACTCCCCCGAGAGCTGAGCTGTTCGGCCGCCCATCTCATCATCCAGCGGGAGGGCGGTCAGATCCAGGTGCTGGATTTGTTCTGGTGCGGCATGAACGGAAATTCCCAGGAGTGGTGGGAATGCCACTTTACCCCGGAAGAACCCGGCCTCTATTTCTATCACTTTGAGGTGCGCACCCACCGGGGCAGCCAAAGGCTCTCCCGGGGCTTTGCCGGGGACGGCATCTTCGGCGGCAACAACCAGTGGCAGCTGACGGTGTACGACAAAAACTTCAAGACCCCCGACTGGCTGGAAGGCGGCGTGATGTACCAAATCTTCCCGGACCGGTTCTACAAGTCCCAGCAGCCCAAGGAGAACATCCCCTCTGGCCGGACGTTCCACAGCGATTGGTCCCAGCAGCCCGTGTGGGCCCCCAACGAGCAGGGAGTCGTCACCAACACGGACTTCTTTGGAGGGGACCTGCGGGGCATTCAGGAGAAACTGCCCTATTTGAAGGAGCTGGGCGTCACCTGCCTGTATTTAAACCCCATTTTCGAATCCCACTCCAACCACCGCTATGACACGGCGGACTACTCGAAAATCGACCCCCTGCTGGGGAACGAGGAGGACTTCCGCAGCCTGTGCGCCGAGGCGAAAAAACGGGGCATCCGGGTGCTGGTGGACGGGGTCTTCAGCCACACCGGCAGCGACAGCGTGTATTTCAACCGGGAGGGCCGCTACCCCACCCAGGGGGCGTACAACTCGCAGCAGTCCCCCTATTACCCCTGGTACACCTTCCGCCAGTGGCCCCAGAACTACGAGTGCTGGTGGAATTTTGAGACCCTGCCCAACGTGAAGGAGACCGAGCCCAGCTTTAACGAGTATATCAATGGGGAGAACGGCATCATCCGCAAATGGCTGCGGGCCGGGGCATCTGGCTGGCGGCTGGATGTGGCCGACGAGCTGCCCGACCAATTTCTGGACAACCTTACTGCTGCGGCAAAAGCAGAGAGCCCGGACGCGGTTGTGCTGGGAGAAGTGTGGGAGGACGCCTCTAACAAGACGGCTTACGGTGTGCGGCGGCGCTACCTGCTGGGGGGCCAGCTGGACACGGTGATGAACTACCCCTTCCGGGACGCCATTTTCGCTTTTCTGCTGGGCGGCGACCCCCGGAATTTTGCGGAATCTGTGGAGAGCATTGTGGAGAACTATCCGCCCCAGTGCCTGCGGCTGCTGATGAACCACATTGGCACCCATGACACGGAGCGGGCCCTGACTGTGCTGGGCGGCGAGCCCGCTGGGAACCGGGGCCGGGAGTGGCAGGCGGCCCAGTCCCTCACCCCTGAGCAGCGGGACACCGCTCTCAAGCGGCTGCGGCTGGCCTCCCTCATCCAATACCTGCTGCCCGGTGTGCCCTGCCTGTATTATGGGGACGAGGCTGGCATGGAGGGCTATCGGGACCCCTTCTGCCGGGGAGCCTACCCCTGGGGCCGTGAGGGGAAGAACCTGCTGCAGTGGTACAAAGGGCTGGGAATGCTGCGGGCCCAAGAAAAGGCCATCTTAGGGAAGGGCTCTTACCGCACCCTGTACGCCGACGGCAACTTGCTGGCTTTTGAGAGGTTCGTGTTCACAGAGGATGCCCGCCACAGCCTGACCCTGGTGGTCAACCGCAGCAGCCGTCCCCAGAGCATTTTAAGGGCTGGCTTAGACATGGAGGGAGGAACCCTGCTGCTGGGCGAAACCCTGGAAAGCGTTCACGTCCTTTCCCCCTACGGCTTCTCTTTAACAAAATTTCAAAGACCTGTAAAAAACGCTTGACATTTTTCCGTTTTGCAGATATAATTATAAGGCTGTTAGAGAACAGCCCATGCGCCAGTAGCTCAGCTGGATAGAGTGTTTGGCTACGAACCAAAAGGTCGGGGGTTCGAGTCCCTCCTGGCGCGCCAGCGGCAAGCTGCCGCTCCCAAGTCGCGATCATCACTTTTGTGGTGGTCGCGATTTTTGTTGCCCGCGTTTTTCATTGACGTCTATTTTATCACCCTAACCCACGTCGCGGCAAACCCTTGTGGTTCGTCGCATTTTTCTGCGCAAAATGCGGCTTCACCGTTCGGGTTGGTCTCACCTGCCGGTTCGGTCGGTGCTGGACGCGCCCCACTGGGGCGCAGCACCGCTCCTCTCCGCGAAAAGTCACGCTCGGCTCGGCTGCTCGGTTGCAAGCGCCCTCGCTTATGGTATGAGGCTGCCCGGATTGACGGTGCGGGAGAGCTGCGCATCCTGATCCGGGTGGTCCTTCCCATGTCCATCCCCATCATTGCCACACTGGCCCTTTTGGTGGGCCTGGCCTATTGGAATGACTGGCTCAATGGTCTATACTATATTAGTGACGACCGGCTGTTCAGCATTCAGGTGCTATTGAATCGGATGCTTTTGGATGTACAGTTCCTGATGAGTAACAGCGACGCGGCCAAATCCCTCCAGCAAAACGAGGAATTTGTGCTGCCCTCCACAGGCATCCGCATGGCGGTGGCCGTGATGGGCGCGCTGCCCATTCTGGTGGTGTACCCCTTCTTCCAGAAATACTTTGTAAAGGGCATCGTCATTGGCGCAGTAAAGGGTTAAATTACAATTCCGGCCGGGCCGGAATTTGGAGAGGAGTTTACCTATATGATGAAGCAGTATCGTTTTGCCCACACCCGTTCCGTCTATCCCCTGCAGCTGGACGATCCAAAAGCCGCAGTACTTCACGTAGACGGCTTGACACCGGACGCCCAAGGCGTGTACGATGTGACTGAGCGGCTGCAGGCTCTGCTGGACAGCGTAAAACAGCAGGACAAGCGGGGAATCGTGCTGATCCCCGAAGGGACTTACAGCGTCAGCCGGACCATTTACCTGCCCCGGGCGGTGCGCATGATCGGCTTTGGGAAAAACCGGCCGAAGTTCGTCCTGAAAAAGAACACCCCCGGCTTTCAGAAAGCCCCCCAGGAGGACAAGGGGGAGGCCGTGTACATGTTCTGGTTCACGGGCAACATGCCCCGGGTGGAGGGGCGTATTCAAGACGCCAACGCCGGCACCTTTTACAGCGCCGTCTCCAACATCAACTTCCAGATTGAAGAGGGGAACCCCGCCGCCGTGGTAATGCGGGCCCACTTTGCCCAGCATGGATTTGTCTCCCACTGCGTGTTCGACATTGGCCAGGGCAAGGCAGGCATCTTTGATGTGGGAAATGAAATGGAGAACCTGGTCTTTCTGGGGGGAGAGTACGGCATCTACACCACCAAATGCTCTCCCGGCTGGCCCTTTGTCCTGGTGGAAAGCGCCTTTTCCGGCCAGCGGAAATCCGCCATCCTATCCCGGGAGTGCGGCCTGACATTCAGCCATGTGGAGTTCCAGGACGTTCCCGCCGCCGATATCGTGATGGACGGCTACTGGGAAAAGCTGTTCTGGAAGGACTGTGTGCTGGAGAATATCTCCGGCCCGGCCATCCAAATTTCCCGCGAGGACAACAGCTGCACCCAGATCAACCTGCGGAACCTCTGGTGCAGCAATGTCCCCCAGCTCCTGCTGGGCCGGGAGAGCGGCCAAGTGACCCAGGGCAGCTCTGGCGCCTACCTGCTCCACAGCCTGTTCCACGGAGATGACCTGACCCTGGGCCAGCAGGAGCCGGAACGGAAAACCCTGGTGGAGCTGGAGCCTCTTCCTGAGGCGCCCCATTTCCCCCAGGAGATCCAGGACCTGCCGCCCCAGGAGACCTGGCGCAATGTGCGGGACTTCGGCGCGTTGGGAAATGGTGTGGCAGATGACACAGCCGCTCTGCAACAAGCACTGGACCAGTGCGATACCGTCTACCTTCCCCAGGGAATGTACCTAATCCGTGACACCCTGCGGATGCGGGAGGGGAACGCCCTCATCGGCCTGAATCCCATTTCCACCCAGCTGGTCCTCGAGGAGAACAGCCCCGCTTGGGCCGGGATGGGCGCCCCCAAGGCGGTTCTGGAGACCAGCCGGGGCGGCTGGAATCTGGTCAATGGCCTTGGCATCGACACCGCGTCCCGCAATCCCCGGGCCGTGGGCTGCAAGTGGATGGCCTCTGCCGATTCCTACATGAACGATGTGAAGTTTGTGGGCGGCCATGGCCAAATCACCCAGCAGCAGGAAAACGTGCCTGTTTACAACCCCTCCCGCACAGCGGATGTGGACCCGGACCGCCCCTGGGACTCGCAGTACTGGAGTTTGTGGATCACCGAAAATGGCGGAGGCGCCTTTAAGGATGTGTGGACCGCCAACACCTATGCGGAAGCTGGGTTTTTCGTCTCGGAAACCGAAACCCCCGGCGTGATGTACCAGGTGTCCATCGAGCACCATGTGCGCCATGAGGTGCTCATGCGCAACGTGGCCAACTGGCAGTTCCTGTGCATGCAGACAGAGGAGGAAGTTGCCGAGGGACCCTATTGCCAGCCCTATGAGCTGACCAACTGCCGGAATCTGCTGTTCGCCAATTTCTACTCCTTCCGGGTCATCTGGGTGGACAACCCCTATCCCAGTGTGGTGCGGGCCTGGAATTGCCAGAACTTGGAGTTTCTCAACTGCCACAACTTCACCCAGATGAAGTACACCATTGAGAACCTGTATGTGGACGGCAACACTGGGGAACGCGCAGGCTTTTGGCAGCTGGGGCGGCTTTCCATCCCCCAGGCGGCAGCGCAGAAAAAGCTGCCCGGGGCCAAGGGCGAAATTGCCAAGCTGGCCTCCGGCCTGGATTGCGTGGACGCCCTGTGCCAGGCGCCGGACGGCAGCATCTATCTCTGCGATTCCCGGCTGTACCGCATCTACCGCTGGGACCCCGTATCCCAAACCCTGGCCCTGCTGACCAGCCAGCACTTCCAGCCCCTGTCCCTTGCCTGCGATACCCAGGGCCGGCTGCTGGTGGTCACCGAATACCAGCCTGTGAAGGGCTCCACCGTGGACGGCGTGGAAGAGCTTTCCACCGATGAGTTCGGCGCGGACACGGGCGGCGGGTGCTATTACCCCTTCTTCTCCCATGACAGGCGCATTCGGGTCTGCGCGTTAGACCCCCGGGCGCCGGAAGCCTCTATGGAGCTGCTCCCCATTGTCCCCTTGGAAGAGGCAAAGCCAGAGGTGCTCTACTACCCGGCCAATCAATGGAGGGACAGCGGGGACATGATGCGCTCTTTTGAGAAGAGGGACACCCACTGCTATCTGGCTCCCGATGGGAAAACCGCCATTGTTCACAAGCCCGCTCTGGCCCGGGCCACGGGGCTGACGCCCCTCCGCCCCGGGAAGGCTGCTTACCTGGTGGACGAGTACAACAAGTGCATTGTGCAGGTGCAGGTGGAAGAGGGGTTTGTCCTTTCCAACCCGAGGGTGTGGGCCGAGCGGGGAGAGTATGGCTTTGCCATGACAGAATCCGGCGAAGCCTATGTCCCGGACTGCTTGCTCTATGTGTTCCGCAACGGGGAAAAGGTAGACGCCATAGGACTGGGAGACCGTCCTGCCTGTGTGCTGGAGGCTGGTCCAGACAAGGAGTATTTGTACATCACCGCCAGACGGGAGCTGTATGCCCTCCGGCTGAAATAAGCGCGCAGAGGGCCGCTGCCCCATGGCGGCAACCACCGGAGTTTTGCAAAATTTGGGAGGCGTTGTGCGATGAACTACAAAACATTAGGCAAAAGCGGAGTGGAAGTGTCGGAGCTGATCCTGGGGTGCTGGGCCATGG
>UQRL01000021.1 GCA_900543555.1 uncultured Oscillospiraceae bacterium | reverse complement strand
AAGCCTTTTCTGGAACCACTCGCCTAGCGAGTGGTTTTCTAAATACAAAAAGGCCGCCCCCAAGGGCGGCCTTTCCCATGTTCTCTTTAGGCGTGGCACCCGTGCTCTCCACAGCCGTGCTCCCCGCAGGAGTGGCCTTCGCCGTGGCCCTCCCCATGGTGGCTGCACAGCACGTCCGGCAGGAAAACCAGCCTGCCCGCCAGCAAATCCTCCACAGCCTGGTCGGCGCTGCCGGTGATGCCGCCGTACAGCTGGATGCCCGCCTGGGCCAGGGCTGTTTTGGCGCCGCCGCCAATGCCGCCGCAGATGAGGGTGTCCACGCCCTGGGCCTGCAAAAAGCCCGCCAGGGCCCCGTGGCCGGAGCCGTTGGTATCCACCACCTGAGAGGAAAGCACCCGGCCCTCCTGAGCCTCATAAATTTTGAACTGGGCCGTGTGGCCGAAGTGCTGGAACACCTGGCCGTTTTCATAGGTCACTGCGATCTTCATAAAAATTCCTCCTAAAACCTATTGGTTTTATCTTGACAGAGACTCTTTCCCTTCTGTACAATGACGAAAAAATCACAAGGAAGGGGCCCTGTAAAAGCACAGGGCATAACCCATAATAAACTGGGAAGGAGCGCGCTCTCCCCTGGGCCCTTCTAAGGCTTACCGGGGCCAGCGCTCCTCCTTTTCCGGCAGGGGCGGGAAATCAGTGTAGGGCTTATCCTGATACCAGTAAGCCACTGTGGCCACGTCGTCCTGGCGCTCGAAGAGCCCCCGGTGGCAGACACCGATCTGCTGCAGGGTCACCCGGATATCCTCCTCAAAGTGGATGGGATCCGGGATGTGCCAGCGGTAAAAGCCCCGCATGGGCGGGCAGTCGTCGTTGTGGTAGTTGTTGTGGACAGTGGTGTCGTGGTGGGAGTAGAAGGGATACCCCAAAAAGGGCGTGCAGTAGGTCTGCTCCACGGTTCTGCCGTCCACCTGGTTGGCAAAGCTCCAGGCCCCTCCAAAGTAGTCCTCGGTGCCCGTGCCGCAGATGGTGGGGTACTCCTCATCTCCGTCGATGTAGAACTTCATCTCCCCCTCGCCCCACCAGTAGCGCTCCAGGGTGGTCAGGGCCAGATAGGTGCCCACATACTGCCCCCGGCCATGGACGTTGTCCAGCACCACATAGTCCCTGGCCTTTTCCGTCAGCCGCTGGCGCCGCCACTGGGCGTGGAAGTACCCGGCGTTTTCCGGCACTTTCTGCAGGCAGTAGTCAATCTGGAAGAAAAACGCCGGCACCGGGTTTTTGTGCTGGTTTTCCACGGTGATCCTGGCGCCCTTCTGGAAGGGCATGGGGAAGTAGCAGTTAAAGCCCCGGTTGGGGGCCACCACCATGGGCAGGGAGTTTACAAGGCAGCCCTGGCCGAAGCCGCAGCAGAAAAAGTCCCCCAGGGGCGCCTCTACCGAGGGCTTCTCCTCCCCGTCCCAATAGATGCGGAAGACCAGGTCCCGCAGCACAAAGCAGTCCGCGTCCGAGGTCCGGTCCGTCACCGTGATCCAGATGTGCTGGATGACGCCGGGGCCCTCGATCTCTCCCAGCACGGCGGTCTCCCCGGGCCGGATCTCGCCCAGGCAGGGAGAGCCCTTCCGGGAGGGGCCCAAATTGCTGGCGGCTGTTCCGCCCCTTCCCTTTTCGCCCCGGGGGTTTTCCCCGTTGATGGCCCTGCTCTGTCCTCCCGTGATCAGGGGCAGGCCGCCCCATCCTGTCAAAATCATACAAACATCCTCCTTCTGCCCGCTCATGCAGGCTGTTTGAGGCCATTGTAGCACCATTTGCAAAAACTTGCCACCTCTTTTTCCTTTTCCCGTGACTTTTTTTCCCGCCTGTGGTATGCTGGTAAAAACAAGATTGGGGAAAGGGTGTTTTCTATGAAATTGACTGTATTGGGAAGCTGCTCTGGCACAGAGCCCTATCCAGGCTGCCACCAGACCTCGGTGGCCGTGGAGACCGGCGGCAGGCTGTTCTTCATCGACGCGGGGGAAAACTGCGGCTATTCCTCCTACCTGCTGGGCATTGACCAGAAAAAGACAGAAGCCATCTTCATCACCCACACCCACATGGACCATGTGGGCGGCCTGCCCCACCTGCTGTGGAACTTCCGCAAGATCTGCACGCTCTCTCCGGAAAACGAGGCGGCCATGCGGGGCAAGTGCATTCAGCTCTACCTGCCGGACCTGGCCGTATACGCGGGCGTCCGGGCCATGCTGCTGGCCAGCGAGGGCCACTATGAAACCGTCTTCCGCCTGGAGCCCCACCTCCTGCGGGACGGTGTGGCCTACCGCCAAGACGGGGTGACGCTCACCGCGTTCCACAACTTCCACCTGGGAGAGCCCGCCCCTGGCCAGCCCTGGCTGAGCTACTCCTTCCTGTTGGAGGCCGAGGGGAAAAAGGTGTTCTTCTCCGGGGACTTCCGGGACTTCTCTGAGATACGGCCTCACCTGGAGGGGGCGGACTTGGTCTTTCTGGAGACGGGCCACCACCGGGCCTCGCAGCTCTGCCAGGAGCTGAAGGACTCCGGCTCCTCTTTTGGAACAGTGGTCTTCTACCACCACGGACTGGAGATTCTCAACGACCGGGAAGGAGAACTGGCCGCCGCCAAAGCTGTGTTGGGTGGCCAGATGACCTTCTCCAGCGATGGGTCTGTTTACGAGCTGTAACGCATAAAGAAGCAGCCAAGGGCGCCCCTTTTGGGGCGCCCCTGGCTTTTGTCCTTCCTCAAGCGGGATTCAGCAGGGAAAAGAGGGAAGCGCCGCTTCCAAAGTGGGCCTGGGCATACGCCCGCCAAGCGGCAAGCTCAAACACGCCCCTTGGAAACAGCGCGGGAATCTCTGAAAAGGTATCCACGCAGCGAAGCATGGCAGGCATCTCCCTTTCTCATATCCAGAAACTCTGTGAGGAAAGGCGTTACACCTGTACCTTCCCCGCCAGGATGTTCTTATAGTCCTCCAAATTCTGCTGAAGCAGAGTGGGGGTATCCAGGCCGTAGGGACATTTTTTCTTGCATTGGCCGCAGTGGAGGCAGTCCTCAATCTTCATCATCATGGCCTGGCTCTCGGGGGTGAGCCAGCCGGCGGAGGGGCTGCGGCGGATAAGCTGGCTCATGCGGGCGCACTGGTTGATGACGATGCCCGCGGGGCAGGGCATGCAGTAGCCGCAGGCCCGGCAGAAGTTGCCGATGAGCTCGTTCCGGTCCTTCTCGATGACGGCTTTCAGCTCCCCATCCATCTTGGGGGGATTTTCGATGTAGGAGATGAACTCGTCCAGCTCGCTCTCCCTCTGCACGCCCCAGATGGGCAGGGCGTTGTCGAACTCCGCCTGCCAGGCGTAGGCCGCGGCGGAGTTGGTAATCAGCCCGCCGGAGAGGCCCTTCATGGAGATAAAGCCCACGTTGTTCTCCTTGCACAGGTTCACCAGGGCGATGTCCCGGTCCGTGGCCAGGTAGCAGAAGGGGAACTGCAAGGTGTCATACAGGCCAGAGGCGGCGGCCTCCTCCGCCACGCCCAGCCGGTGGTTGGTGATGCCGATAAACCGGATCTTCCCCTGGCGCTTGGCCTCCTCCATGGCCTCATACAGGCCGGTGCCGTCGCCGGGCTTGGGGCAGAAGGCCGGGTTATGGAACTGGTACACATCGATGTAGTCAGTCTTAAGCAGGCGCAGGCTGGTCTCCAAATCCTGCCAGAAGCCCTCCACAGTGGTGGAAGGGGTCTTGGTGGCGATGATGATGTTCCCCCGCACGCCGGAAAGGGCCAGGCCCATTTTCTCCTCGCTGTCGGAGTAGGAACGGGCGGTGTCGAAATAGGTGATGCCGGCGTTGTAGGCTTTGCGCAGGAGCATCCCGGCGTATTCGGCGGAGACACGCTGGATGGGCAAAGCGCCAAAGCCGTTCTTGTTCACAGTGATGCCGGTGCGGCCCAGGGTGACAGTTTGCATGGAAGCACGTCCTTTCTGAAAAAGATAGAAGGAAAAAAACAGGGCAATCCCGCGAAGAGCTGTAAAAGTTTGCGAGGGCTCTGGCGCCAGCGAATGGCCCGGGAAAAGCGGAGCTTCGCTCCTGTTTCCCACCTTTTCTTTTGCGCGGCTGCGTCGCTCTTGAAGGCCGCGAGGCTCTGCCTCGCGCTCCGCAGCTTTTGAAAAAGCTGGCAAAACTTTTACGCCGCTTCGCGGTTTTCGCTTTTATTATAGCACCTAAACCTTTCTTTAAGTCAACAAAGAAAAAGCCGCCCCAAGGGCGGCCACAGCTATGAAAACAACTCGCACAAGGCGTTTGGTTATACGCTTTCGTTTTCCTGGCGCAGGCGCTCCCGCAGCTCTTCAAAGGAGAGCGGGGCAAACCCGGTGCGCTCTACGGACACGCACACGCTGCGGGCGCTCGCGTCCCGGTAGGCAGGGTTGCCGTGGACATGGCCGAACACGTTGGCGTAGGGCATGTTCCGGTTGATATACAGCGGCTCGTGAGAGAGCAGGAAGAACCCCTCCCACACCAGGGGCCAGGGAACGGCCTCTTCAAATCCCAAAGAGCGCCACTGCGCCGGGGCACGGTGCCGGTCGTGGTTGCCCAACACCAGCACCTTTTCCCCGGCCAGCTGGGAGAGGATGGCCCGGTCCTCCTCTTCCCCCCGGGCGGAAAAATCCCCCAGATGGAAGACGGTATCCCCCTCCCCTACCTTCTCGTTCCAGCGGCGGATGAGTTCCTGGTCCATCTCTTCCACTGTGGCGAAGGGCCGGTTCTCATAGCGCAGGATGTTCCCGTCCCCAAAGTGGGTGTCGGCGATGAAAAAGGCGCTCACAGCTCGATGACCTCCGCCGCTTTCTCAATCTGTTCCCGCAGGGTCTCCCCATCTTGGGGACGCCACTCGCTGTGGTAGTTCAGGCAGCGGCACATCCAGTGGATGCCGTCCCTGTCAAAGCTGCGGCGGTAGTGGACGTGGCCGCAGACGGCGGCCTTCACCGGGTAGCGGCGGTACAGCTCCCCAAACTTTCGGGAACCCAAAAAGGCGTTGAAGTAGGACCAGTTGGCCATCTCCGCGGGCACGGTGAAGTCCTTGACCGGCAGCATGTGGGTCACCACCGCCAGCTGCTTGTCCGGATAGGCGGCCATGCGGGCCTCCAGCCGGGAGAGCATCCACTGGGTGCGGCCCAGGTTGTCGCGGGTCCAGGCGTTGCGCAGGGAGTCCTGCCAAGTGCGGCCCGCCAGGGACATCTTCTCAAACTCCTCAAAGGAGTAGCGGCCGCTTCCAAAGGAGTAGTCATACCAGCCCACATCGCCGATGACCACCGTGTCCCCCAGCACCACGTCCCGGCCGCAGAGGCAGTGTTCGTCCTGAACATAGCGGTCATAGATGGCGGCAATCTGGTCCGGGTCGCCGGGAGGGCCCCACAGGTCGTGGTTTCCGGGCACAAACAGCACCCGCGCCCCAGAGAGCTGCTCGATGGTGTTGAGGGTATCCAGGGTCTCCTGCTGGGTCTCGCTCACGTCCCCGGCAATGATGGCCAGGCGGGCGTCCTGCTCTTTGATATACCGGGCAAACTCCTGTGCCACGGGGTACTCCCGGTTGATATCCACATGGATATCCGAAAGGACTACGGTCTTCATTCCGCTGTTCCCTCCTTGCTGGTTGTATTCTGGGATACCGGCTTTAGGCCGGTGCGTTCCTCCACCCGGTGGCAGGCGCAGAACCGCCCGCCCTCAAACTCCCGCAGCAGGGGCTTTTCCGTCTTGCACCGGTCCGTGCAGGCAAAGCAGCGGGTGTGGAAGGGGCACCCAGCCGGGGGATGGGCCGGGCTGGGCAGGTCCCCAGAAAGGATGATGCGCTCCCGGTCGCCCTCCACCTCCATAGAGGCAGAGAACAACGCTTCGGTGTAGGGATGCAGGGGCATTTGAGAGATGGCCTCCCCCTTCCCCAGCTCCACCAGGTTGCCCAGGTACATCACGCCGATGCGGTCGGACACATAGGAGACCACGTTCAAGTCGTGGGAGATAAACAGGTAAGTCAGGCCGAACAGCTCCCGCAGGTCCAGCAGCAGGTTCAGCACCTGGGCCTGCACAGACACGTCCAGGGCGGAAACGGGCTCGTCGCACACCACAAAGTCCGGGTCCAAGATCAGGGCGATGGCGATGGCCACCCGCTGGCGCTGGCCGCCGGAGAGCTCGTTGGGCCAGCGGGTGCGGTAGCTTTCATCCAGGCCCACGGCCTTTAACACCTGGCTGACCTTCTCGGCCCGCTCCTGCTTGGTCTTGCCAATGCCGTGGATCTTCAAAGGCTCTTCAATGAGCCAGCCGATGGTCTTGTTGGGGTCGATGGAGGAGTAGGGGTCCTGGAAGACAATCTGCATCCGCTTGCACAGGTCCTTCCGCTCCCGGCGGGGCGGGCGGGTGATGTCCTTCCCCTCCAGCCGGATGGTGCCGGAGGTGGGGTCCAGCAGGTGGACCAGCATCTGCCCAAAGGTGGACTTGCCGCAGCCGGATTCCCCCACCAGGCCAAAGACCTCTCCCTTTTGAATGTCCAGGTCGATCTTGTGCACGGCCATGACACGGTCCTTGCCCTGGCGGAACTCCTTTGTCAGGCCCCGGATCTCCAGAAGGGGGGCCTTTTTCTCTGTTGCGCTCACAGTCCCAATTCCTCCTTTGCGTCCACGCACAGCGCCATGTGGCCTTTGTGCACCACCATGGGGGGCGTTTCCTTTTCACAGATCTCCCGGCGCTTGGAGCAGCGGTTGTAAAAGGGGCAGCCGTGCTCAGAGCGGTCCTCCAATGCCGGCACGGTGCCGGGGATGGAGGAGAGCCGCTGGCCCCGCTTCTCCAGGGAGGGGATGGAGGCAATCAGCCCTTTGGTATAGGGATGCAGGGGGTGGGCCAGCACCTCTTTAGTCTCACCGCTCTCCACCACACGGCCGGCATACATAATGTACACCCGGGTGCACATCTGGCGGATCACCCCCAGGTCGTGGGAGATCAGCAGAACGGCGGTGCCCATCTCCCGGTTCATCTGCCGGATAAGCTCCATAATCTGGGCTTGGATGGTCACGTCCAGGGCGGTGGTGGGCTCGTCGGCAATCAAGAGCTCCGGCTGGTTGACCAGAGCCATGGCGATCATCACCCGCTGGCGCATGCCGCCGGAGAGCCGGTGGGGATATTCATTGTAAAGGCGCTCTACGTCGGGCAAGCCCACCTGGCCCATGACCTCCAGGGCGCGCCTTTTGGCTTCCTCTTTCGAGGCCCCATGGATGCGGGCGTTCTCCGCAATCTGCCTGCCCACCTTCATCAGGGGGTTCAGGGCGGTCATGGGCTCCTGGAAGATCATGGCGATGTTCCGGCCCCGGTATTGGTTCCACTGGTCCTCTGTAAGGCCCCGCAGCTCAGAGCCGTCGAACAGGATCTTGCCCTGGGGGATCTTTGCGTTCCGGGGCTGCAGGCCAATGGCCGCCAGGGCGGTCATGGTCTTGCCGCAGCCGGATTCCCCCACCAGGGCCACCATTTCGCCGGGCTCGATGCGCACGCTGGTGTCCCGCACCGCATGGCAGGTTTTCCCCAGTTCAAAGTCCATGGTCAAGTTTTCAATGGAGAGCACAGGCTGCTTTTTATCTGCCATGCTGAGTCACCTCCTGCAGCGCGTCGCCGATGAGATTAAAGCCCATCACCAGCAGGGTGATGGCAACCGCGGGCACCAGCACATACCAGCCCGCCTGGAGGATTTCCGCCTGGGCTTCGCTGAGCATTTTGCCAAAGCTGGGGGTGGGGGGCTGAATGCCCAGCCCCAGGTAAGAAAGCCCCGCCTCGCTCATCACAGCACCGGCAAAGCCCAAGGAGCTGGTGACGATCAGCTCTGGCACAATATTGGGCAGGATATGCAGGAAGATAATGCGGCCGTCCCCGGCGCCCCGGGAGCGGGCCGCCTTGATGAACTCCGCGTCCCGGTATTTGATGAATCCGCTGCGGGAGATGCGGGCAAACCGGGGGATGGACATGACCCCCAGGGCCAGGATCAAATTCTGCAGGCTGTTGCCAAACACCGCAATGAGCATCAGGGCAAGCAGCACGCCGGGAAAGGCCATCTGGGTGTCGATCAGCTTCATAATGACCTCGTCGATCTTGCCGCCGTAATACCCGGCGATGGACCCAATGGTGCCGCCCACAACCAGGCCGAAAACCACTGTCAGGGCGCCCACCAGGAAGGACACCCGGGTGCCTTCCATAATGCGGCTGAGGATATCCCGGCCAAACTGGTCGGTGCCCAAGGGGTGGGCCGCGGAAAAGAACTGCAATTTGTTGGGGGTGTCCATGGCATCGGGGTCATAGGGCAGGTAAAAGAAGCCCACCACCATAATGAGGAGCATCAGCCCAATCATGCAGGAGCCGGTGATAAAACTCTTATTGTGCAGGCATTTTTTTAAGATCTCACGGAATCGCAAGGTGGTCCCTCCCTTCTTACTTCAGCCGGATGCGCGGGTCAATGACGGAGTAGAGCACATCCACCACAAAGTTGCACAGCACCACAATAATGGCCAGGTACAGCACCAGGCCCTGGATGAGAGGCAGGTCCCGGGAGTTGATGGAGGAGGAGATCAGCCGCCCAATGCCAGGCAGGGAAAACACGTTCTCAATGATGATGCTGCCGCCCAGCACATCCGTAATGGTCATGCCAAAGATGGTCAGCACCGGAATGAGGGAGTTGCGCAGCACGTGGCCGTTCAAAATCCTCCGGGAGGGCACGCCCTTGCTCTGGGCGGTCTTTACATAGTCTTGGCGCTCCTGCTCCATCACGCTGACCTTTACATAGCGGATGAGCACTGCCGCCGAGCCAAAGGCAATGGCCACCGAGGGCAGGGTCAGGCTTTTCAGGCAGGCGGCGGGGTCCTGGGTAAAGGGCGTGTAACCCATAGAGGGCAGCCAGCCCAGCTGCACAGAGAAAATGTTGATCAGCAGCACAGAGAAGCAGAATGCCGGCACAGAAAGCCCCAGCTGGGAGAGAAGGGACACGGGCATGGCATAGGGCTTTTTGCTGTGATGGGCCAGCCAAATCCCCACGGGAATACCCACCACGGCAGTGAGCACCAGGGCGAACAGGGCCAGCTGCACCGTCACGCCGAAGGCGTTCCCGATCAAGCTGGAGACAGGCTGGTGATACCGGTAAGAGGTGCCCAGGTCCCCCTGCAGCACGCCGCCGATCCAGCTTAAGAAGCGGATGTGGATGGGTTGGTCGATGCCCATTTCCTGATGGAGCTGCTCAATCTGCAGCGGGTCGGCGTCCACACCCAGAATGACCAGCGCCGGGTCCCCCGGCAGGATCTGGAACACCGCAAAGGTGAGGATGGACACCAGGAACAGGGTGACGAGAAAGCCCGCCACTTTTCGGATGTAATAGGCCATACGCGATCGGTTCCTTTCCCTGCGCTGTTACAGGCGGAAGGAGCCCGCCGGTCCGCTGGTCCCGGCGCGCCCCTTGTGCCCTGCGCGCGTTTCTTTGTTGCCTCCCGCCGTTCCCACCCGGTGGGAGGCGGCCGCTTTCATCACTTCAGAGGGGAATCAGCCCTCGTAATACAGCTTGGTCATGTCGTGGAAGGTGACCGGGTAGAAGGTGTAGCCCTTCAGGTCCTTCCGGGAAGCCACCACCAGGTTGGGGTCACAGATAAACACGCCCACGGCGTCCTCGGTCAGGATCTCCTGGCAGCGCTTGTAGTTGTCAATGCGGGTCTGCTCGTCCAGCTCGGTGACAGAGTCGTTGATGAGCTGGTCGTACTCAGAGTTGGAGTAGTTGTAGAAGTTCCGGGCGTAAGAGCTCTCAAAGCGGCCCAGCACATCGTCGGGGTCCAGCTTGCCAGTCAGGCCGATGATGGTGCCCTCATAGTTGGCGTTGGTGTACACGTCCTCCAACCAGGTGGCCCACTCAATGGTCTCAATGTTCATGGTAATATTGATCTGCTGCAACTGCTGGGCAATGATCTGGGCGGTGTCGATGTGGGCCTGGTAGTTGGCGGGCACCTTCACGGTGAACTCGAAGCCGTCGGCATAGCCGGCCTGCTCCATCAGGCTCTGGGCCTGGGCCACATCGGTGTCATAGCTGCCCTCCAGGTCGCTGTTGTAATAGACCTCCATCACAGGGCTGAAGTTGGTGTACAGCTTGGTGCCGTAGCCGCCAAACACGCTGTCGATGATCTGGTCCTTGTCGATGCAGTAGTTGATGGCCTGGCGGACCTCCTTCTTGCTGAAGGGCTCGAACTCGTTGTTCAAAGCGAAGATCTGCACCATGTTCTGGGGAGAGTTGTAGATATCGAACTGGCCTTCCAGCACGGCGGCGTCATCCGCGCTGATGGAGGCGATGTCCAGGGTGCCGGACTGCAGGGCAGAGACCACCGCAGCTGTGTCGGTCATGATGTAGAACTCCACCCGGTCCACCTGGGCCATGCGGTCCTGGTCGTAGTAGTCATCGTTCTTTTCCAGCACAATGCGCTGGGAAGGGGTGTACTCCACAAACTTGAAGGGGCCGGTTCCAACAGGGTTGGCCGCCTGGTCATCATAGCCCTCGGGCAGGATGGAGTCGATGTTCACCGAAAGGAACGAGGCGGAGGGCTCGCTCAGGTGCACCACAAAGGTGTACTCGTCGGGGGCTTCCACGCTCTCCACAATCTCGTAGTCAGAGGAGACCGCTTCGTTGCCGTCCAGGCCGGCGAAATTGTTGTAGGAGTAGAGCACGTCGGCGGAATCGAAGGCATCGCCGTTGTGGAAGGTGACGCCCTGGCGCAGGTGGAAGGTGTAGGTCAGGCCGTCCTCGGAGATATCCCAGCTTTCGGCCAGGCCGGGGATGATCTCGCCGTTTTCATCGTACAGGCACAGGCCCTCGAAGACGTTGTGCATAATGGCCTCGGTGTCAGAGGCGGCAGACTGCCAGGGGTCCAAGCTGTCGGGCTCAGAGCCAATGTTCATCCGCACCACGGTCTCTTCGCCGCTGGATTGGCTGGTCTGGGAGGACTGAGCCTCGGAGGAGGCCGAGCTTTCCGAGCTGCCGCTGGCAGCGGACTGGGAAGCGGTGCTTTCGCTGCTGCCAGTATTCCCGCCACAGCCCGCGAAAACTGTGATCATCATGGCCAGGGCCAGCATCAGGCTGAGGATTCTTTTCTGCATGATCCATTCTCCTTCGTTTTCTTTTTCATGGGATTTTCAACATTTCGTTTCTTATTATAATACAACGCGTCAAAACGCGATGCACTCTCTTAGACAGCCGGGTCCTCCCCGTTGAGGGCGTCTACCACACCGGCTACGCCGCGGATATCCGGCACGCACCAGGGCAGGTCCAGCTCTTCGATGCCCAGCTTGTCCGGGGGATTCAAGATGCAGAACGCCATCCCCACTTGAGAGGCGCCCACGCCGTCATCGTAATAGTTATCCCCCACATAGAGGCATTCCCGGGGATCCTCTCCCGAGAGCTCCAGCGCCTTTTCAAAGATGCGCCGGTCCGGCTTTTCCACCCCCACCTCGCTGGAGACCAGGATGGGGTCCAGGTAGGGGGTCAGGCCGTTTTGCTCCAGCACGCTCCGGCAGGAGGGGTCCCAGTTGGAAATGAGCCCTGTGCGCAGGCCGCGCGCCCGCAGGTCCTGCAGGACCTCCCTGGTAAAGGGAAAGGCGGTCCACTTTGCAGGGCGGCGGTCCGCCAAGGCCAGCTCATACAAGCCTTCCCCCAGCTCGGGCATATTCAATTCCCCGCACACCCGGTACAGGAACTGGCGCAGCACCTCTTTGTTGCCCTTACCCAAAGCGCCTCGATGCTCCCGCATAAAATACTTGTTTGCCAAGTGGTATGCGCGCTGGGCGCCCTGTGGGGAAACCTGCCGCCCCATCTGAGCAAAGTATTCCACATAGCGGGCGGGGACGTCGCTTTCCACCAGCGTCAGGCCCAAATCAAAAAACACACGTTGGATCATTCACATTACTCTCCTGTCCGTATCGAACCATCGGGTATTATAAAGAGGCTTTGTTTCGATTTCCATGGCATTTCCATGAAATCTGCGTTATATTATACCACAGGATGTAAAGTGGATGTAAAGTCTCTTCCCCGAATTCCCCAAGATTGTTAAGCAGTTTTCCGGACCTTGGGGGAAACCCGCCGCGTTAAATTTATGTAAAGCCCAAAAAGCCGAATTTTTCAAAAAAACCTGTTGACAACGCGCTCTCTCAATGCTATAATATTTGAGCGTTGAGACGAAAGTTTCAACAGACAACTGAAAATGCAGGTGTGGCGGAATTGGCAGACGCGTATGGTTCAGGTCCATATGAGCGCAAGTTCATGCAGGTTCAAGTCCTGTCACCTGCACCATGATGGAGTGACAAAGTAGATGTCACTCCATTTTTGTTTGATTTTAAGCGGCTTTCCACCGTTTTTGAGAACAATTCTCACACCACTCTCACCGTAGATGTCCAAGGCTCTCTACGGCCCAAAGCGGGGTTTCCCGCCTGGTTTTCCCAGGCAGGAGGCCCCGCCTTTTTGTTTTCTCTCCCTCTTCCCAACGGGCGCGTCTCCAAACGTCAGGTTTCTGAATTGCGTCCCTTCCTGGAGAGTCTGGATCTTCAAATCCCAAACAGCCCGTTGAGCCAGTTGACACACATAGGCACCCACAGCTTTACGTTGGGGGCCTCTTGGTTGAGCTTTCTCTCCTCTTCGTTGTAAGAGCTTAAATTGTTGCACACAGACATGCCGTGCTCTCCGCCCTGGAAGATGTGCAGCTCAAAGGGCAGGCCGTACTCAATCATTTTCCCGGCGATCATCACCGGGTTGATGGCGGGAACAAATTTGTCGTACCGGTTGTGCCAGATGAACAGGGGCGGCATGTGAGGGCCGGCGTAATGGATGAAGTCCAGCTCCGGGGTGCAGTCCTTGGCGATTTTCGCCGCATCGGGGTTGTAGAACTCCGGGTCTTTCTGGATGGTGTTGGTGTTGTCCCAGGGGGCGTAGGCGATGACCCCCGCGTTGGGCTGGATGTCCTCCGGGGTAAGACCCAGGCGCTCCGCCAGGCCTGGGAGGGGAAGATCTGGCAAAGCTCTGCCCCGGTGAGCTTCTGGATGACCTGGGCCACCCGGTAGGTGTTCCCCGAGTAGGAGTAGCACACGATCAGCGCGTTCATCCCTGGGCCTTTCCAAAGCTCATGCACTTGGCCAGCACGTCCCCGGTTTTCATATACTCGTAGGTGGGCATCTCAAAGAGAACGGGCTTCAGGGTGTGATAATCCAGCTTGCCCTGCTGGTTGAGGAGGCTTTTCTCGGCAAAGGTGGCTTGAATGGTGCAGATGAAGTTGTCAAAACCGGGCGTTTCGTAAAGGACCTCCACCTGGCACTCCATCACCACAGGGGTATTGTCAATCATGGGAGCGCCGGACTCGCCGATGGTGTATCTTTCGCTTTCCCCATACCGCTGCACCATCTGCACAAACAGGGAAGTGGCGGGGTTGAACACCTGGTTTTTACCGCCAGTAGCCTTTATGCTCGGGTCCTTTCTCCTTCTGATTTTTCCCATGTTCCCGTTTTCCAAAAAACTCATCCTCTTTTGCGATGGTAGGGTCGTACCAATCTGCTTTTGCGCGAGCCCAGGCCGCCCATTCCGAGAGATCCTGCTCGGGGTGCGCTTTTTCCATAGCAGAGACATAACTTCGGATTTTGCATGCGGTTTCATAATCCTCTGCGCAGTTGAGAAGGGCCAAGGTTCGGTCTACTTCCCCATTATACAGCTTTCGATGCTCCTCACGTCTTCGTTCCTGCTCCCGGCGCTGACGCTCTGTCTCTTCTCGGTCCAAACGCGCCTGCTTAACCCGTTCTGCCTCTTCATACATGGCGAGCATCATATCCCCCAAACGCTCTTCCAAAACGCAGGAGCGGCCATCCCGGAACGACCTTGCTCCATCGTTGACAGATATACTCAAACGGCCATTGTAAACGGCGTCGTACTTCCGAATCTGCGGCTTGCTGGCCCAGGAATGTTTTTTCCTTTCCTCTTCGTATTGCAGCAGTTTCAAATTTTCTTCTTTTGTTGGAACATGCAAAACTTGATCGGTTGACTCAGAAAACAAAAGCGTGACGAAATCCTGCTCTCTTGAAAACTTCAGGTCAGCTGTCAATTCCCACCCAAGCGGGGTCATGGCCTTTGCCAGCGCGTCAATTATCCGGAACACGCGGGGCCGCTGCTCTTCTGAAATTCCCTCCGCAAAGAGAGGCGCAGGTTCACGGTTTCTTCCTCGATTCCATCCTGCGCCGAATTCCCGCTCTTGCTGGCGTTTGCGCTTACTCCACTCGGCGATCTTTTTCCGATGGGCCACAATTTCGGGCCGCATTCTGTCATTTTCTTGGGGCAGCAAAATCTGCGCAGCTACATTCAGCACCACTTGCCGTTCTTCTTCCGGCAAAAACCCCAAAGGAACCGCTTTCTCCCTACCGCGATTTGAGGTCCCCGTGTCAGTCTGCACCCCCACCTTTTTTAACTCTCCCCCAGGTGGGAGGGGCGGTTTCTTCACCGGTTTTCCGGCAAGTAGTTTTCTCCCATATCCTAAGGGCGGAATGGGGATATTCAGCGACTGGCAGATTTTGTGAATAGCAGCATCGGAGAGTTTGTACCGCTTGGCAACCTCCGTCACGGGACTCTCCCAAACTTCCCGGTACAGCGTTTCCCGATCATACACATAAAAGGTCTGCTCCCATCTTTGAACCGTCTCCAGTGGCGTATCGCCCCCTTGTCCAGCTTCCTCCTCCGCAACCGCTTGTGTGGCTGGCTCCACAGGAGAAAAACCCATGGGTATTTCCGGTCCGGGGTTCGCTTTTGACGGGGATGCCTGACAGGTTTCTTCCCAACCGGTCGGATTTGCCCGCTGCGAATCGTCTTTTTGCAGGATAATCGTCGCGTCCCCATCACCTGGCAAAGGCGTCTGTTCCACCGATTTTCCAAAATTGATTTTGGTCCAGTAGCCAGAGGGAGGAACGGGAATCTGGGCTTCCTTGACCTGCGCCAGGCATTTGGCATAGGGGATGCCATACTTTCTTGCGACTCCCGCTACGGAGAGCTTCCATATCTCTTCATAGAGCTTTTTGCGTGTGAATTCCACCGCCATGGCAGACATTGCCTTTCCAGCCTCCTTTCTGTTTAAATCAGCTTCTTCTTTCTTTTCAGACTGCGTCTGTCGCGTTCGCTCCCCGCCTCTGTTGGGCGCAGTAATTGCCAAAAACTGCTTTATCCCTCCAATTCCTCGTTTTCTCTTAATAGAAAAACCAAGTCGCGTTTCATCTCTTCAAATTGATTGATAATCGTATTCAAACTTTTTTCGATGTTCTGCACCTGCACTTCATTGATCTTGCCGCGGTTATAGGCAATCAGTCGTTCCGGGATGATGGTATAGCTCCAGCTTTCGCTATACCGGTCTTCCTTTTTGATGGCAAAACCAATTGGAATCACATTATTTCTCATGCCCAGGGTCACCATCATGGGAGAGATCCCAAGATAATCTGCGGCAATCTTGACCGTAATTTTTGGCATGGCCCGTATCTCCTCGTCCGTATATTTTCCCACTACGCTTCACTTCCTTTCTCTGATAAAGATTTCATATTACTTCGTATTATAGCACAGGAAGGCCGTCTGTGTTGGAAAATTTCTATTTCCCCAGTTAAACGAAGAGCCCCATAGAACCGCTTGTCCAGTAAGCCCTTGGATAGCTGCCAGGAGCTACTCCCCGCTCCTCATAAAAGCAGAGCTTGCCAACCTTTTAAATAAATTCTTGACACTGCCATGAGGTTCCGGCGAAATGGATTTTGCCAACTTTGCTTGCCAGCAAAAATGGCTCCCTTGCGGGAGCCATTCCTGTATGCGCTATGTTCTTTTTATTTGGCCACGTTCTGGTCGAAGTTTGCCATGATGCTGGCCGCCTGGGCACGGATAGTGCTGCCCTTGGGGTCGATGGTGCCGTTCTCATGGCCGTTGATCAGGCCGTTGCCGTTGGCCCAGCTCAGGGCGGTCTCCGCCCAGCTGCTGATGGAGCCAGCGTCCGGGAACCGGGTCAGGTCGCCAGTAGCCGTCAGGTCGTAGCCCTTGAAGCGGGCGTACTTGTACAGCATCACGGCGAACTGCTCGCGGGTCACGTTGCTGTCGGGGTCGTACAAATTGCCGCCGATACCCGCCACGATGTCGTTCTGAGCGGCCCAGGTGATGGCGTCCACAGCCCAGTGGCCAGAGGTCACGTCAGTAAAGGTGGAGTCGCCGGTCACAGCAGGCTTGCCTTCCAGATTGTAGAACAGCTGGGCGGCCATGGCGCGATCCAGCTCCATGTAGGGATCGAAGATGGTCTCGTCGGTGCCAGCCATGATGCCGTTCTCGTATACATAGGCCACGGCGTCATAGAACCAGTCGTCCCCTTCCGTCACGTCCGTGAAGGGCCAGGTGGGCTCTTCCGGCTCAGAGGGTGTGCCGCCGCCGCCAGAAGTGTAAACAAAGGTTTCAGTTGCGTTCTTCCCAATAGTTCGGCTCACACCGTTAATAGTGACGTTAATGTTGTTCTTAGTCCCATTCATCACTTTAACCGTCTTATTGGCAGTAGCGGAGAGATCACCGGTATCTTTTTTCACAACAATAATGTCATCCGAAGTCGCATCATCCACAGCAGCCTGCAAGCTGGTGTAGCTGGTGCCGTCTATCGTGGCAACGGTCTTGGAATCCGTAGTAAACGTAAACTCGCTGAACCCATGGGGGTTGGTGAAGGTGATTTTACAGTCTGCACCTGCTGTAGCGCTATACTCATAGCCTTTGTGCTGGATGTAGACAGTGTTATTTTCGGAAACAAAACCACTGGGCAACGTCAGGGTGATGGTCACCGGCTTTGTAATGGTCAAAGGTGCGTCATTTCCAATTTGCACCGCATTAACTTCGCCTTCGCCTTTTTCTAAAACAATCTTGTCATCCGAATCCAAATCTGCCGTAGTAGCCACGGTGCGGTACATGGGTGTGATATCCAGGGTCACCGTCTTTGCTGCCATATCAACCGCATCAATGGAAATGTCCATGTAAGGCTGGATGGCAATTGAAACATTTTTATCAGATACAGAGATATTAGCCTCTTTCAGTGCTGCTTTGCCCTGCTCCACCGTCACCTCGTTGTCATTTGCCACAGTATTCGCCGCAGCGGTCAGGCCATCGCCAGAAACAACGTTGGCATCCAGAGCACCTTGAACAGCCTCGGCAGCTTCCTTATCCGCTTCTTCTGTAATACTCTCGGATACATTCGCGTCTGGTTCCGCTGTAACAACTTCCGCAGGCGCCTCTGTATTAGCATCTGTTACCATGTAATTGTAGCCAGGTTCATCGCTTTCTACAGCAACCTTCCCTTCTACCAAATACTCGCTGGGGTCAGAGGTGAAGTGGCCGGAAGTGATGGAAGTGGATACGTGGCCGACAAGACCTTCTGTTCCATAACCAATCTCAGGAATATCTACCCCAATATCTTCCAAGCTCAAAACCTGGTAGGCAGAACGATCGGTTGCGTTAGTGGAAAATCTAGCATCACCCGAAATAGTTACAGTAGAGCTCTGTTCTACCTTACCTAAATCATAGATAGCCACTGCACTGCCTTGATCATTTGCGCAATTAAATGTGCCACCAGTAATATTCAACTTCAAAGAATTTCCGTCCAGTTCACTCTCGGATGTATATGTGCCGTTAAAAACATACAATGCATCCGGCAACCAAGCATTTCCGCTATAGTGATAATACTCAGTAGGAGAATCAATAGAGCCAGTTGTAGCGTTAATTGTGCCGCCGGAAATATTTACTTGGCCCATACGAAGAGAAATACCGCCATTCAACGTGCCGCCAGAGATATCCAATTTACCCTGGCCTGGCATATAAATTGCAGGACCGCATTTCGCAGTTAATGTTCCATCTGTAACTGTAAAATTCATATCTCCGGTCAGATTGTTACCTGTAAAAGGAGCGTACAGGGAAGAAATCGCGCCTCCATTTACAGCCGCATGACCGTCATTGGACACATATATACCATAGTCATCAGAAACCTCAATCGTGCCACTTTTTAGTGTTAAAGTTCCCTTGTCCACTTCAATCGCTTTGTTTGAGCAGATCGTTCCCCCAGTTATAGTATCCTGGATGGTAATTTGGCCATTCACTAGTATGGGAGAGAAATCTTGACTAAACTTTACTGTGTAGCCATTTAAGTCTAAAACAATGGATTTCCCTTCAGGAACAGTAATTGTCCCTGTTGCAACGCTATCATAATTCTTCAATAAAATTACCGTACTATTATTTTCCGCTGCACTGATGGCCTCTTCCAAGGAGTCAAAATAGTTTTCTCCCACCTGCGCCACAGCATTTTCTTCACTCAGCTGGACTACAGTATAGATATTGTCTGACACTTCAACAGTATAGCCGTCTGCTACAAAGTTAGCGACAGGATTTTCTGTTTTACTTTGGGCAGGATTATAGTTCACAAATGTGCCACCTGTGACAATAATACGATCCGGTTTGTCTTCTTCCGGCTTCTCCGCATTATAATCTATCAAATTAAGGTGCCAATACGTCTCATTATATGAAAAACCTGTCGAATAAGTCCCACCTGCAATAGTAGCAGTAGCTACCGTATCCGGATTTGTAGTACCAACCTGAACACAAGTCAATGCCGCATGGAAATTTCCGTTTTCGATAGTCAAATTTGCATTATCCTTGACACGGAAAATATATCCATACTCATCATAAGTACTATTGGAGTACGCCTCTGTGTAATCAAACGAACCATTACCAGTCACAGTCACATTGGCATTGCCCACAATATCAATAATACCAAGTGCATCATTTGATTGGCTTGGTACATAGGATACCGTTTGCCCGTTCATATCGAAAATAATGTTCCCATCATCAATTGTTGCTGGCTCTCCAATGGTAGCATTCCTAAGTAACACAACGGTATTTCCGTCTACTGCTGCATTAAGTGCCTCAGCCAGCGTATCATAGTGTGTATCGCCGATAGCGGCTGCGTGGGTACAAGTATCGCCGCCAGGACAATCCGTCATCGAGTTCGCACTCGCTGCCACGGGTATCATGCCCACGATGAGGCACAACGCCAACAGAGTTGCCAACAATTTTCGCTTCATTTACAGTTCCTCCTTTTCAAATAAGGCCGCTTCTGTGAGGTTATCTCACAGAAGAAAGGGGCATGCCCCTTTCTTTGAACTTCTTGTTTGAATTGTAACACATAATTTTGTTTATGTCAATTTTCTACAAGTAAAAAATCCGGCCTGTTTTTTGCCAAACCAGCCAATTCCCACTGGGAACCTGCCGCAGACATAGGAAAAAGCACCCATCTGGGTGCTTTTTCCTGTTCTGCCGCTTTCCCGCGCTCTGGGGAAAGCTGCGTTCAGCTAAAGAAGGAGAACATGACGAACACAGAAGAGAGCAGCGAGGAAACCAGGCTCACCACGGTGATCTGGGTGTTGATAGAGGGACCGGCAGTATCCTTGAAGGGATCGCCTACGGTGTCGCCAATGACAGCCGCCTTGTGAGAGTCGCTGCCCTTGCCGCCTTCCGCGCCGGCCTCGATGTACTTTTTGCAGTTGTCCCACAGGCCGCCCGCGTTGGACATGAACAGAGCAATCAGCAGGCCGCTGACAATGTTGCCCAGCAGGAAGCCGCCAATGGCGCTGGGGCCGCCGATAAAGCCCACCACCACCGTGGCGATAATCGTCATCAAACCGGCAGGGATCAGCTCCCGCAGGGAACCGGAGGTGGCGATGTCGATGCACTTGTCATACTCGGGCTTCACGCCGGGCTTGCCTTCCCGCAGGCCCTTGATGGAGTTGAACTGCCTGTGAATTTCGGCCACCATACGCTGGGCGTTCTTATCCACGCCCAAAATCAGCATGGCAGAGAACACCGCGGGCACCACAGCGCCCACCAGCACACCGAAAAACACCGTGGGGCTCATAATGTCGAAGCCGGTAATCGGGTCCCGGCCCGCGGCGGCCAGGGCGTCGTTGGCCTCGCTCATAAAGGCGCCCAGCAGGGAGATAACCGTCAGGCCGGCGGCGCTGATGGAAAAGCCCTTGGTCACGGCCTTTACCGTGTTGCCGGCGCTGTCCAGCTCATCAGCGGTGCGGATGGTCTCTTCTCCCAGGCCGCCCATTTCCGCCAGGCCCCGGGCGTTGTCCACAATGGGGCCATAGGCGTCGTTGGAGATGATCATGCCCACGATGGACAACATGCCCACAGCAGCCATGGAGATACCGAAGATGGCGTAGCCCTCGCCCATGGGCTCGCAAAGCTTATAGGCCACCAGGGCGGAGATGGCAATGCCCACCATGGCGGGCAGGGCGGAGATAAAGCCGTAAGAAATGCCGGAGAGCACTGTGAACGCCGGGCCGGAAGAGGAGGCCTTTGCCACCTTCTGCACGATGGGCTTGGAGTCATCGGTGAAGTAGTCGGTGGTGATGCCAATGATCACGCCCACCAGCAGGCCCACGGCGGCGGCGCCCCAAATGCGCCAGGAGAAGCCGGGGAACACCGCGGTGGCAATGGCGGTGAGCACCAGGTAAATGGCGGTGGTCACATAAGTAGAGGAGTTCAGGGCGCTGGTGGGGCCCTTCTTGCCCACACGGGCGGTGGCAATGCCGATGATGGAGGCAAACAGCCCCAGAATGGCGTAGCAGAACACCATGCTCACATTGTTAAACCCTGTGCCGGAAAGGGACTGGGCAATCACCAGGGAAGAGGCCATGGCCGCCACGTTGGAGTCGAACAGGTCGGCGCCCATGCCGGCCACGTCGCCCACATTGTCGCCCACGTTGTCCGCGATGACGGCGGGGTTGCGGGGGTCATCCTCGGGGATGCCCAGCTCCACCTTGCCGGTCAGGTCGGCGGAGACGTCGGCGGTCTTGGTGAAGATGCCGCCGCCCGCCTTGGCGAACAGGGCCAAAGAGCTGGCGCCGAAGGAGAAGCCCAGCAGGATGCTGGAGTCGCCGGTGACCATCAGCACGGCGGCTACGCCCAGCAGGGAGCAGCCCACCACCAACAGGCCCATAACGGCGCCGCCTCGAAAGCCGATGAGGAACGCCGGCTTAATGCCCCGCTGGGCAGCCTCTGCGGTGCGGGCATTGGACAGCGTGGCCACCAAAATTCCGATTTTTCCGGCAATGGCGGACAAGGCCGTGCCACAGAGATAGGCCACCGCCATCTTGATGTTGTCCAAAAAATCGCCGGTCCAAATGGGGGAGGGCAGCAAAATCAAAATGACAATGGCTGCCACACCGGCAAATTTTGCCAGGACCTTGTACTCCCGGCGCATAAACGTGTTGGCGCCCTGCTTAATCAGCAAAGACACCTCCTGGATCTTGGCGTTCTCAGTCTTCTGCTTTTTCACCCACAGGTACAAGTAGGCGGCAAAAGCGAAGGCCAGGGCAACGCACAGGAACGACAGGCCATAGAACAGGGACAGTTGACTCTCGTCCATAGAACTCACCAAACCCTTCTCAAAAAATGGATTTTTGCTTGGAAGGGGAAGCCCGCTTCCCAGCCTGCCCTGAAACGTGAAAAAAGCGGCTCCCAAACAGGGGGAGCCGCTTCTTGCCCGGGATCACAGGCCCCCTCCGGCAGGGGCCCCGCCACATTTCACACAGCGCAAAGCTCGGAATAAATAGGGACGCGTTCGCTCCCTATGACAGACTCCACCACTTATTCCACAATACAGTATAAGCCCAGAAAAGTCAACCTGTCAAGTATTTCCTTTTTCGCTTTTCCCTTTTTGATTATTTTTACAAAAATCTTCCCATGTTTTTTCTCTTCTGGAAATCCCCCTCATTCTCCCTTCAGGAAGGCCCTCAGCCTTTCGCTGGCCTCTTCCACGCTGGCGCCGTCCGGAAGGATGACGTACAGCTCCTGCCCAGGCATGGACCAGGTCTCCCGGTAGGCGCTCTCTCCGCTGGCCGTGTAGGTCTGGATGTCCCAATCCCCGGAAAGCTGGGGCCCCATAGCCAGAATTTGGGCCTGGGGCATATTGGTCTCAAAATTTCCCGAAACAGCCTCCAGCACAGCGGGAAGGTTTTGCACCAGGGCTGGAGAGGAAGCCTTTTCTACCACGGCCCGGATGACCTCCATCTGGTTTTTGGCCCGCTGGTAGTCCCCTTCGGGAAAGCTCATCCGCTCCCGGGCAAAGGCCAGTGCCTCAATGCCGGTGAGTTGGTTGTACCCCTGCCGGTAGGTGCGGATATTCTCCACCGTGAACTCCCGGTCCGAGTAGACGCTGACGCCCCCCAGAGCGTCGATGATCTCCACAAAGCCGGTGAAGTTCATCCGCAGGGTGTAGTCAATCTCCACTCCATAGAGGGTCTCTAGGGCGTCCACCGAGGCCTGGATGCCGTAAATGCCCGCGTGGGTCAGCTTGTCCTTGGCGCCCCCGGTTTGGGAGAAGGACACATAGAAGTCCCGGGGCGTGGCCACCAGCAGCAGGCGCTTGGCGCGCGTATCCACCGCCGCCAGAATATTCACATCGCTGCGGGAGAGTGTGGAAATGTCCCCGAAGGTGTCGCTGCCGCTGAGGTAGAGCAGGAACCGCTCTGGGGTGCCCTCCGGCACCGGCAGGGGCTGGGCCTCCTCATGGGGGAGGGAAACCGCCCCCAGCCTGCGCATGCCTTCGGCGGTCCACTCATAGCCCCGGGCGTCGGAAAGGCTCAGCTGATAGGACTCCTCCAACAGCACGGCCCCGCAGGCCCCTTGCTGCAAGGCGTCCGCCAGGGCGAAGGCTGTGGGATATTCCTCCACCGCTGGGGAACCGCCCAGGGCGTCCTCCAGCCGGGCCACCGCCTCTTCCTCCCCTGCCAGGGAGCCAAAAAGGTATCCCGCCGCGTCAGAAAGATCCTGGGCGGGGTCATCGGCCAGCACATAGACGGAGACCTCCCGCTGGGAAGCGCCGGGCTGGGTCACCTGGTCCAAGGTCCGCTTGGCCTGACCGGCGTAATAAACGCCCATGCCCACCGCCAGCACCACCAGCGCCAGAAGGATACCCCCCGCCCACAGGAGCCGCTTTTTCGTGGAGGCGCTCATGTTTTTCCCTCCCTGTCCTCATAAGCCGAGGGGGTAAGGAACACCATCTCCAGGGGCAGGCGGCGCAGCTGTTCCCCCATGCGGCGCTGGCGCTCGAAAAGCTCCGCGGCGTTGACGGGCAGGACGGCTTCCCGGCTGTAGTAGCTGGCCTCCGGCTGGGGGCGGAATCCATCAAACCCTGCCAGGAACACCTGCCGGGCCCCGCAGCGCTCCAGCAGCTTCAGCAGCATCAGCCCCGCGTTGTCCGAGACCATGCCGTCCTCGTTGACGCACTGGCCATAGTCCACAAACAGGCAGCCCTCCCCGCCGTAAGCCGCCAGGTTAGAGGTGAGGATAAGCCGCGCCCCCGCCATGTCCCGCACCTGGGGCCCGATGATGTCCAACCGCTTGTGGCTGCTGACAAAACAGGCGTCCGGCCGGAATTTGGGGTCGGCAAAGTTCACGGCGAACACGAAGGGATCCTCCCGGCGGATGAACTCCAGCACCTGGGTTTCCCGGGTGCGCAGGCTTTGGCCCGGGGCCAGCACCAGCAGCTTTCTTCCCCGCAGCAAGGCAGAAAGCTCCTCTACGGCGCGGCTGTCGTCGATGGCCCGGTTTTGGAACTGGGCGTACAGCTGCCGGATAAGCCCCTTGTCAAACTCCACCCGCCGCTCTTTGGGAATGGAACGCAGCACGCTTTCGATGTCCTGCATGGTCAGTGTCTGCTTGTTCAGCAGGTAAGCCGCGTAGTTGGGGTGGCAGGCGTGGATGGCCGCAATGTGGTAAGCCATGGTGTACCCCCACTCGTACTCCCGGCGGAGGAAGGCGATATACTCATCGTAGATGTCCATGACCATGGCCACATTGTACCGGGACTGGATGTTCTGGTTGATATACCGGGCGATCAGCTCTGTGGGCAGGTTGCCCGCCCCCCGGCCCATGCCGTAGACCGAGCTGTCCAAGATCAGGTCCCGCTTGGCCTGGATGGTGGAGAGCACCTGGGCGTTGGAAAAGGCCAATTGCAGGTTGTTGTGGCCGTGAAAGCCCAGCTTGACCTGGGGGTCCATGTTCTCGTCGATGAGATGGAACTGGCGGGCCACCTGGTTGCGGTACATGCTGCCCAGGGTGTCCACAATATAAAAGGCGAAGGGCTTCAGCTGGTTGACCCGCTCCACCAGGCGCAGAAGCTCCAGGTCCGAATAGAAGGCAGTGCCCACCGGCTGCAGAAACACCTGGTACCCCTTTGCCATTATGGCGCCGGCCCAGGCAAAGGCCCGGTCCGCCTCCTCCCGATGGAAGGTGAGGCGGATTCCGTCGATATCCCCCTCCCGCCGGGGCGGCAGCTGGTCCGGCGGAAGCTCCCACTCCCCCATGGCGATCATGGCTACGAACATGGCCCGGCGCGGCCGCTGGGGCAGCAGGGGGGCAATGTCCCCGGGGCTGCGGAACAGGGAGCAGTCCTCCCCCCGGGGACGGCTGGTGAGGAACCCGCACTCGATGATCTCGATGCCGCCGGCCTCCAGCTTATCCAAAATAGAGGCGATGGCCCGCCTGCCAAATTCCCAGTTGTTGATATAGCCCCCATCCCGCAGGGTGCAGTCCAGCACTTGTACGCCCATGTCAGATCTCCCCCCTGTCCACCTTTTTCCGCAGCACCCCCCGGACGTACTCCAGGTCCTTGGGGGTGTCCACGGAAAGGGTCTTGGCCTCCACGGGGATCATCTTCAGCTTGCGCCCGTGCTCGATGAACCGCAGCTCGTTGATGTCCTCAATGGACTCCAGGGGCCCCCGGGGCGTCTGATCGAAAAACTCCAAGGCCGCCCGGGTGTAGCACAGCACCCCCAGGTGCTTGTAGAACTGGTACTCCACGCTGGCCTTGGGGTGAGGGATGGGGCTGCGGGAGAAGAACAGGGCGTTGCCCGCCTCGTCCGCCACCACCTTGATGTTGGTGTCATCCACCGCCTCCACCGGGGAGTGGATGGGCGCCATCAAATTGGCGGCGAAGAACCCCTCCAGAGAGTCCGGCACCACCGCGTCCACCAGGGCGGGGTCCAGCAGGGGCTCGTCCCCGTTGACGCAGACGTACAGGTCCGCCTTCAGGGACTGGGCCGCCTCATATACCCGCTGGGTGCTGGTGGGGCACTGGGGCGAGGTCATTTTGCAGGGGATCTGGTACTCCCCGCAGGCCTGGCGGATGGCCTCGTGGTCTGTGGCCACCCACACCTCCGCCAGGCGCTTGGCCTTTTTCACCTGATGGTACACCCACCA
The DNA here is from genome assembly GCA_900543555.1 of uncultured Oscillospiraceae bacterium. Classification (GTDB taxonomy): domain Bacteria; phylum Bacillota; class Clostridia; order Oscillospirales; family Acutalibacteraceae; genus Acutalibacter; species Acutalibacter stercoravium. The sequence goes on along the minus strand of UQRL01000021.1, from coordinate 15,861 downwards.
CAGCATGGGCCGGCCGCACAGGTCCGCCAGGGGCTTGCCCTTAAAGCGGCTGGAGTCGAACCGGGCGGGGATAATTCCGATCACACGCATCGCGTTTACCTCCTTGAACAATCCCGCAGGCACCGCGGGGAAATGATGATCTCCTGTTCTAGCGGGGCTCCTTTTTCCACAGGCGGGCCAGCGCCCGCAGGGGCCGGGTCACCTTCCAGCTGGTAGAGCTCTCATAGAGCTGGGCCACCCGGCGGCCCTCGGCCTCCAGCTGCTCTTGGGTGCACCCTGCCGCCGCTGCCTTCTGCGGGGCAGGGGCTTTTCCCGGGGCGCGGCCCTTTTCCCTCTCCCGCTTGAACAGGCTCCAGTTCTCCAGCACCCGCTGGGACCAGAACGCCAGCACCTGCCCGCTGACCACCTCGCAGCCCTCCGGGGCGGGGAAGTTGTGTTTGCAGCAGTTTTCCCCGTCGTGCAGGTCATAGGCCAGCACGCTGGGCAGGTGGACCACCACGTCCCCTTCCAGCACTTGGCGGCGGCCGTTGGGCTTTAAGTGAAACCGGGTGATGAGAAAGTCCCGCAGCCGCTCCGCCAGGGGCAGGAACGCACGGTTGTAGAGGTGCTCCTCCCGGTAGGAATCCAGCAAGGCCCGGATGACATAGTGGCGGGGGGCGGCCCCGAAGCACAGGGTGGTCAGGTCCTCCTGGTTCTCAAAGCCGAAAAAGGCCTTCTCCATCCGGCGGCGTTTGAGCAGAAGGCTGGGAAGGGCCTCTTGGGAAAGGGCAATGCCCCCCTCCTCCCACAGGCACAGCAGGGACAGATACTCCTCCACATACCGCCAATGGCCCTGCTCCGCGGCCTGGCGCACGTTTTCCGGCACCTCCTCCCGGGAGAGCCAGCTTTCGTCCGGCTCCACCATCCGGGCGTTGGGGAAGTGCTCCTTTACGGCCCGCAAAAGCTCTGGGGGCAGCTCCCGGCGGCAGTGGGCGCAGACCAGGGTGTCCGGCAGCACGGGGGTCTCCAAATAGTCCAGCAGCTTTCCCGCTTCCTTATCCTGCCTGAGGTAGGGGTTCAGGCGGAAATCCGCCTCAAACTCGTGGAGGAAGGCGATAAAGTCCGGCAAAAACAGGGGACGGGACTGGGTCATGTTCCACAGCAGCTGGCGGGCCGCGGCGTACACGGCCTCTTCCCGGTAGGCGGGGTCGCAGGTGGTGAGGAATTTCCGGAAGGCCTTGACGATATCCACCGTGTCCCCGGTGGGGGTGGTGGAGATGGTGTTCCCCCGGCGGTAGTAATTGTAAAAGGCCCGGGGCACATAGGCCATGCGGTGGTAGCGGGTCACCAGGGAGGGGATGAGGGCGATATCCTCAAAGAGCATTTTCTCATAGCGTTCCCTCTCCCAAATGGAGCGCTTGTACAGCTTGTTCACGCTGTAGGTGATGTTGTTGCCGTGGGCGATGTAGTCCGCCAGGTCCACCTCTTCCCGGGGATAGGAGGGCACCTCCACCTCCCGCCCCTCCTCCACATAGCGGATGCGCACGTCGCACATGACCCAGTCGAAATCCCCCTCCTTGGCCTTCTCATAGAGGGCGGAGAGCATCTCCGGCTCGATGGTGTCGTCCGAGTCCATAAAGGCGATATACTCCCCCCGGGCCAGGCGGATGCCGGCGTTGCGGGCCATGCCCAGGCCCTGGTTCTCCTGGTGGAGCACCCGCACCACCCCTGGATATTGGGCGGCATAGCGGTCGCAGATCTGGGGGCAGGCGTCGGGGCTGCCGTCATCCACCAGGATGACCTCCTTCTCCTCCAGGGTCTGGGCCAGTGCGGAATCCACCGCCCGCTCCAGGTAATTTTCCACCCCATACACGGGGATAATCAGGGAAACCTTAACCTCCATACTGTCCTCCCAAAACCTTCAGCACGTTCCGCAGCTCGAACACGGTCTCCGGCACATAGTAATTCCGCCCGGCAAACTGGCGCCGGAACGCCTCCAAATACCGGGAGAGCACCTGGTTTTCCTTCCACAGCACCTTTCCGGTGTAGAGCTTGTAGAGCATCACTGTATCGTCCTCCAGCCCCAGGCACAGCCTGCCGCTGAGAGCCCCGTTGGAGCACACCGTCAGCACCGCGGGCCGGGGCGGCTCCTGGTTGAGCAAAAACAGCTCCCAGGGAACGGACAAGTCCACCTTGCGGGAGAGCCCCAAAGCCTGGGGCAGGTGGTCCCCGTTCCTGGGGTGGGACTTCACGCCGAAACGGCCCAGCCCCACCGCCTGCTGGCACTGGGCCATCAGCTCCAGGTCGTTGCCCCGGATATTTTCCGCCCGGAAGGACTGCTCCAAAAAGAGGAAGGGGGGCAGGTCCTGGGGCGGGTGATAGGCAAAGACAAAGTTCAGCAGCTCCCGCAGGGCGCCATCCTGCCGGGAGAGCTTGGGCAGGGGCAGGTTTTTCCGCCCGTCCCCCCGCATGGCCAGGCGGGGCTCGTAGAGCAGGGCGGCCTCCGTCCTCTCCCCCAGCTTGGCCCCCAACGAGTGCCGGTTGACCGCCGCCCGGTCCGGCCGGGCAAAGTCGATGACATAGCTGGAAAAGCCGTCCTCCACCCAGTAGAAGGGGCAGCTGTAGCGGCAGGCCAGCAGCCGGGCCAGCCAGTCGAAGTTGGGGAACAGCACCCGTCGGTACTCCCCCTCCAGCTCTTCCCCCAGGGCCCAGCGGAGGTGGGCCTCCCCCTCTTCCAGGCAGCGGGCCGCCGGCCCCTCCTGGTCCATGGGGAAGCGCTCTCCCAAGTCCTTGCTCCCCACGGGAAGGACCCGGGCGAACAGGCCGGTCTCCCCCAGGCGGGGAATGAGGTCCTGGAGGCCAGGGGTGATGTCCGAGACCAGTAGGTCGGTCTCCTCCCCGGGGGGAGCCAAGTGCTGCAGATTCACCACCGTGAGCAGATGGTACACAGAATTGACAAGGGCAAGGCTCTTAGGCATGAAGCTCCTCCTTTCCAACAGGTTTTCCCTTGGGGGCGGTCACCTCTACGCTGCCCAGCCCCACGGTCTCAAAGTGCTCCCCTAAGTTTGCCAGGCTGGCGGAATCGAAGGCGTACACCCGCTGGGGCCGCTTCCCCCGGAACACATAGGGCAAAAGCTCCGCGGGGAACACCGGCCCGATGGTCCTAGCCCCGGGGAACACCTCCCCATAGTCCAGGGGGTCGTCCGGGTGTTTTTTAATGAGCAGGGGCACCCCCCGCAAAAGGCCCTCCGCCAGAGAGCGGTACAGCTCCCGCTGCTGCTCCTCCGTGAGCATGCCCAGGGCGGAGAATTGCTGGGTCAGCAGCAGGGCCTCTCCCCTGCAACGGAGGGGATGGGGCACGAAAAACCGCACCAGCCGCCATCGCTCCCAGGGGGAGAGGGCCTCCAGGGCCCGCTCCACGGAAAAATCCCACACCGGCACGGGCAGCTGGGGGAAGCGGGCCTGGGCTTCCAGGCAGCAGAACACCTCCCGGATGAGGGGGTTCTCCCCGGAGAACAGCCCGTGGCGCCGGGCCAGCTCCGCGTGCTGGGGGAACTTCCTCCCCAGGATGGCGGCGGCCTGGTCCGGGCGGCTCAAGGTTCCCGCCGCGTCCTCGAAAAAGGAGAAGGGCAGGCCCTTGGCCTCCAGGTACAGGGAAAAGTAGAAGTGTGCCCCCATCACATACCGCTTGAAGAAGCTCTCCGCCGGGGGCAGGCCCAGCCCCTCATAGGCGGCGGCTGTGTCCGCAAGGACCCGGCACTCCTCCCCGTGGGGGATCAGCAGATAGGGGAACAGGGCCACCCGGTCAAAGAAGGGCCCTTCCAGCCGCTGCCACTGGGGGTATTTCCCCACGATAAAGTCCGGCAGCAGCAGGGTGGCCCGCTCCTCCCGGTGAAACAGCCGCCGGTGCAGCATCGCCTCCAACAACTGATAGGAACTGACCGCGTGGTACAGCACCCCTTCACCCAATGCCCGGTTCATCCAGAAACGCCTCCCATTCCCGGCGGTAGGGGGCGTTTTTTCCAGAGAACACCTCCAGCATGGGGGCGTAAGCGTCCCGGCCGGAGATGGGCAAGGAAAGCCCCAGCCGTTTTTCCGTGTCCACAAATTCTCTCGCAAAGTCCAGCAGCCCCCGGTGGATGTCCCCCACCGCCTCCCTATGGGGAGCGGGGGAAAACTCCAGCCGGTACCCCTCTTGGGGGGCGGGGTAAAACCCCACCAAGCTGCCCTCTTCCGCCCCCAGCAGCAGCTCCCAGAAGAGGTTGTGCCCCAGGCGCGGGTCGTGGCGCTTCCACAGGTCCCGGTTTTCCCGGGAGGAGAAAAGGTAGCTTTCCAGCTGCCCGGTGAGAAGCAGGGGTTCGGCGCTGTCCCACTCCGGGGTGCTCTGGGCGTTGGTGCCTGCCAACAGGCCGCTGATCCGGCAGGGCAGGCCCCACAGCTTCTGGGCGGCAAAAGAGAGGCTCACCGCCCCGGTGCCCGCCCAGCCGATATCCACGGCGGCAGCCCGCTTGCAGCCCTTCAGCAGCTTCTTATAGTAGGCGCCGGCGGCCTCCCGCTGGGGGGCGTACACCGCCAGCACCTGGTCCCACGCCTCTGTGAGGTAGTTTTGGACCGCCCGGGCGGTTTTATACGTCAGCGGGGCGGCGGGGCCCAGCTTCAAGGACCGGCACAGGCCGGGCAGCAGGGCCTCCAGCTCCATGCTGTGCAGGGCCTCCCCCAAAGTCCGGCGGCCGTCGATCTTGTGGGACAGGAACCGCCGGAAAAAGTCCTCGGGGAACAGCCCGGCGCAGACCTTCATGGCCGCCCGGCGGGACCAGTAGGCGTACACCGGCCGGGGGTCCTCCGGGTACAGCCGCTGGTAGAGCTTGCGCAAAACCGCCCCGTCCCGGGAGAGGAACAGCAGGCGGTCCACACCCTTCCTCTGGGCGTACTCCCGGATAAACCGGCAATAACCCAAGGCAAAGAGGCCGCCGTACACAAAGCCGTACTCATACGCCCGGGGAAATTCCCACCGGCCGTTGTGGAGCTTCCGGTTTACCAGGGCCCGGTACACACCGCCCACCAGGGGGGAGAGATCCTTGGCCCGAAAGGGCCCTCCAGCCCGGTGGACGTTCTCGTAGGGGAAAGGGACAAATCCCTGCTCCTGGGCCCGGGCCCCATCGGACAGGGGGTGGTCCCCCACATGGGCAAAAGCGGTGCCGGGCGGGTACGCCTCCCGCAGGCGGCGGAACAGCCCGCCCGCTCCTTTTGAAACGCCTGCCTCCCCGGAGACCAGGCAGCGGGAGAACCGGCCGAAGCCCGCCTGCTCCACCAGCTGCTGGAGGAACTCCCCCGGCAGGTACATGTCAGAGAGGAGCGCCAGCTCCTTTCCCATGCGGCGCAGCTCCGCCACCACCGGCAGGAAATAGGGGTTGGCCCGGCAGAGGGCGGCCTCCGCCTCCCGTTCGGCAGCCATGCCCTCCGCCGGGGGCAGGGCGGTCATCCGCTCTAGCTCCTGCCAAATTTCGCGAAGGGTCACCTCCCCGGCACCTTGGGAACGCCGCTTCTTCTCCCGGGCCTGGCGCTCCGCCTCCACCCGCAGGCGGCGGAAGTCCGGATAGCCCAGCTTGGCCCCCACAAAGGAGAACACCTCCTCCGGCCGGTCCACGTCCCGAAGGAGGAGGGTGTCGAAGACATCGAAGCTCACCACATCGAAATGCGCCAACCTGCGGGCCAGCGCCCGGGGCGGTTCCCGGCGGCTGCGGGCGGACTCGCTCTCCTGAGCGGGCAGGGGGCGGCCCTCCTCCCGGGCGCCCAGAGGCAGGGCGGCCAGGGCCCTCCACCGGGGGGTTCCCTCCCGCCGCAGGGCCTCCCAGCGCTCCCGTGCCTGGGGGGAGCGGAAGATCATCCGGTACAACTGCTCTTTCACAGCCATGCTCCTTTCCATAATCGTCCTCAGGTCTGGGCCTCATAGGCGGCACAGACCTCCTGGGGGCTTCCCTGCCGGCGCAGGCGGCCCCGGTCCAACCAGAGGGCCTGGGTGCAGTTCTCCCGGACGACCCCCGGCGAGTGGGAGACGATCAGCACCGTGGAGCCCCCGTGGATCAGCTCCCGGATGCGGGCCTCGCTCTTTTTGCGGAAGAACATGTCCCCCACGCTGAGCACCTCGTCCAAAATCAGGATCTCTGGAGCGTCCCCGGCGGTGGCGATGGCAAACCCCAGCCGGGACACCATGCCCGAGGAGTAGTTCTTCACCCGCTCCTCCATAAAGCCCGCCAGCTCTGCGAACTCCACGATGGAATTATAATTCTCCTGAAGAAATTTCCGGCTGCGGCCGATGAGAGCCCCGTTCAAGAACAGGTTCTCCCGTCCGGTCAGCTCCGGGTCAAAGCCGGTGCCCAAGGTCAGCAGCTGCACCTTCTCCCGGTCCACCAGGATGCGCCCGGCGGTGGGGGTCAGTGCCCCGGCAATGAGCTTTAGCAGGGTGCTCTTTCCCGAGCCGTTCTTCCCCACAATGCCCACCACCTCCCCCTGGGAGACGGAGAAGCTCACGTTCTCCAGGGCCCGGAAGGGCTGGGGCCGCTGCCGCCGGGAGAGCAGCAGCTCCTTCAAGCTGCCCGCCGGGCTTTGGGACCGGCGGAACTCCATGGTTACATGCTCCACTTGGATGGCAGGTGTGTTCTGTTCCATGCCGGTACCCTCACAGCCGCCGCAGGACGGCCTCCCGGCAGGCCCGGAAGATCCCCCGGCCCGCCAGGTACACGCCCCCGCCCCACAGGACCATGAGCAGCAGCTCTCCCCCGCTGGGGGGCTGGGCCTCCATCACCGCGCTGCGCAGCACCCGGATAAACAGGTACAGGGGGTTTACCTCCACCACCCAGCGGATGGGCCCGGAGAGCTGGTCCGCCGGGTAAAAGATGGCTGAGCAGTACATCCACAGGGTCAGGGCCACAGCGTACAGGTGCTTCACATCCCCAAAGAACACATAGGCCGCGGCAAGGGCGTAGGACATTCCCAGGGAAAAGAGGGAGAGGCAGGCCACCACCGGCACCACGGCCAAGGCCGCCCCGCTGAGGGGGATGCGGAACACCAGCAGCATCACCCCATAGGCCAAAAAGGAATAGCCCAGGTTCACCAGGGCGGTGGCCGCCCTGGCCAGGATGAACAGCTCCATGGGGAATTTCACCTTCAAAAGAAGGGGGCGGTTGTCCGCCAGGGTAGTCATGGCCGTGTTGGTGGTGGCGGTAAAGGCCTGCCACAGCAGGTACCCCGTCAGGTAGTAGATGGGGTAGTTCTCGATGGAGCGCCGGAACATCTGGGAGAAGATCAGGGAAAGCACCCCCATGGAGAGCAGGGGGTTGAGAACGCTCCACAGCACCCCCAGCACCGACCGGGCGTACTTTCTCTTCAGCTCCCGGCTGGTAAGCTGCTGGATGACAAAGCCATACTGCCGCCACTGCTCCCGTTTTTCCATAACGCGCTCCTTTCCGCTTTCTAAGCCTTCCAGGCCAGCTTGAACACCCTGGCCCAACGGCGGGCCCGCAAGGCCGCCAGCTCTTGTTTTGGGCACTTCCCATACAGCGCGGCGCTGCCCTCGGGCCAAGGGCTTTTCCCGCCCGGCGGGGAGGCCAGGGGCCCGGCAGCTCCCTCCAACGGGCTGTCCCAAAAAGGCAGCGCCCCAAAGGCGGACGCCTCCTGGCGGGTGGGGCAGGTCATCAGCTGTTCCAAAAGGGAGCAGACCCGAGGCAGCTCCGCCGCAGCCCGGCCCAACAGGTTCCGGGGCGCTCCCTCTTGGAGCAGCTTTTCCCCATAGTCCGCGAAGAGCTCCTCCAGCTCCCGGGAAAACGTTCCCCCGTGCGGAGGATCTCCCAGCCGGGGGATAAAGCGGCCCCGGCGCTCCTCATAACCCAAGGCCATGCCCTGGGGGGCGGCCAGCGCCGCCTCGAAAAAACCGGGGCAGAAGCCCGCCTGACGCTTCAGCTCCCTCCCCGGAGAAAAGGAATAGCAAGCCCACCGCCCCAGCTGGGGCGCCCGGTACAGCCCCCAATAATAGCCCCGGGGCCCCTGGGCGGCCCCCAGCAAAGCCAGGGCCTGGGCCAGGGTCTCCTGGATAGAGCCCATCCAGCCGCTGTCCACCAGGGCCCAGGGGACGCCCTCCAAAAAGCCCTCTTGCCGGAGATACCCGGCAAGCCCGGGCAATGCCTGGCGGGAGCTCCGGTCCATCAGGAACAGGAACCGGGGACAGGCTTTCAGCTTCTGGAACAGCGCCCTTCGCTCCCCGGGGGAAAGGACACTGTTCCCCGAAACCGCCAGCTCTCCCAGCACCCCGGCGCGTTCTTCTGGGGAAAGCCCCGCCTGGCGCAGCACTCCCTCCAGCGTGGGAGAAAGCACCTTCCCGCACAGCTGGGAGAGGGCTCGCCGGTGGTCCGTGTGGTACAGGGGCAGCCGCCAGGCATACCGGGAGCCGTAGAGATACCGGCACTCCACCGGCAAGCTCCAGGCGCGGCACAGCCTTTGGGCCATGTGATAGAAGTGCCAGCCGTCCCGGGAGAGGAAGTACAGCCGCCTTACCCCGTCCTTCAGGGCCCGGCCCAGCACCCACTGGGAAAAGGCCCCCACGGCCGGGGCCAGCGCCCAGCAGGCGGCCTGCTCCCACGGGGAGGAGCCGGGCAGCCCCTCCACCCGCCGGGCGATGGGATCCCCCGCCAAGCTGCGGTAGAGGGCGCTCCGCTCATCCATGGGGCAGCCCCCTTTCCCAGCGCGTGAGCCGGTATTGCACCCCAGGGGGCACCAGGCTCACCGCCAGAGGGCGGGCTGCACCCCACAGAGCCTCCGGCAGGGGGAGGCCCAGCCGGGGCAGCGCCCGGCAGCGGAGGGCTGCCTCCCGCAGGCGGCGGGCCGGGGTGCGCTTGGCGTAGGAGGCCCGGCTCTCCCAATAGCCCAAAAGGCACTCCGGCAGGTTATAGCCCCGAAAGCCCCGGCTGTGGAGCCGGGCAAACAGCTCGTAGTCCTCGCAGCCGAAAAGGGCCTTGTCCTCCCGGTAGCCCCCGGCCAGCTCCAGCACCTCCCGGCGGAACATCACCGAGGGGTGGATATAGGGGGAGGTGCGGAGGAAGTCCCGCCGCCCCGGGCGGGTGGGGGGCCGCAGCCTGCCCCAGGGGCCGCTTTCATCCAGCAGCAGCGCCGCCGACCCCACCCACTGGTAGGCGGGGTGTTCCGCCAAAAAATCCACCTGCCGCCGCAGCCGCTGTGGAAAACACAGGTCGTCGTCGTCCAGACGGGCGATGTAGGGGCCGCGGGCCCTTTCCACACACTGGTTCAAGCCATGGGCCAGCCCCCGGTTTTCCCCGGCGTGGACCAGCCGCACCCGGGGGTCCAGCCGGGCGGCCTGCTCCAGCGCCAGAGCCCCCTGGGGGGAGGAGCCGTCGTCCCAGAGGAGCAGCTCCCACTCTGGTAGGGTCTGTCCCACCAGAGAGTCCACCGCCCGGCGGAGCCTGCTCCAGCAGGGCTCAAACGAGCCCATTACTACACTGACCAAGGGGTCCTGTCTCATAACGCTCCCTCACCTTTCTGTCCATCTCCCGGTACACAGCCCCCATCACCTGCTGGGACCGGCTCCTGTCAAAGGGCGCCACCGAGTCCACGCACCGCCGGCTCATGGCCTGGCGGCGGGCCGGGTCCATCCCCCGCAGCAGGGCAATGCCCCGGGCAAAGCCCGCCGGGTCATCCCAGGGGTAGACCAGCCCGTTCTTCCCGTGGACCATGTACTCCCGGGTGCCCCGGTTGTCCGCCGCCAGCACGGGCACCCCCATGGCCAGGGATTCCAGCCCCGCCATGCCCAGCCCCTCCCGGCGGGAGGGGAACACGGTGGCGTCGGCGCAGGCCAGCAGCTGGGGGATATCCGGCCGGTAGCCGTAAAGGGTCACCGTGTCCGAGAGGCCCCTCTCCCGGATCTCCTGGGAGAGCATGGGCCGGGAGAAGCCTTCCCCGCAGATGCCGTAGCGGATGCCCTCCAGGCCACCGGGCTGCCCTTTCAGCAGGGAGAGGGCCTCCAGCACCACCCGGTGGTTCTTGTTCAAGTTCAGCTCCCCCACCGAGAGGAGGAACAGCTCTTGGGGCCCCACCCCCAGCCGCCTGCGCAGCGCCTGGCGCTCCGGGGCGGGCAGGGGGGAAAACAGGGCCCGGTCCAGGCCCACTCCCGGCAGGCGGAACACCTTGCCGCCGGGGGGCAAGGGCAGCTTTCGGGCCGCCCGGTAGTCCTCCGCGTTGATGGTGACCAAAACATCCGTAAAGCGGGCCAGGCCCCGCTCCACGGGATAAAAGGCCAGCCGGTTGTACAGGGGCGCCCCCCGGAAAAAGTGGAACCCGTGGGCCGTGTACACCACCACTGGCCGCTCCCGGGAGAAACGCCCCGTCAGCCTTCCCAGCAGGCCCCCCACCGGGGTGTGGCAGTGGATGGCCCGAATTGGATAGCGCCCCACCAGCTCTAGCAGCTGGGACAGGGCAGCGCGGTTTTCCCGCAGCAGATAGGGGGAGCGGGCAGCTCTGATGTGGTGGACCTCCACCCCCAGGGCCCGGATGCGCGCCCCGTCCGAAACATAGGCGGGCTCCTTCAGGTTGGCGGCATAGTGGACCGTATAGCCCATCTCCTGAAGGAGCCTTACATTGTCCCTCTCAAATTTCAGCAGGAAATCCTGGGTGGTGGCCACGATCAGCACATGCTTTTCCATCTCTCCCCCTCCTTCCGGCCGGTCCTCTCCCCCAGTCTTCCCGGCGGGAGGCAGGTTTATGCAGAGGTCACTTCTCCCGGTGCTGGGCCTCGGGGCACTCGCACTCCTCAATGCGCAGCAAGCGGTTGTACTTGGCCACCCGCTCTGTGCGGCAGGGGGCGCCGGTCTTGATCTGCCCGGCGTTGACACCCACCGCCAGGTCTGCGATGAAGGTGTCCTCCGTCTCGCCGGAGCGGTGGGAGACGATGGTCCTGTATCCGCTGCGCTTGGCCAGCTCCATGCAGTCCAAGGTCTCGGAGAGGGTGCCGATCTGGTTGGGCTTGATGAGGATGGCGTTGCCAGCCCCCTCGTCAACGCCCTGCTGCAGCCGCTCCAGGTTGGTGACGAACAGATCGTCCCCCACCAGCTGGACCCTGTCCCCCAGGCGGCGGGTCAGCTCTGCCCAGCCCGCAAAGTCCTCTTCCCCCAGGGGGTCCTCAATGGACCGGATGGGGTATTTCTCCACCAGCCCCTCCCAATAGGCGATCAAGTCCTGGGTGGAGAGCTCCTTTCCCCGCTTGGGCAGGCGGTAGCGGGTTCCTTGGGCCCATTCGCTGCCGGCAGCGTCCAGGGCCAGCTGCACCTTGCCGCCGTATCCCGCCTTTTCGATGGCCGCCAGCACTGCCTCAATGGCGGCCTCGTCGCTCTCCAGGTCGGGGGCAAAGCCGCCCTCGTCCCCCACACCGGTGGAAAGCCCCCGCTCCTTCAGCTGGGCGCCCAGGGTGTGATAGATCTCCGCGCACCAGCGCAGCCCCTCCCGGAAGCAGCAGGCCCCGGTGGGAACGATCATAAACTCTTGGATGTCGATGTTGTTGCCCGCGTGGGCCCCGCCGTTGAGAATATTCATCATGGGCAGGGGCAGGGTGTGGGCGTTGGCCCCGCCCAAAAACCGGTACAGGGGCATGCGGTAGTGGGCGGCAATGGCCCGGGCCGCCGCCATGGACACTGCCAGGGTGGCGTTGGCCCCCAAGCGGGCCTTGTTGGGGGTGGCGTCCAGCCGCAGCAGCACCCGGTCAATCTCCCGGACCGTCAGGCTGGGGATCTTCTCCAGCGCCGGGGAAATGACCTCCGCAATGTTCCGCACCGCTTTGAGCACCCCTTTGCCCCCATACCGGCGCTGGTCCCCGTCCCGCAGCTCCACGGCCTCGAACTTGCCGGTGGAAGCCCCGGAGGGCGCCGCGGCCGTGCCCATGGTGCCGTCGGAGAGCTGCACCGTGGCGCTGACCGTGGGATTCCCCCGGGAATCCAAGATCTCGCAGCCATATACCTTCTGGATCTTTACCATGTGATGTTCCCCTCTCTTTTCATTTTTCATCCGGTCATGGCTAGTATGCCGCATTGCATTCCCGTTTAATCTGTGCTACACTTTTTTCACAGGGCTTTTTAGCAGGGTGCCGGCATAGGCCCCTTTGCTTGAAAAGACACCGGAGCTTTTCCGCTCTTGCGATAAAAACCGTTTTAGAAAGGATGCTGCCTCATGGAATTTCCCCGCGTTTCTCCCGAAAGTGTGGGCGTGCCCTCCCAGGCCGTGCTGGACCTGCTGGATGAGCTCTACCGCTATGGCATTGAGATGCACAGCTTTATGCTGCTGCGCCACGGCAAGGTCTTTGCCCAGGGCCATTGGAAGCCCTATAACCCTCAGACCCCCCACGCCATGTTCTCCTTCACCAAGAGCCTGACCTCCACCGCCATCGGCTTTGCCGTACAGGAGGGGCTGCTCTCCCTGGATGACCGGCTGGTGGACCTCTTCCCGGACAAGATCCCGGAGGAACCCAGCGAGAACCTGCAAAAGTGCCAGGTGCGCCACCTGCTGATGATGGGCTGCGGCCACGCCACCGAGATCCCCAACCTGGGGCAGGATGACCCGGACTGGATCGCCTCCTTCCTCCATCATCCCTTCGTCTACGAGCCCGGCACCCATTTTCTCTACAACACCGCCGGCACCAACATGCTTGCCGCCATCCTGGCACGGAAGACGGGGCAAACCCTGACCCAGTTCCTAAAGCCCCGGCTCTTCGAGCCCCTGGGCATGGGGGATGTGCACTGCCACGCCCTGTCGGACGGCACGGAAATGGGCGGCGCCGGCTCTTACCTCACCCTGGACGCTATGGCGCGCTTCACCCAATTTGTGGCCAACAAGGGCGTTTGGGAGGGCCGCCAGCTTTTAAACGCGGAATGGTTTGAGACGGCCACATCCAAGCAGATTGAGAACAAGGGCCCCGGCTGGGATGGGGACCCGGACTGGCACGCCGGTTACGGCTTCCAATTCTGGCGCTGCTCGAAGCCAGGCGTTTTCCGGGGAGACGGCGCCTTTGGGCAGTACGGCGTGGTGTTGGGACCCCAGGACGCGGTGGTGGTCATCCAGTCCGCCTCCATGCGGCTGCAGGCAGTCCTCACCGCCCTGTGGGATAAGCTGCTTCCCGCCTTTTCCGACAGCCCCCTGCCGGAGGACCCCCACGCCCAGCACCGGCTTCAAAAGCGCTTGGAGCGTTTGGAGCTGAACCCCAAGCTGGGCAAACGCAACCCCGGGGCGGAGTCCTCCCTCCACGGCGCCGTGTACCTGCCGGAGGGCTCTATCCCCGGCCTGTACGACCTGGTAGCCGGGGGCGGACACTTCAGCGACGTGGGTGGCAAGCTGCAGCGCTTGGAGTTCCACTTTCAGGGGGACGACGCCCGGCTGCTGTTCCACCAGGACAACGGCACCCGGGAGCTGCGCCTGGGCATGACCGGCCACTTTGAGGACTCCCTCATCGACGGGACGGTCTTTGGGGCCAACGGCGCCTGGAGGGCCCACGACCGGCTGGAGGTGGAGATCCGCAACACCTGCATGTCCACCGGCCTAGTGCTGACCCTGGAGTTCACCGGCAGCAAGCTCACCCTGCACAGCGACCTGACCATCCCCGAGCGGGGCGGCCTAGCGGGAGCGGCCCCCGCCCCCATGACCCTTGCGCTGGAGTCCGGGGAAATCAACACCAAGACCAAGATGTACTGGGAAAACTGAACGGCATTTTCTTCTCACATAGAATGGGAAAGAGAGGGCAAGCGCTGCCCTCTCTTTTTTGCGCAAAAAAAGGAAGCCCGCAGGCTTGCGCCCACGGGCTTTCTTCTTGCCGCAGTATTGGAAAAGAAGGTCGCTTTTCCAATACTGGCCGCGGCTTGTATTTCTAGATCACCGCTCTTCTCAGAACTTTTTCCTTAAACCAGCTCCAGAATCGCCATCTCCGCAGCGTCGCTCGCATTGCAAAAAGGAAGCCCGCAGGCTTGCGCCCACGGGCTTTCTTCTTGCCGCAGCATTGGAAAAGAAGGTCGCTTTTCCAATGCTGGCCGCGGCTTGTATTTCTAGATCACTGCTCTTCTCAGAGCTTTTTCCTTAAACCAGCTCCAGAATCGCCATCTCCGCAGCGTCGCCGCGGCGGGGCCCCAGCTTGGTGATGCGGGTGTAGCCGCCGTTGCGGTCAGCATACTTGGGGGCGATCTCCGTGAACAGCTTGTTGGTCACGCTCTCCTTGGTGATGAAGCTCATCACCAGGCGCTTGTTGTGCAGGTTATCCTGCTTGGCAATGGTGATCATCTTTTCCGCCATGGCGCGCACTTCCTTGGCGCGGGTCACGGTGGTCTCGATCTTCCCGTTCTCCAGGAAGAAGGTCACCAAGCCACGGAGCATAGCGGTGCGATGGGCGGTCTCACGGCCCAGCTTTCTCGTTCCCGGCATGGATATTCACTCCTATCGTATCAAAAAGTAGGTTGCTCTTATTCGTCTTCCTTGCGCAGGCTGAAGCCCAGGGAAGCCAGCTTCCACACGACTTCCTCCAGGGACTTACGTCCCAGGTTGCGGACCTTCATCATGTCCTCCTCGGACTTGTTGATCAGGTCCTCCACCGTGTTGATACCGGCGCGCTTGAGGCAGTTGAAGGAGCGGACGGACAGGTCCAGCTCTTCAATGGTCATCTCCAGCACCTTTTCCTTGCCGCCTTCGTCCTTTTCCACCATGATCTCGGTGCTCTTGCCCTTGTCGGACAGGTCCACAAACAGGTTCAGGTGGTCGGTGAGGACCTTGGCCGCCAGAGAGACAGCCTCCTGGGCGTTGATGACGCCGTTGGTCCAAACTTCCAGCGTCAGCTTGTCATAGTCGATGCTCTGGCCCACGCGGGTACTTTCCACATTGAAGTTGACCTTGAGCACAGGTGTGTAAATAGAATCGACCGCAATCTCTCCGATCACGCCTTCGGGCATATTCTGCTTGTTGCGCTCGTTCGAGACATAGCCCCTTCCCTTATCCAGGGTAAGCTCCATATAGAGCCTGGCCCCTTCGCCCAGGGTGGCGATGTGCAGCTCGGGGTTCAGCACCTCTACCTCGCTGTCGCTTTTAATGGAATCGGCCGTAACCTCGCAGGGGCCCTCCGCGGAGATCTCCACGGTCTTGGGGCCGTCGCAGTACAGCTTCGCCACCAGGCCCTTGATGTTGAGCACAATCTCGGTGACGTCTTCCTTTACCCCCGGGATGGTGGAAAATTCGTGGAGCACGCCGTCGATCTTGATGGATTTCACGGCTACCCCAGGCAGGCTGGAGAGCAGCACCCGCCGCAGGCTGTTGCCCAGCGTGGTGCCAAATCCCCGCTCCAGGGGCTCAACCACGAATTTGCCGTATGTGCCGTTTTCCGAAATTTCAGCAATTTCAATCTTGGGTCTCTCTATCTCAATCATCCGCGATCCTCCTTTTTACACAGTGCAAACTTTGCTGCTTAAAATGGGAGCCCGCATTACTTGGAGTACAACTCCACGATGAGGTGCTCTTCCACGGGCAGGTCGATATCTTCGCGGACGGGCATTTGTACCACAGTGCCCTTCAGGGCGTTCTTCTCCCGGTCCAGCCACTGGGGAACGGTCACCAGGGGGGCGTCCTCACCGGTGAGCTTGGAGAACTTCACAGAGGAACGGCTGGAAGCCTTCACCTCGATGACGTCGCCCACCTTCACCAGGTAGGAGGGGATGTCCACCTTCTGGCCGTTGACAGTGAAGTGGCCGTGGGTCACCAGCTGCCGGGCATCCCGGCGGGTGGTGGCAAAGCCCAGGCGGTACACCACGTTGTCCAGGCGGCGCTCCACCAGGATCAGGAGGTTTTCGCCGGGACGGC